>JABFSR010000221.1 GCA_013140495.1 Verrucomicrobiota bacterium
ACGTTCACCTGAATCCCGTGCGCGCCAGACTGCTGCTGCCAGAACAAAAGCTGCGTGACTTCGTGTGGAGCAGTTGGCCGGAATACCTCAAACCGCCGGAGCAACGCCCGCGCTGGTTGCGCGTGGATCGGTTGCTTGGAGAACTCGGAATTCCCAAAGACAGCGAGGCAGGTCGCGGGCAACTGGAACAATACCTGGAAACCCGCCGCGCACACGAGGACGATGACGAATTCAAACCCATCCGGCGCGGCTGGTGTCTGGGCGATGAAACCTTCCGCAAGGAATTATTGGAGAGCGTCCACACGCGCGCCACGGAGAGTCATCACGCAGAAACCCGGCGCGAAACGACGGAGGAAAAGGCGCGGCGCATCCTGAACGAAGAACTGGACAAGCTGGGCTGGACGGGAGCAGAGTTGGCGCGACGTGCCAAGGGCGATGCGCGAAAAATCTGCATTGCACAACGGCTGCGAGCCGAAACAGCGGTGACGTTGAAATGGATTGCGGCGGAGTTGAACATGGGCACGTGGACACACGTGGCCAACCGGCTGCAAAACGCGAAAGGCAAAACCGAACCAAACAACCAACATGAACTCACCTTTGTGTAAATACTCCGGACTGACCCCTTTACGGCGACCGGCAAGTGAACAAACACGTGGGATTGTTTATCGTGCGCTGTTGGAGGGTGAAAGAAACTGATTATTGTATGAAAGCCGCTTTTAGCATAATTATGCCGTTAATGCTTATCCTAGCTGGGTGTTGCAGTGATGTACAAAAAAAGAGAATACACGCTAAGGTAACCAACCCCGGCAATAATTTGGCCGGTGGTTTCTGGGAGGGAAGCGAAAGTCTAATGCCATCATATTACTATGGGTTCACGTTCGTTGAGTGGAATGGGCAATTGATTGGGACGTGTTTTCAAGGAGGTAAGGATGGTGTCCGACTTTATCATTTAGAAGAATGCACTATTCAAGGTAATCATTTCGCAGGTTGGAAATCGTACCATCCATTTAACGTGTCGGAAAGGATTGAAGGCACGATTAGTGGTAATTCCTGTAGGATTGTTGAATACGATTCTCATGGTCGCGGTGTAATAAACCTGCACCGCGTGGCAAAGCTTAGCCGACGTCCCAATGTTTTTCTTGAGGCCCAGAAAGGCCGCAGTCCCTAGATGTGACCTTTTGATGAGCCAACCATCGCGTGCGGATTTGACGGACGGGACACATTAGGAACACACGTATGATTTGCTGGAGCTGGCCTTGCCCCGGTTCGGTGGGCATCAAATGTGAAGGGGTCATGAAGGGGTCAGTCCGGAGTATTTACACCAAACTGCTCCCTCGTTAAGCTTTGAATCGTGATAGTTGCCCGCGCAGAGTTCAAGACGTTGCTCAAGGGCGTCAGTGACAAGCGCGTGGCGATCCAGCTTGCCGCCGACGCGGAATGGCCGCACACGAGGGAGGAAAACTACGGCGTGCGCAAGGAATTCGTGCTGCCTGCAAAACAACCTGCAAAGGTTTGATCGAGAAGAAAGTTTCGGAACGCTCCTCCCCATGAACCCTGGGAGCGCTGGCGTCTCGCCGACTGCTCGCCCGACAGCAACTCGCCGGCCGGGACGCCAGCGCTCCCAGGCATCACGCCCCGGTTCAGGCGTTGAATGCGCGAACTTTGTTTCGGGGAATTCTCACCCAACGCGAAATGAAATCTTCTTGATCACCTCGCGCCCGAAGCTGTGTTGCAAACGATCCAGGATTTCCTTGCGGCGGTAGCGGACGATTTCACTGAGCCACGCGCTGCTGTCCACATTGACAAAGAGAGTGCCCTTGTGGATGCCAGCTGGTTGCGCGTGTGCGACGAGCGTCGGGTCAATCAGGTTGTTCCACACGCGCACGATTTCAATCTCGGCGCGCTTCTGATCCATCTTCAAGCCACCAAGAACCTGGCTGACCAATTTGCCCGCCGCCTTGGAATTGTCAGCCTGGGCGATCTCCAATGGGGTCAGATCAACACCGCGCCATTGCGAGAGCACGCGCCGACGGGAGGTGACTTTTCCGCCGGATTGAAAGCGTTTGGGTGGGAACGGTGGCATTGTGGAGGTGGCTGCTTCTTAATCTTCGTCCTAATCTTAATCCGTCCGCTCGGAGATTAAAATTAAGAAAAGGATTAAGCCGAATCCATGCAGATGAAAAGGAACGGAACAAACGCAGAAACGCAGAGAACGCGGAGAATTCTTGTCATGCGTTCAATCACTGGACGGTGTGTTGTCAGTCGCCAATTACTCTCTGCGATTCTCTGCGGTCTTTGCGTCTCTGCGTTCATCCTCCCGGTTTTTAATCGCATTTGTTCAGTTAAGATCAGGAGCGGGGAGGAGTCAGGTCGCTTCGGCCGTCGCGACCACTTGTGCTTGTTTGGCCTCGGGATGTTCGTCGAGGACGAGCACGCCGTGGGGCGGGAGGTCGTAGTTGCCGGAAAACGTCGTGCCGGTGAGGAAATCGTGCATGGGTTTGTAGAACTGGATGCGCACAGGTGAATTTTGGTGGTTGAGAAGGAAGAAAACTTTCGTTCCCTCCTTCTGGCGCAGGCTGACCTCGATGTTGTCAGGCACCTTGAGCAGCGGATGCAGGGCGCAGAGTTGCCGCAGCCATACCACAAGGTCGTTGTAAAAATGCTGGCCGCTCATCGTGCCGATGTAGATGGCCTTGCCGAGGCCGAAGTTGTTCATCGTCATGGCAGGCTTGCCCGAGTAGAAATCCTTGGCGTATGTGGCGAGCACCTGGCAGCCGTTCGGTTCAATGATGTCGCACCAGACGCGGGCCATGTGCATGTGGCTTGTGGTGAATGAACCCTTGAACGTGAGATGATTTTCATCGCCCGGTGGAAGCGGATCAAACTCCAGCACTTCCAGGCCGAACAAATCGGTGAGGTTGTGAGGATAACCGTTGTCCGGCGCGATGCTGAAGGCGTCCACAAGCCCGGTGTTGAACGTGCTCACGAGCGTGCCGCCGTTCTGGACGTAAAGTTTCAGATGATCCGCCTCGCCCGCCGACAGCAGGTGCAACGATGGCGCAAACACTATTTTGTATTTCGACAGATCTTCCGTGGGCTTCGCGAAATCTATCTGAATGTTTTTGTCATGAAGCGCGTTGTAGATCAGTTGAATGTGCTCGCGCAGATGGAAATGTTTGGTGGGCTGGTAAGGTTGTTGCAGCGCCCAGTCATTGTCGTGCGTATAGAGGATGCAGACTTCGGAAACAATTTTTGTGTCTTTGAGGGCAGGGGCGAGGAGTTTCAATTCCTCCCCTACCTGGGCGATTTCCTTGTAGGTGCGGTTGTCGCGGCGCAGATGATGCGGCATGACGGCGCCAAAAAACTTCTCGTTGCCGATTCGGGGCTGACGCCAGTGGTAAAATAGCACGCCGCTCGCGCCGCGCGAAATGAGTTGATACGTGAACAGCCGGATGACGCCGGGGCGGACGAGCGAGTTGACCTCCTGCCAGTTGACCTGACCGGCCTTTTGTTCCAAGACCCAGAAACCGAATTCGCCATCCGGCGTGCGGATGTCCTCCTTTTTGAGCGAGCGCAGGATGTCAATCTCGCACGCGAGATCGGAGGATTTGGCCTTGATGGCGGCGTTGCTTTCGATGGACACAAAGTCCACCGCGCCTGCCATGTCGAAATGGTCGAACTTCCGTTGCAGCGCACGGAGCAGGGTTGTTACCGGAATGTCCGGCGTGATTTCGCGCAGCATATCCGCCTGCATGCGGATGAAAGCCACGATGGTGTCGCTGGAAAACCGCATCCAATCGAGGAACAACGCGGTGTTATGGTTCGTGGGTGCGTGTCGGGGCATGGGAACTTCGTCCCACGCCGAAACGACCTGGCCGAGGTACACCAGTCCGAGCCTCTCGTTCAGGCGCTCGATGGTTTCGTATTTGAGCTTGAGCCAGTTCTGCCATTCAAGGCGCGTGTCGTCGTTGAACGACCACTCGGTCTGGTGGCCGCCGACGCCGCTGTCAATCTGCCACGCGACGAGCTGGGGGTGTTTGCCAAGAGCGCGGGCCATGTTCTCGACAACGCGCTTGGCGGCGTTCCAGTAGGTGTCGTTGTTGAAACAGACAGCGCGCCGGGTGCCGCCGTGTTTGGGGCGACCTCTGTCATCCAGCGGGAGAATCTCCGGATGTTTTATTGCAAGCCAGACGGGCGGAGCCGCAGTGGGTGTGCCGAGAACCACGTTGATGCCGTGTTTGCCCATCACATCCATCACCCGTTTCAACCAGGAGAAGTCGTATTTGCCCTCCTCGCGTTCGCAGAGGCCCCAGCTGTAGTCGCCAATGCGGACAATGTTGAAGCCTGCTGCGGCCATGAGTTCCGCGTCTATCTCCCACTGCGCCTCGGGATCGTCCGCCGTTCCCGCATGAGGATAGACCCATTGTTCTGGATAGTAATCAACGCCGAAGTTCATAGGTTTTATGAGGACTTGATTGTTGTGTGCGGTCGTTGACCAACTCTACGCCCGCCCTTTGTCTATCTGCAATAGAAAAGTCGCGGTTGCGAAAAGCGCGATTGACTCGACGAGCACGCGCGGAGATTTTGTGCGTCGCTTTATGGCAAAAATTCAACGTGCTCTGCTATCCGTTTCCGACAAGACCGGTCTTGTGGCCTTCGCTCAAACCCTCGCCGCCGCTGGCGTGGAACTCATTTCCACCGGCGGCACGGCGAAAGCCCTTCGCGATGCCGGCCTTGTGGTCAAAGACATCAGCGAACACACGGGCTTTCCTGAAATGCTCGATGGGCGTGTGAAGACACTTCATCCGAAAGTCCACGGCGGCTTGCTTTATATCCGCGGCAATGACCAGCACGAGGCTGCGGTGAAACAGCACAACATCACGCCGATTGACCTCGTTGTGGTGAATCTCTACCCGTTCGAAGCCACAGTCGCCAAACCTGGCGTTTCATTGCACGACGCCATTGAGAACATTGACATCGGTGGACCTTCGATGTTGCGCAGCGCGGCAAAGAATCACGACAGCGTCACAGTGATCGTTGACCCGGCGGACTATTCGCCTGTAGCCGAGCAAATCAAATCCAGTGGCAACACCACGCTGGAACTGCGGCGACAGCTTGCTGCCAAAGTGTACGCACGCACCGGGGCGTACGACGCAGCCATCGCAGCGCACTTGCAGAAGGAATTCTCCAGCGGGAGTAACGCATTACCTGCGTCCTTGACGATCTCCGCTCCGCTTGCGCAGCCCTTGCGTTATGGCGAAAATCCACACCAGTCAGCCGCGCTTTATGGCAAGTTCACGGAATTCTTCAAACAACTCCACGGCAAGGAACTGTCGTATAACAATATCCTCGACCTTACGGCGGCGGCGGCGCTCATCACAGAATTCAAGACTGACGCGCCGACGCTCGCGATTCTCAAGCACACGAACCCCTGTGGCGTGGGGCAGGGGAGCAGCCTCCGGATTGCATGGGACAATGCTTATGCCACAGACAAACAGGCGCCGTTCGGAGGCATCATCGCGGTAAACAAACCGCTCGACGGCGCGTGTGCTGAGGCCATCGCGGAGATTTTCAGCGAGGTGATCGTTGCGCCAGAATTTACGGCTGAGGCGCTGGCAGTTCTGCAAAAGAAAAAGAATCTGCGACTGTTGCAGATGCTGCGTTGCCCGACCACCGCCCAACCGTGGGATGTTCGTAGCGTGGGGGCAAATTCATTCCTGCTCCAGCAACGCGATCTCAAAACCACGTCGGCGGAAGAGTTGAAGATTGTGACGAAACGCAAACCGACGGATGCAGAGCTGCGAGCGATGCTTTTTGGATGGCGAGTTGTGAAACATCTCAAGTCCAATGCGATTCTTTATTGCGGTGAAGACCGGACACTCGGAGTTGGTGCGGGGCAGATGAGCCGCGTGGATTCAAGCCGTATTGCCGTTTGGAAGGCGGGCGAAGTGAAATTGGCCCTCAATGGCAGTGTGGTTTGCAGCGACGCATTCTTCCCGTTCCCCGACGGACTCATCGCGGCGGCAGAAGCGGGCGCGACAGCGGCGATCCAACCCGGCGGCTCCGTGCGCGACGAGGAAGTGATCAAAGCCGCCGATGAACGCGGCATGGCGATGGCTTTTACCGGCACGCGGCACTTCCGGCATTGAGAGGCGACATTGGAGTTTCAGGATTATTTGCCGAATGGCCATCGCCATTTCCTTGATGGGACATGTAACTGATCGCCGGGAAGGATGCGTAAGTCTTGCGATGGATCCTTTTGGATCTTGTCGCAGTTGACGATGAAGATTGCATCACCTTCACGGATCAGCCTGACTTGTTTCCGGTTGGCAGACTCCAAGAAGCCACCGGCTGTTTGGATTGCCCTGGCGACGGATATTTCACCGGAGTAAGGATAACGCCCAGGTTGTCTGACTTGGCCTTGCATGTAAAAGAACTGTTCAAACCTTGGCCATGGAACTGTCAATCGGATGAAATGTTTTTTTGCCACGTAGGCGGATATAACCTCGTTTTGAAGTTCGGTGGGTGTTTTGCCACCTGCCTTCATTGCTCCAAGGAGCGGCAGGTCTATCATGCCGTCTTCGTTAATTCTTTGCTCAATGTGTCCTAACTTCGGATCAGGCGATCCTGAGAAACTGATTGTGATTAGGTCGCCCGCTACATACCGATTGGTGGCGATCTGAAGTGATGCACCAGATTCGTCGGGAATCGGTGCAAACACCGGTTGATTTCGGGGAGTGGAACATCCCACCGTCCACATCGCCACGGCTAGGACAGCAACAGTTAGAAACAGGGGTTTCATCGTTCTTTCATTCTGACATTTGATCCGGCTTACCAGTTCAATTCCCGTGTAACAAACTTTTGTAACGCAGAGTTACACCGCCTTGCTTCGGATGGCCCGCTTTGGTTAGCATTTGCTCCTTGGAATCTTAACGGAACACGAAATCAACATGGCACTGCTCAACGAAAATTATCTCAAACTCAAAGCTGGTTACCTTTTCCCCGAAATCGGTCGCCGCGTGAAGGCTTTTTGCGAGGCGAATCCCGAAGCCGCCAAGCGCCTTATCCGTTGTGGCATTGGCGACGTGACCGAGCCGCTGCCGCAAGCGGTCGTAGCTGCTATGCACAAGGCCGTGGATGAAATGGGCGCACGCGAAAGTTTCAAGGGCTACGGCCCGGAGCAAGGGTACGAGTTTTTGCGCGCCGCCATCGCGCAAAATGATTTCCGAGATCGTGGGCTCGACGTGGCAGATGACGAAATATTTGTCAGTGATGGATCGAAGTGCGATTGCGGTGCGATTCTCGACATTCTCGGCGACAAAAATAAAATCGCCATCAGCGATCCCGTGTATCCAGTCTATGTGGATACGAACGTGATGGTCGGTCACACCGGTCCGGCGAACGAAGCGGGCGCTTACGCCAAGCTGGTTTATCTCCCGTGTAAACCGAGCAACGGTTTCATCCCGGAGCCACCGAAGAAGCATGTGGACGTGATTTATCTTTGCTCGCCCAACAATCCGACCGGCGCTGCCGCCACGCGCCCGCAACTCGAAGCGTGGGTCAAATATGCACTCGAACACAAAGCTGTCATCCTGTTCGACGCGGCGTACGAGGCTTACATCACCGATCCGGTGATTCCGCATTCCATATACGAAATTCCCAGCGCTCGCGATTGCGCCATCGAGTTCCGCAGCTTCTCGAAGAACGGCGGCTTTACTGGTACGCGTTGCGCGTTCACCGTCGTTCCCAAGTCGCTCAACGCCTTCACCAAATCCGGCGAAGCGAAGCCGCTGCACCCGCTCTGGTCGCGTCGCATGACCACGAAGTTCAATGGCGTGAGCTACATCGTGCAGCGCGCCGCCGAAGCACTTTATTCCCCCGAAGGCAAAGCGCAGGTGGCCGAACTCATCAAGCATTACCTTGGAAACGCCGAAGTCCTCCGCAAAGGCGCGAAGAAAGCAGGCCTCAAAGTGTTTGGCGGCGTGAACGCGCCCTACATCTGGGTGCGTACGCCCAAGGGAGTCACAAGCTGGCAGGCGTTCGACAAAATTCTTGCTGATGCGAATGTCGTTATCACACCTGGCTCCGGTTTCGGCTCGAAGGGCGAAGGTTTCTTCCGCATCAGCGCCTTCAACAGCCGGGCCAATGCCGAGGAAGTTGCGTGCCGTTTGCAGGAGTTGAAGTGGTGATCTGCACTGCTTGAAAGTCCTGCCTTAAATTGAATTGGTTTCTGGCGTGGCCAAAGCCATGCCGTCCAGTTTGTTTCGAGATGCGCCGGTTGGGCGACGAATTGTCTCCAACGGTTAAGGATTCCGCTCTCTTATTCTTTGTTTTCCGATTTCAAAATTCGTTCGCGCCCCCGTTGACGTGAGTGAGATATGGTCTCACGATTGATTAGGGTCTTAGCCCACTCATTTTCATGAAGTCGCCTTCTGAGAAAGCGGATTTGAGTGGCGGCCTTCAGGACAGCGACACATCCGTCCGAACACCGCCGGTGGATTTTTGTAAATTGGACTGCTCCATTTCCCCACCGTTCAAGGCGTGCCAAGAGACGGTTGGCTTATATCATTTCGTCCCCACCCTCCGTGAACACTCGATAACGCAAGAAAGGAGATTTCCATGAAAACAATTGCCGAATACATAGAAGCGACACAGACGAATATCAAATCCGTGCTCACAAGGCTGGCGGTGGCGGTGCTATTCGTCTTCGCTTCGGCGAACGCTCCAGCCCAGACCTACACGGTCATGCACAGCTTCGGCACAAACGTCATGGGGTTGTATCCCTACGCACCACTCGTGCAAGGAGCGGATGGAAGTCTTTATGGCACCGCGCTTGAAGGAGGGAAGTTCAACAACCTGGGCCAGGTGTTCAAGGTCAATCCCGATGGCAGCGGCTACACAGTGCTCAAGGATTTCAACGGTGCCGAAGGGGCCAATCCGGAAGCGGGTCTGGTGTTATCCGGCACAACCCTGTATGGCACCACGAGAGAGGGCGGCACCAACTGGTACGGCACTGTGTTCAAACTTCAGACCGACGGCAGCGGTTTTGAAGTTCTCAAAGAGTTTGCTGGCGATGACGGGGCGGAACCCCAGGCAGGCTTGGCGCTCTCGGGTACGACGCTGTACGGGACAACTGCTCTTGGCGGAACCAACGGCCACGGCATTGTGTTCAAGCTTCAAACCGATGGCAGTGGTTTCGCCGTCCTCAAACATTTCAGCGGCAGCGACGGAGCATTTCCCCATGCGAATCTGGCGCACTCCGGTACAACCTTGTTTGGAACAACCCAGGAGGGCGGCAGCAATTATTATTTCGGCACGGTATTTAGACTCAACACGGATGGCACTGATTATCGGGTGCTCCACAGCTTTACAGAGCCTGTTTATTACAGTGGCGAGGGTACAAACTCTGATGGAGCCGGGCCGCAGGCTGGCCTTGCTTTGTCAGGGACAACGCTGTTTGGCACCACACCGGCGGGTGGTGCCAACGGTCACGGGGTTGTGTTCGCGGTCAATACCGACGGCGAGGGTTTCGCCGTGCTGAAAGATTTCACCGGCTTTGACGGCAGGACTTCGTGCGGGGATCTGCTTTTGTCCGGTGCTACTCTTTATGGAACGACGGCTGAAGGCGGCAGTAATTGGAGTGGGAATGTATTCAAGTTGAACACTGATGGCAGTGGATTTGAAGTGCTCAAGGATTTGAACGTCGAGGATGGTTTCGGCCCCTGCGCGGGTTTGTATCTGTCCAACACCACGCTGATCGGCACGGCATCACAAGGAGGCCATCACGGTTTCGGCACGATTTTCAAGTTGGAAACCGATGGGAGTAATTTTGGCGTAGTGCTGAATTTCGAGGGTGGCGATGGTTACAGCCCCATCGGCGGACTGACAGCGAGCGGAGCGACTCTTTACGGTTCGACAGGTCAAGGTGGCAGTTCCGGGAGCGGCATTGTTTACAAGATCAATGCTGACGGGACCGGCTACGAGGTTCTGGCAAGTTTTACAAATTTTCTGGATGGAGTGTCACCCAACGGCAGACTGGTCATGTCAGACAACACTCTCTACGGGACCACGGGATACGGAGGCGTTTCGAATTGGGGCACAGTGTTCAGGCTCAAGACCGATGGGAGTGGGTTGACTGTGTTGAAGCACTTCGATGGGGTCATAGGATCCTTCCCTTCTGGCGGGCTGCTGCTCGCCGGCACAAATCTTTATGGCATGACCACCGTCGGAGGCGAGGGCCACGCCGGAACGCTTTTCAAAATGGCGACGGATGGCAGCCAATTTGTCGTGCTCAAGCACTTCGATGGCACTAACGGCAGCGAGCCGAAAGGCGGTTTGCTGTTGGTGGGAGACACCCTGTATGGAGCCGCAGGGATGAATGGAACCGGAGGAATAATCTTTAGGATAAACACCGATGGCAGCGATTACGCGGTTTTGAAGGTTTTCTCATCTCCTGAAGGGGAAGGCTCGCAAGGAAGCTTGGTTTTGGGTGGTAACGAACTGTTTGGTGCGACACAGCACGGCGGCATTGGGCACGGGACATTGTTCAAGCTCAATCTCGACGGCACTGGTTTCGCAGTGCTCAAGACATTTAATGGCAAGGATGGTTCGCAACCTGAAGGCGGATTGGCATTATCCGGAACAACTTTATTCGGCACGTCGAGTGGAGGCGTAACTGATTTAGGTACGGTGTTCAGCATCCAGACCGATGGCAGTGACTTCTCGACACTCAAATACTTTGATGAGATGGGCACGGTCTATTCGTCGAAAAGCGTGATGTTTTTGGATGGCGTCCTCTACGGGACAGCAGATGGTGGGGCACTTGGTCGAGGTGCGGTATTTAGGTTGTCGCCCGGCCTCCCGACTATCGCGGTACAGCCGCCGAGCCGGACGGCTGTGGCGAGTGGCGATGTTCTCCTTCATGTGGATGCTACCGGCTGGCCACCGCCCGTTTTTCAATGGTTCAAGGACGGCGTAGAATTGAACGATGGAGCAAACATCGCCGGGACGCAGACCGCGACGCTCGCACTGACAAACATCCTCGGTGGAGATGCGGGAATGTACTCGGTTGTTGTTTCCAACACCTACGGAAGCGTGACCAGCTCTGTGGCGACACTAACTGTGGTGGGTGATCCGTTTGTCATAAATCAGCCATTGAGCCAGACCGTGAATCCGGGACAAACCGTGCAATTTAATGTGACGCCAGACGGGACGCCGCCGTTGAGTTATCAATGGCTCAAGAACGGAGTCAGCTTGGCCAATGGCGGGAATATCTCAGGCGCACACACTGCGACGCTGACTTTGACCGAAGTCGATGTCCGAGACGCAGCAGGTTACTGTGTCGTTGTCACCAACTCCTACGGCAGTGTGACCAGCCGCGTAGCCGTATTGTGCGGATTGAACGTGGATATGCCGGGGTATTCGGTGCTGCATAATTTCACGGGTGGCACTGGCGGCTCCGGTTCATTTGCAGGACCAGTGTTGGGGGGTGACACGCTTTATGGAACCACGTGTTACGGTGGGAATACGAATCTAGGGACCGTGTTCAAGGTTAAACTCGACGGCAGTGGTTTCGCTGTGCTGCATAGTTTCGAGGGTCTGGATGGCGCACGTCCACATGCAAGTTTGGTGCTTTCTGGCTCCACGCTTTTCGGGACAACTTCGGAAGGTGGCTCCCAGTATGATCCAGCTCGCTCGAACGGCAACGGCACGGTGTTCAAGGTCGAGACCGATGGGAGTGGTTACACGGTCATCAAAAACTTTGTCGGGTACAGCGATGGCGACAGGCCTGAAGGCGCCTTGATATTGTCGGGAGCAACGCTTTATGGCACTACCATCGCTGGAGGGAATTCAATTTGGAACCAAGGCACGGTATTCAAGGTGAACACCGATGGCAGCGGCTTCAGCGTGATTCACAACTTCAATGGCTTGGATGGCTTCGGCCCGCAATGTGGGCTGGTGTTGTCTGGGGAAGCGCTTTACGGAACGACGCGCGCGGACGGCATCATTGAGACCAACGGTATCAGTTTGCACGGGGGTGGCTTGATCTTCAAACTGAACACCAATGGGAGCGATTACGCCGTACTCAAGCGCTTTGACGGGCACGACGGTCGGGAGCCTCTCGGAAGTCTTTTACTGTCCGGCAACACGCTCTATGGAAGCACTCTAAGTGGCGGCTCGTTTGATTTCGGAACGGTATTCAAGATCGGCATTGATGGCGGCGGTTTCACCGTGCTCAAACATTTCACATGGGGAGATGGGGCGCAGCCCGAAGCGGGTTTGCTGTTGTCCGATTCCGTGTTGTATGGCACGACGCACAATGGCGGCGTTGGTTCCGCGTTTTGGGATGGCACAGTGTTTAAGCTCAACACCGATGGCAGTGGTTTCGCGGTACTCAAGAATTTTGACGGGAGCGCCGGGGCGAATCCGGTTGCCGGCTTGGTACACTCCGGGACGAATCTCTACGGGGTGACGTTTTATGGCGGGCAATTCAACTCTGGCGTGGTTTTCGCATTGCCGATGCCGGTCTTTCCAGAAATGTCGGCGCTCCCACTCACGCAAACGGCAGAGGTGGGATCGGAGTGTTACTTCTCAGCGCTTGCCAGTGGATTCCCTGCGCCTGTCTATCAATGGTTCCTGAACGGTGGCGCCCTTTCCGGATGCACAAACCGATGGTTGCATCTTGCAGGCCTCGGCGCATTGCAAGCCGGTTCATACACGGTGACCGCCAGCAGCATCGCTGGCGCGGTGACCAGTTCGCCGGCGATACTCCAGGTGATTCCACCAGTCGAGCGAAGACCCGTCCCCGCTCTTCAGCTTGCGGGCGAACCGGGAAGCACGATCAATCTGGAGTGCGTGGACGACCTGACGCCCGCGCCCGATTGGCTGCCGCTTGCCAGCGTGAGTTTGAACAGCGCCGGCCAATACCACTTTGATCTTTCCCTGCCGTTCTCGTCGAAACGATTCTACCGCGCCTGGCAATCCGGAATGCCCGTTGTGCCGACCCGCCTTGAACTCCAGATCGTGCCGGCTCTGACGTTGACGGGCAACGTCGGCGACAACCGGCGGGTGGATGCCATCAATGCCATCGGGCCGACGGATGCCTGGTTCACCCTCGCAACCGTGACTCTGACCAACACGTCGCAACTTTACTTCGATGTCTCGTCACCCGGTCAACCGCAACGGCTTTACCGGTTGGTGAACGTGCCATGAAGAAACTCGTTGAAGCAACACACCTGAGACTTGAGTGACGATTGAAGGAACTGAAATTGCAGGGCGTAACGAGCGTTGGCGGCTAAGGTTTCTCCGACCGAAGAATTATCTCGGCGTTGGTGCGCCATGTTTCAAGACGGTCTTGGAGGCCTATGGATGTCAGATAATCCAGATCAAGAGTCGAATGTTGTTCCGTTTCGTGCAGTTCGTGCTCCAGTGCGTTTGCCACGTGGACGGCAGTCAGCGGGCCCAAGACTTTTGCCTCAGCCATGCGCGGTGTGTGGTGGAATGCTACCGCTTCGACGATTGTTGATGGCAGTCCCCATAGACCAAGCAGACATGCGCCGACGCCGGCATGCGTCGCGCCAAACACTTCCTGTTCGGCCTGGGTGAATGGAATCTGCCGTTCTGCTGCGAGGTTGATTGCCTGCTGAAATTGTTCCGGCAGATTGTTCGCGAGCATCAGCTTGCCGACATCGTGGAGCATTGCCGCGATGCAGGCATCCTCGACGAGGGCATTGTCCGCGCGCTCCAGCGTCATGAGTTTTTGAGCGAGAAGCGAAGTCTTCATCGCGTGATCCCACAGTTGCGACATGGAAAAGCCTTTCAACTCTGTGTGTTCAAAGCAGGAAAAGATGTGGGCTGACAATGCGAGCGAGCGGACTGTTCCCATTCCGACATATTGAACAGCCTCGAGCGGGCTGGTGATCTTGCGCGCAAGTCCAAGGCTCGCAGAATTTACGATTTGAAGCATCTTGGCCGTCATGCCCGGGTCTTTCACGACGATGCCCGCTATTTTTTCTATG
Organism: Verrucomicrobiota bacterium; assembly: GCA_013140495.1. GTDB lineage: Bacteria > Verrucomicrobiota > Verrucomicrobiia > Limisphaerales > JADLHS01 > JADLHS01. The sequence goes on from JABFSR010000221.1 coordinate 14,019, forward strand.
GATGGATCCTCGTTGGCGAGTTCCTGCATGATTTCGAGGTAGAGAGATGGAAAGCTTGGCAAGCTTTCAAGCCGCCCGACCACGCTGCGGAGTTTTTCATCGTTCAGGTAGGCATCCAGCCCGCCGATGCGCGCAAGCGTTGCCTTGAGAACGCGCGGCTTGCACGGCTTGGCGATAAACTGATGGGTTTCGGAGAGCGACTCTGCGATGCGTTTCTGATCCTGCAAACCGGAAAGAATGATGCGCGAAGTTCGAGGCGAACGTTGTCTGACTTCGCGAATGAGTTGCACGCCGTCCATGCCGGGCATATCGAGGTCGGATACAACAACGTCGAATGTCGTGTCCGCCATGAGTTGCAATGCCTCCTCTCCGCCGGTGGCGGTGCTGATTTCCCAGGAATCGCGCACGCTCTTGAGGACGGTGCTGTAGAATTCAAGCAGGACCGGGTTGTCATCAACAAAGAGAATGTTCCGTTTCATGTGGCCCTAGAGAACACAACACCACGATCAAACCACTTCGGTGTTGATGGTCTCGTAAGAGAGTGTCAGTCATGGATTGACAGGCAGTCAATTCAGGAATGTCCCAATCGACGGTACGTCGGTAAACAACAAATCGGTTGAGCTAAAACGAACGAGACTGCGGTTGGGTCTTCTGTTACAGGATTTCAACGCCTGATTTAGAGCGTAGTTTTTCCAGTGATCGGGTAACTGGTACACCTCCGTCGTCGAAACCAATTAAAAAAGGCGACCCTTGCGGATCGCCTGTAGAGATTGTTGCGAAGCCTTTTAAGCCTTTGCCAGCGTTGCTGCCGGCTTTGACTTGAGCGCGTTCTTGGCGATGTTCACAAGTTCAAGGAACGCTGCGTTGTCCTGTGCGGCGATATCCGCGATCACTTTGCGGTCCAGTGCGCACTTGGCCTCTTTCAAGCCTTCAATGAAGCGGCTGTAGGTGATGCCAGCAGTGCGAGCGGCTGCGTTGATACGTGCCTGCCAGAGATAGCGGAAGGTGCGCTTCTTGACGCGACGGTCACGATAGGCGTACTGACGACCGTGATCCACGGCGTCGGACGCGTAGCGATAAAGTTTGGAACGTTTGAGACGAAAGCCTTTCGCCGCTTGCAGCATGCGATTGCGGCGTTTGCGGGAGGCTGGTGCATTTGTTACGCGCATAAAAGTATCAGGTGCGAGGTGTCAGGGGGTTAGTGGCTGAAAGGGAGGTTTTGCTTGATACGATATTCGTCCGTGGAATGAACGAGTTTCGAGCCACGCAGGCTGCGACGGCGCTTGGCACTCTTGCCTTGGCAGAGGTGACGGCGACCCGCGCTGGAGCGCAGAACCTTGCCGCGCGCTGTAATCTTAAAGCGCTTGGAAACCGATTTCTTTGTCTTGATGCCTTTGGGTCGTCGCATAATTCTTTTGTCGTTAAAAAAGGACGCGCACTATATGTAGCGCGCAGTGATCTTGCAAGCTGGATTTTTGGTTATTTCGGTTCATCTTTTTTCATTGTAGGTCGGGGTGCTGTATTTCGTAGCGCAAATGACATCCGCAGCGGAGGTCAGTGTGGAATCTGGCTGAAGATTCGTGGATTGGACACCAAACAAAGCCATTCCGGCATGTTTCATTGCCTTTTCCCAATCTGCTCGTTCCAAGGGGATCGGCGGTGGCTGAACTGAACCTTGGATCAAAAGGCCGAGTTTGTTCCGGCGTTGTGCGGCGCCCGCGATTTTTCTCCCGCTCCAGAGCAGATCATGTTTTTCATGGCCGACAAAGCATTGTCCCGTGCCTCCTTCACCCAGGGTCACCTTTTTGCAACAAGGAGCAAGAGCGGTTGGGACTTCCATGTTCGAGAATGCGGCTTGGATCCACTCGTGAATGCGCCGGTAACTGTCTTCCGCCTTGAGTGAATGCCATTCGTGGCCCGCAGGGAACACCGCGCTGTAGGTCCAGTCCGCATCGTGTGGGACGACGCCGCCACCCGTGGGACGACGAATCAGCGGACGCAACTTTGTTGCTGCGGAAACTTCGCCAAATTTCTGGAAATAACCGAACGTGGCGGCGGGCAGCGTCCAACCGTAAAACCGAAGCACCGGTTGTTGCAAGCGCGGCATGGCTTCAAGCAGCGCCTCATCCATCGCCATGTTGAAAGCTGGTGCGCACGAACCGGAATTGAGAACTAACCATGGTTTCATTGAAAAGAAGCCAACTCCGCGACAATGTTTTTGGAAGGCATTTCTTAGCGTGTTGGCTTTTGAGTTGAAACATTCTTGATGCCGTTTTGCGGACAGAGCGACAAGAGTTCGCATCCAGTGCAATCAGGTTTGCGTGCGTCACAGCGACGGCGACCGTGCCAGATGATCCAGTGACTGAAAAGCGCCCATTGTTCGCGCGGCACCAGCTTTATCAAATCCTTCTCAATCTTTTCGGCATCCGACTCTCGGGTCAGACCAAGCCGGTTGGACAATCGTGTGACATGAGTGTCCACCACCACGCCGACATTGATGCCAAACGCGTTTCCGAGCACGACATTTGCAGTCTTGCGTCCCACCCCATTGAGTTGGATAAGTTCCTCCATCGTTCGAGGGACTTCGCCGCTGTGTCGCTCCAGAAGCGCTGTGCAGCAGGCCTTGATGTTCTTCGCCTTGTTGCGAAAGAATCCCGTGGTCTTCACAGCTTCCTCCAATTCAGAGATCGGAGCACACGCGAAGTCTTCAGCCGAGTGGTATTTGCCAAACAACTCCTTGGTCACCAGATTGACGCGTTTGTCTGTGCATTGTGCCGAAAGTATCGTGGCAATGAGCAGTTCGAGTGGACTGGAAAAACTCAACTCGCAATGCACGTCGGGATAAGTGGTATTCAGACGCGCGATAATTTTCTTCGCGCGCACTTTCTTTTGTTCCATGGATTCGCGAGGCATGGCGAAGGGCAGGGTAGCCGACGAGTATCGTGTTTTGCGAGCTTCGAGATGAATCAACAACAAGGACTTTTTGCTCGCTATTCGTCGCCGTTAAAAATGAAAATTCGGGCGGATGATTTATAACCATTGGAGCGCCTTCGCCGAGTTGATTCGTACGCCTTTCATTCATTTGGAATCCATCTGGGGCATCGTGCCTTTGTATTTTGGTTTGCTGTTGAGTGAGATGACCTCGGCGAAGGCGAGTTTCCGCACCGCGATTCAGACCGGATTCAGCTTCGTGTGGGCTGCGGCCCAGTGGCTTTATCCCTACCTGAAGTGGCAGGGCGGGACACAGCTTGAACTCAAGCCAATGTCGTCCATCAATCTGGTTGTGACATTGCTGGTCCTTGCATTTGGCTTGGCGGCGCTGATCAGCGGACTGTTGAAGCGATTTCCCCGTTACGGACGATTCCTCGGCTACACGCGTTTTGCGAACTACTTCATGATTGCCATCTTTCCGTTGCAGTCTCCGATCCGCGCCTGTCATCTGCCTTGGACCTGGGAGAGGTTGATCGCCATTGCCATGTTTGCCATGCCAGTCTGGCTGGTGCTTCACTTTGGACTCATGCCGGTCCGGAATGGGAAATGAGTCGTGTTCTGTTTGAATCGCGTAAGACATTGACGGTTGAATGTGAATTCCCAAGAATCCAGCAATGCAATTGCCTTCCTTGAATCGCCCGTTCCCGCATAATTGAGATGAGCCACGGAATTCAAGTCTTGCCTCTCTCTCGTACGGCGCGCCATGTCAACCGCTTCCTTGAAGTCAGCTACGGCATCTATCGCAACGACCCGCATTGGGTTGCTCCACTGCTCATGGATGTACGCAAGGTTTTTTCGGAAGCGAATCCGCTGTTCCAGCACGCCGAGATGCAGCTTTGGGTCGCCACGCGGAATGGCCGCGACGTGGGGCGCATCGCAGGTATCGTTGACCAGAACCACAATCAGACGTACCAGCATTGCGACGCGTTCTTCGGATTCTTCGAGTGTGAGAATGATGCAGAAACGAGCCGCCAATTGTTTGCCGCAGCATTCAATTGGGCACGGCAACGAGGTGCGAAACGGGTGCTCGGGCCGATGAATCCCACAACCAACGACGAATGTGGACTGCTGATTGACGGCTTCGATTCACCGCCGCAGTTGATGATGACCTACAATCCTCGCTATTATGAAACCCTGGTCGCTGCCGAAGGGTTTGCAAAAGCGAAAGATTTGTTGGCGTTTCAACTCGCGGTTGCGGGCAGTCCTCGCGAGCGACTGGAACGAATTGCAGCGAAGACACGCCAGCGAAATCCTCAATTCCAATTTCGAGCCGTGACTCGAAAGTCCCTCGGAGACGATCTTGTAAAAATCAAGGAGGTTTACAACGCCGCCTGGCAAAAGAATTGGGGATTTGTTCCCATGACTGATGCTGAAATTGATTTCCTGGCAGCGCGTCTCAAACCGCTGCTCGTGGACGGACTTGTGTGGCTGGCGGAGACTGGGGGAGAAACTGCCGGTTTCCTTCTCACCCTGCCGGATTACAACGAGGTCATCAAGCCTCTGGGGGGTCGCCTCTTGACGCCAAAAATTCTTGGACTGCTGCCGTACGTTCTCGGTCGCAAGCTGCCACTGAATTGTCGCGTTGTTACGCTCGGGGTCAAGGAAGAGCATCGAAACCGTGGCATCGAGGCGGTGATGCTGGCGGAATGTCTGACGACCTGTCTCCGGTTGGGATTCAAGGAAGCGGAAGCTTCGTGGGTTCTGGAGGACAACATTTTGATGCGCCGTTTGCTCGAACCGTTTGGCGGCAAAGTTTACAAGACGTACAGAATTTACGAGCGCGCAGTTTGATCAATCACCGGACCATCCTGATCCGCATTGCCAAATCTACTGTAAAGCCGGTTGCCGAGCGGGACCAGCAACGCTGCCATCACACCTCCTGCCAAAACATCCACGGCGTAGTGATAACGGCCATACACGGTTGAAATGCAGAGCAGGACCGCCGCAATCAAATGTGCGTAACGAATTGGGCGCAAATAAAGAAACGAGAAGTAAACAGTGCAAAATGCCACTGCGACATGGCTGCTAGGGAAGGCCGCTCCCGCCGTTTCGGTGAGACCGTAAATCCTACCCATAAGACGGAAAAACAAAGCGTCTTGAACAGATGCAGGAACATCCGTGTTGATGGCGGGAAGAACCTCTTGTGGGATTGGTGCGTTCACCAGGCCACTCCCGACGATGCGTGGCCCTACCACTGGAACGAAAATGTAAATCGTATAGCAAACGTAAAACACGAATGACATGACCGAAATAAAGTGTGCGAACTGTCGCCGGTCGCGCCACAGCAAAGTCAGACCCACGCCACCGATCATGAGGTAGAAGGAGAAATACGCGGCGAACATGAGTTCAGCCACCCACCGCGAAGGGAATTGCATCATCAGTTCCAGCCCCGGCTGCATCCCGAAGATATGGGACTCCAGCTTCAAAAAATGCACATCCCAATACCCTTTGAAACACATCTGATTCAAATACTCCGCTTCGCGATAAAATGCCAGGTAGAGCAGGATTGGATAGAAATTACGGATAAAAATGAGAACAAGATTCCGCGAATATCTTCCCGCAATCTGGATCAGCAAATGGATTGCCCCGAGTCCGATTACGTGTGCCACCACCACCCACGGCCAGGCAGGCAGACGTGTGCCATGAAATATGAGAACGATAAGTGCCACCCACGCGATGTAACCCTGCGTTGCGTAGTCAACGAACCTGTAACGATTCATGCGCGAGCCCACAATGGAGTTTCCCTACTTCAACGCCTGATAATACCCCGTCTGGAACGCAGCGAAGAAGTTGTGTTCGTTGAACGGAAAGTGCTGCGCAAACGCGATGGCCACGAGCCGCTCCTTCGGATCAATCTGACAATACGTCGTCGCCGCCCCATACCAGCCAAATTGCCCGAGTGATGACGGCATCGAGAGCTGGCCAAGGTCGGTCGTGACTTCCACGCCGAGGCCGAAGCCTTTCTGGCGCGTCGCCGCCTGACTATTCGGCAACGTGACGAGATGATTCGCCGTCATCAGCTCGACCGTCTTCCGACCGAGGATGCGTTTACCTTCGAGCGTACCGCCGTTGCAGAGCATCTGCGCGAACCGCGCGAAGTCGCCCGCCGTGGAAAAGATTCCTGCGCCGCCCGCTTCAATGCCGCGCCCCGCCTCCGGCCACGTCTCGACGATGGGTTGATCCTCCACGAACTTCCCGTCCGGCCCGTGTTTGTAAGTCTTCGCAAGGCGACTCATCTTTTCCGGTGGCACATCAAAGCCCGTGTCCTTCATGCCCAGCGGACGAAAAATTCGTTCCTCCAGAAACGCGCCGAACGTCTTGCCCGTCACGCGCTCGATCACCGCGCCCTGCACATCTTGATTGATGCCATAGGTGTAAGCGTCTCCCGGCTGATGCATGAGCGGCACCCTGGCGAGCTTCGCGATGAAGTTGGTCAACCCCGGCCCGCTCCACAGGTTCGCGTCGCGCCACATTTTCGCGAGGTTCGTGTTTCCGGTGGAGAAGTCATAGAACAATCCGCTCGTGTGCGTCATCAGATGCTTGATCGTGATGGGCCGCTTGAGCGGTTCGAGTTGCGGCGCGTCCGCCGTGCCGCCCATCCAGACCTTCACGTCCTTCAACTCCGGCAGATACTTCGCCACCGGATCATCCAGATTCAACCGCCCCTCCTCGACCAGCATCAACGTCGCGACGCACGTGATGAGCTTCGACATCGAATACACGCGGCAGATCGTATCGCGCTCCATCGGCAACTGCCGCTCCACGTCGCGATAACCGTAGGTCTGGAAATCCACGATCTTCCCGTCGCGTGCCAGCAACGTGATGAGCCCCGCGTGCTGGCCTTCGTCCACGAACCGCTTCGTCGTGGCGTGCAACACCGTGAGCCGCGCCGGATCAAACCCCGCCGCCTTGGGCGAAGCCGTCGGCAATTGCGCCTGTACCGAAACAGCGACGAGCAACGTGAGAGAAAGGAAAAGGGTTTTCATGAGGGCAATGATGCTTAAATCGTTATCGCAATATTCGTGGGAATGCCCAGCCGTATGGCTACTGGTGTGTAAATGTCGATGTCCTGACTTGGGAGGGAAAACGAAACCACTAAGGAATACCTTGTCAGCTTGTTATAGCGATTGAGGTGATGCCTCTCACGCCACCAACCAACTGATGGATGCACAGCAATCAGATTCGAGAGCGCCAGTTGAGCCGCTGTTCCAGACCATATGTCTGAGTGAATCGAGCCGACATTCCGTGCTTCTCCGATAGTCCAATGGTCGTTAGCCCCTTCAGTTCCCGGATGCTCGTCGTCCTCGCGGGCCTTGCGATTGATGCGCTGGACAAACTCTGATTCTTCCTCGCCCGGCCCGTTCAACTCAAAGCGCAGGCCATGCGATGCATAGCGGTAGCGATCTTTCCAACCGATCTCGCCTGGACTCGGCTCGATGAAATACGACAACGTCACGCGCATTTTGACAGGCATCTCACCCAAGTCGCGCAAGACATTCGCGGGCCACGGAAGGCGATAGATGTGCATGTCCTTTGAGACATAGCGGCTGTCCGTTTCATGCTTTGCAAATGGTTGAATCGTTGATTCGGAAACAAGGGAAAGAGAATTGGCCGCGCAAGAAATAGCACGCTCCAAATTGGGAACGCCATACCCACAAACCTTCGCAAGCCGGTAATAAGCTCCTTTCGATTCGTCTGCTAAAAATTGCCGCTTCATCGCGGCTGTCCACTCTGCCGAATGGACGACCAACGCTCGCACTGTCTCGGGCCATGCTTGTGGGTAGGCTGCCTGAATCCTGGCAGCCATCCATGCCGCCTGTGCACAACCAGCACTGGTTGCGGCAAAAGCTGCAAACTGCGCGACCTGCGGATCGCGGTAGGTTGAAAGCAGCTTCAAGTCATCCGTGTCGAAGACGCTGTTGTTAGGTCCGATCGCCACGTTGCCGCCCTCAAACAAAACCTCTGGCTTTATGGGCCATTTCCGATTTGCCCAAGTGAGTGAGGTTGAACTGAAAGGTGAAAGGCCACCAACCTCGGCAATCGCGCGAAATCCGGTCAATGCTGCGTCAACGATCCTTGTCTTGGCTGTAAATGCACCAACCGTGAGGGCGTTCCATGCGTGAGCAGGGTCGTGAACTTCACGGGTCTTGTTAGAATCAGGATAGGCTCTCCAATCATTGGGTTCATTGACATTTCCGGCACTGAGAATGATAAGTCGCCTTTTGTCATCGCTGTAACCCGATGCCATTTCATCTATTTGTCCGGACCATGAGGTTGGCCGCCCTCTCGTTGGCTCATCTTCACTCGTCACGGCCATGCAAATAATCCGCGTTCGATGGGGAGCCTGAATTTCGGCCCGGCTCACACCTTGTGAGGTAAAATACCCCCACAACCGTTTGGGATTCGTCTCTGGCGGTGGTGGAAGAATCTTCGCCGATTCCAATCCATGACGAATGATCACGGGACGATTGTTAGTAATGGAATCAAGCAGGTCTCCGTAGGCGGCTGTGCCCGCCATCAATGTTCCGTGGCCGTGATGGTCGTGCGTGCCCCAATCTGGATTAACGGTGTGGCAATCTTCAATGGGAAGCACAGGCTCCAACAAACGATGGCCATTGTTAACGCCATGGTCTAGTACCAGCACAACAATCTGATCAGCGTTTTGAACCTGAGAACGTCCCAAAACATCTTCCACCCACTGGACTTGATCTGCGTTTTCCGACTCTATGAAGAAGGTGGCAACCTCACGGGCAGCCCGAAATTCAGCGATGTCATCCGAGTGCTCAACCAATTCTGCCAACTGAACACGATTTGCTAAAATGAGAATGACCGTACGCTCGGGAAAAACCAGACGGCCTTCGCCAATTTGAATGTTCCTTGCCTGACAGAGGGATTCGAACCTTTCGATAGCGCCCAAATCTTCACTGCTCAACCAAGCTTCGACCCAGTTGGCAACGTCGCCCGGAAGTCGGCCAAGAGAATCCTGCCAAAAAGAATCAAGGACTGCCGCCCGAATATCGCCAATGCTGTTGATAAGGTCCGCATGCTTCGGCGTTGTTGTTCCATCCTGCCTTGGCTGGTTATTCTCAGTGGCATAAGCAGCCACTTTGCGAAGAAAATGGCCACTCTTCGATTGCGGGACATAGACAGTGGCAAGCGTGACTTCACTTCCCTCCGGCCCATCCTTTTTCACGTTCAACAATCGGATGCCAGACCGTTGGGCTTCCAGACTCTTCAGAATCAGATCGAATCCGGGCTCACTAGAAAACTCAAGATACACCCCGCTTCGATCTGCGTGAGCAACTGCACGCCGCTGATCGGCGGCATTCCATGCCTCTTCAAGCCGTTGTTTGATATGCGCTGCGTGGGTGGGACGATCTTGCACACGCAAGCGTGGACTCTCGCCACCACGCCGGGGGCTGCTGTAGTCCTCCCGTCGCTCAGATGGGCCGGGGAGAAAGAGATGCGAATATCGCGCGGCTGGCATGTTGCATTAGCGCTGATGGGTCTGACGCCTCTCACGAAGCGTTTTCGCCAATACATCTGTGTTCACTGCTTTTCGGTCCTGAAGAATTGCCTCCTTAATCGCATCACGGCATGCGTGGTCGATTTCCGCGTGACTAAGTCCTTCGCTCTCATCAAGAATCTTTTTCCACACGAGTCTTCCAGCTTTGAAAGTTCCGAGGACGTTTTCGAAAAGGCGCCGGCGCGCGTCTCTATCCGGCGCGCTGTAAGTGAGAACATCGTCAAACCGTCGAAAAAGCGCCCGATCCAGCAATGCAGGATTGTTTGTTGCGCCAACGATTAAACTATCCGAGGCGTCCTGTTCAATGAATTGCAGGAGCGCATTCAGCACGCGGCGCATCTCGCCAACGTCGTTATCAAGTGACCGGTCACCAGCAATCGCATCAAACTCATCAAACAGATAGACTCCTGGTTCATCGCGGATCAAATCGAATATCTGCCGCAACTTCGCACTGGTTTCGCCCATGAATTTCGTCACGAGCTTATCCACTTGGATGGTATGCAGCGGGAGGCGAAGTTCATGCGCCAACACACGAGCTGTCATGGTTTTTCCGGTGCCGGGAGGGCCAGAAAGTAAAATCTTCCGTCGATTTGACAGGCCGTGATTTTTCAGCTTCGCCTGCTGTCTATGCTCGTGAATGATGCGCCGAATTCTTTCTTTGAGTGAATCTGGAAGCACAAGAGCAGAAACAGGAGTATCCGACTTCTCGGACAGGACCATTCCCGCAAGGTCCTGCGGAAACTTAACAAGCAGAACATTCCCACCTCGTGCGCGGCGTGACTTGTCGACAATGTCGCGTATGTCGTGAGCTAAGTCGCCGTGTCCCTGTTGAGCTTCATGAGCCGCTACTTGAAGAGCTAGCGAATAGAAACGCTCGTCATCATCATCGCTGAGGTGCGAGCGAATCAGGGATTTAATTTGTTCAGCTGTGGCCATCGATCAATACACCATACGGTATTTCGTTGTCGGCAATCCGTCGAGTCGCCACACAAAAACAAAGTTGCTCAAGTGCGTGAGGCTCGCGCGGAGTGTGCGTAGGAAGTTTGCGTGCGTCAATTTCCGCTTTCGCCGAATTGGCAGCATTCATCGAATGGTGAATTTACTACCGGGCAGAGCAAAGATTGGAGGCTCGATGCGTTTACCGAAAACGTACCGCCCGTCAGGGAAAACTTCGTAGATACAGTCATACTCCGATTGCAGCACGCTCTGGCCCGAAGCAAGGACTCGTTCCCGTGCGGTGGCAAAAGCCGAAGCAGCCAGTAGAGGAAACTGGCGTTCCAATGCCTCAATGTCTTTATCCTCGACTGCCATGCCTCTGCGGTTAAACGGAGATAGCGTAGTTCAATACAACCACTTCCCGATTTTCCCATCCGCATCCAGCGTCACGCCTTGGCGGCGGAAGGCCCAGCACATGTAGCTGACGCTCACGAAATACGACGCGGGCACGCGGTTGGCCGTGCAGATTTTCACGCCGAGCAACGTCGTCTTGCCGCCGAAACCCATCGGGCCGATGCCGAGTTCGTTCGCGGTTTTCAAAATGTCCTGTTCGAGCGCGTCGAGTTTGGGTTCGGCGTTGCGGTCGTCGAGGCGACGAAGGAATTGCGTCTTGCTCATCTCGTAGCCCGTGGCGCGGTCGCCGCCGATGCACACGCCGAGAATGCCCGGGCCGCAGCCTTTGCCCTGCGCCTGCAACACCGCGTCGAGGATCGCCTTGCGACAGCCGTCGAGGTCGCGATTCGCGTGGAGGCCGTCGTCGGGCAGCGAGTATTGCGCGCCGACATTTTCGCAACCGCCGCCCTTGAGCGCGAGCTTCACGGAAATCTCCGGCGCGCGATGTTGATGAAAGTGAAACGCGGGCGCGCCCGGGCCGCAGTTCGTGCCGTCGTTCTTGCCAGTGAGCGAATCCACGGAGTTCTGGCGGAGATAACCTTTCTTGGTCGCGGCCTTCACCGCTTCGCGCGCGGTCTCGGCGAACGTGATCTGGTCGTAACCGACCGGCACATCCACGTAAAACAAAATGCTGCCGGTGTCCTGACAGATGGGCTGCGATTTGTTTTTCGCGAGCGCGATGTTCTGATCCACGATCTTGAGGGCGTTCGCCGCGAGGGAATCTTTCCTCTCGTTTTCGAGCGATGTGAGGATGGCGCGATGAACGTCGTCGGGAATTTCGGCGGACGTGCGGCGGATCAGTTCGATCAGAGAATTCAGCAGTTCACTCATAGTGCAGCCTCAGCGTAGGCTTTTCAGCGGGGAGCGTCAACGGAGTGAAGATGTCAGCAAATGTCGGCATTTGTTTTCTGCTTGCAGGATTGGGACAGCAAAAAGCCCCGGCTGTTGCCGGGGCTTGAAAGAGCGTCCTATGACTTCAAACCTTGCCTCCGAAGCTGCCGAAGTCATCAGCGTCCAACAGATCGAACCATGACGAAATGTCCGTGCGTTTGGGCGCGGCTTGTTTGTGAAGCTCGTTGAAGTATTCGCGGGAGTCCGGGTTGTCCGGACTGCGGCGTTCCTGCCACGTGGACCACGCTTCGATCTCAGGCGGCGTGTGTTTGCTTTTCGCGTGCGCGTTGATCCATTTGAGAATATCGCCGTCGCCTTTGCCGGCGGCCAGTTCCTTCTTTAATGCCTTGGCATCAATTCCGGCGAACTCCAGAAATCGTTGATCAAGCGGACAGGCATAACTGTATTCGCCGTTCTTTCCTGCAAGCAGGGCGCGGCCCTTGTCCAACATGCGCGGCAAAATCACATAGCCGCCGAGGCGTACGCGTGGACTGCGGGGAGCTTGTTTGGTCAGGTCAGGCATGGACTGTTATTTGTTTTGCGGCTGCTTCTTCTGGATTTTTTCCACTTCATCGGCCTTGATCGTTTCGATCTTTGCGCCCTTCTTCATTTCTTCGAGGGACGGAACCTTGATGATATCGCTGGTCAACGGTGCGGCCGGTGGTGCCGGCGGCGGTGCTGGCTGGAAGGAGACGAGTTCGACATCAAAGAGCAGGGTGGAGTTGGGTCCGATGATTGCGGAACGGGCTTGGTCCTTGTATGCAAGTTCGGAGGGAATGAACAATTGCCACTTTGAGCCTGCCTTCATGTGGGTGAGCGCTTCAGTCCAGCCCGAGATGACGCCGTTGGCACGGAATGATGCGGAGCCATTCGGCGCTTTGGATGAATTGTCGAACTCCGTCCCGTCAATCAATGTGCCGCGATATTTCACGATGACGGTGTCCTCGGCCTTTGGTGATTCGCCGCTTCCTTCGGTGATGATTTTATATTGGAGACCGCTCGCAAGCGTGACGACGCCGGGCTTGCTTTTGTTTTCAGCCAGGAACGCTTCGCCATCCTTTTTGTTCTTTTCGCCGGCGATCTTGCGCTTCTCCTGCTGCTTGGTGCTGAGTTGCTTCTGGTAGGCATTGAGCGCATCGCGCATTTCCGTTTCGGTCATCAATCCCTTGCCGTCATTCAGCCCGGATTTGATTCCTTCAAGCATCTTGTCGAGATTGAGGTCGTCCGCAGAAATCTCGCGGCGTTTCCAGTCCGAACCGTAATATAAGCCGAGCGCGTAGCTTGTTTTGTCCTTGTCGTTTGAGAATGCTTTCGCGTCTTCGGCGCGAATGGTGCAGGCGAACAGGAGGCCTGCGCACAGGGTCATTGAAATAGTTTTTGTGTTCATGCGCCTGTGGAATAGCACAAACCGACTGCGGAATTCAATCTGTTTTTGGCGCGGGTAACATCTTTTCCGCCAGGTGACTGACAAATCCAGAGCCATTAAACCATGGTTTCTGTCAGATGTGCAGCCCGAGCCGTTGCCATGTCCTGGGAAAAGGATAAAGCAAAACTGAACGCAACAGTATTCCTCTCACTTCTGCACGCGAAGCTTTCACCCGCTTAACGGGATCAAACGCGGGCTCCGTTCTCAAACGCTTGATTGTTTTCAGCCCTATCAGCACCGGCCACGCGCATGCGAGGCGCAATCGCATCTGGTCGCGGGGAATCGTGTTTGTGTAATTCCAGCCTGCCGAGAGGTAAGCGTGCGCGCGATCAAGGTAGCTATTGTAAACCGGGCGTAATCGTTGCTCGTTTTCAGGCTTCAACAAATCTGCAGGAGACAATCCAGCCTTTGAAAGCTGGTCCAGCGGAAGGTAACAACGTCCGTGGCGCAAATCTTTGGGCGCATCGCGGAGAATGTTGACGAGTTGCAGACCTTTGCCGAAACAGAGTGCCTCGTGATGCCATTTAGTCTCGTCGTGAAACTGTGCATCCGGAAAAAGGTGTGCGCGACAGATATTCGTCCAGAACAATCCCACGCAGCCCGCAACACGATATGTATAATCGTCCAGTTCGGAGTCGTTCTTCAAAGCGATGATGTTCTTTTCAGACGCACCATCAAACCTGCGCAAGTCAAGTTCCTGTCCGCTCGTTATGGTTTCAAGAACTTCCCGGATGAGCTTCACATCCTGCTCCGGCAGGGTTGTTAGAAGTTTAAGGCTCTCTTCGACACGTTCCAGCAGGACGCGTTCGGCGGGCAATCCCTGTTGCTTTGCCAGCTCACCAAACCCGAGCGCATTGTTTGAGGTGCCGAGAATCCGTTCGCGCAACCGTTGCAAGGCTTCGAGCCGTTGCGCCACTGGAATGATCTCCGTGTCTGCAATCGTATCCGTGGTCCGTGCAAGCAGGTAGGCCAGTCCGATCTGGCGGCGGATTGCGCGGGGCAGGGTGCGCAGTGTGAGATAAAACGAACGCGACACCTGTTTGAGCAGGCTGGTGAGCAACTCGCGTTCGGCGGCAGGCGTCAACGGCACGGACGAACTATTGCGAAAGCTTGCGGCGAAATCCAGCTTCTTGGGGAATCACGCTGACTATTTATCCGACCGTGAGATTTCCGTTTACCACCTGCCATCGTTGAACTTCGCGGGCCAGTTCTCGCGGCCAGTTCTCCTCTGTGCTGGTCATGAACACCTGGCCGCTGGTTTCGCGGGCTCGTTCGAGCAAGGGGAGCAGGCCGCTCCGCCGTTTCACATCAAGTTCACCCATCACATCGTCAATCAACAGGACTGGCGCGCTGCCGTGGATGCCTGTGAGGTATTCGGCCTGCGCCATCTTCAGTGCTATGGCCAGAGTGCGTTTCTGTCCTTCGCTGCCGAACTGTGCCGCTGATTTATCCTTGAGCAGAAATTCCAGATCGTCCCGGTGCGGGCCGATGAGCGTGGCGCGGAAACGTCGCTCGCGGTCACGGGCCTGGGCCAGTTCGACGGTGAAATCTGCCTTCACACTTGGCTCGTAGGTGATGCGAAGTTCCTCGGCGTCATTTGAAATGCGGCGGTACGCGAGTCGCGCGAGTGGCGAAAGCTTTGGGATCAATTCACGACGATGGCGGATGATTTCTGAACCGAGCTTTACGAGTTGTTCAGAGAAACTGTCGAGCAGCAGTTGGTCGGGCGAGTGTTGTTTGAGCAGAGCATTGCGCGAACGAACCACCTGCATGTAGCGCTGAAGCAGGGCGAGATAGCCTGGCTGAGTTTGAGAAAGCAGGAGGTCAATGAATCGACGGCGTGTGCGGCCCGTGCCTTTGATAAGCTGCAGGTCCTCCGTGCAAAATACCACCGTGCGCAACGTGCCGAGGTAGTCGCCAATTTTTTTCACCGGACGGTTGTCGAGTTGAAGATTCCGTTCTCGCGACGACCAGAACATTTTGATTTCGTGCTCGGCCTGCCCGACGATTTTACCGCCGACAAAATAGCCGCGCTGGCCGTGACGGATCATTTGCGCGCTGCCCACACCGCGAAAGGAACGAAGCGTGGCCATGAGATAGATGGCTTCGAGGACGTTGGTCTTGCCCTGTGCGTTGTCTCCCAAAAGCAGATGGAAGCCGGGCGCGAAGTCCGCGTCCAGCCGCGCGTAGTTTCGGAAATCGCGCAGTCGCAAGTGAGCCAGATGCACGAGGGAGGATGAATGGAGCGCGGAGAGCGGGCGAGATTTTTCGCGGCTCACGACCAGATCAGCGGAAGAAAGTGGTGGGTTGGCGGGGACTCGAACCCCGGACCAATGCCTTAAAAGGGCACTGCTCTACCAACTGAGCTACCAACCCATACAATAACCGGGGACACCTTCACGCTGCGGGAAGTTCGCCGGGGATTCTGACCGAAGCCGAATGTAGCGCAAACCCTAGAGGACACAGGTGCATTGGGCAAGACTTTTTCAAGTCGTTTGGAGTCGAATTCTTGACTTGGCCGAACAGCCTAAGACAATGGTCGAAGTGTCTGATCAATCTGATGCAACAAACTAGACCATGAGCTTCTCAAGTTTTTCCTTCCCCACACCAACCTTGTACGGCCCCGGCGCAATTTCCGAACTTGCTGCAAGGTGCAAACGCCTCGGAATGCACCGTCCTCTCGTCGTGACCGACGGCGGGTTGGTGAAAACGCCGACCTTTCAGGTGTTGATTGATGCGCTCGGTGCGTCCGGGAAAGACCGTGACTGGTTCGTCTATTCCGGTGTGCATCCCAATCCCGTTGAGCAGGACGTGCGTGAAGCCGCGCAGTGCTATCGCGACCACGGCTGCGATGGCGTGATCGCGCTCGGCGGCGGCAGCCCGCTCGACGTGGGCAAGGCCGCGCGACTTCTCGTCAAACGTCCCGGTTTCGATTTCACAAAGTTCTACGATGAAGCTGATTGGTCTGGC
>JABFSR010000044.1 GCA_013140495.1 Verrucomicrobiota bacterium
CTTCAATGTCGAGTTCACTGGCAAAGACGTGCGCAACTGGCAGAAGACCACCAACGGCTACGTCGTGCAATTGCATTCGCCGGTGGCCGGTTCATACACCCTGCTTGCGACCTACGAACGTCCTTTCAAACCGCAGGGCGAAACGCTCGCGTTTACCGGAGCACGACCTGCCGACGCGCAGACTGAGGCCGGCCACACGCTCGTCATCAGCGCCTATCAGTTCCAGGTGAAGCCCGAGGAAATATCGCCGGGGCTGCTGGCGTTGGAAACCGGGGAGGTGCCGGCGGATTATCGTCTGTTCTTCGACGCGCCAATTCTCGCTGCGTATCGTTATACGTCGCGACCGTTTAATCTGCGACTCGCGCTCAGTCCGTTGGCGCAGGGCAAGTCCCTGGATCAAGTTGTGGATCGCGCGTCGCTCGTCACACGCATCTCAAAAGAAGGGCAGGTTCTGACGGACGTGACGTACTTTGTGAAGAATCGCGGCAACCCGAATCTGAGGCTGACACTCCCGGCTGGTGTTGACCTCTGGTCCGCATCAGTGAACGGCGGGTCGGTTGTGCCGGTGAAGGACAAGGACGCAAACCTGATTCCGTTGCCGCAACACGCGGATCCGAATTCAGTGTTGCAGGTGGATTTGAAACTGGCTTCAACGTCTTCTGTTCCATCACGAGTTGAAGTGGCCGCGCCAATCGTGAGCGCGCCGGTGATGCTTGCGGAATGGAAACTCGAGCCGGATGCAGGACAGCGTCTGGCATTTGTGAAGGGTGATCTCACGCCCGCGAACGGATTGCCGGACGTGTCTGGGTTCGCGCAACTCGCCCGGATGTTCAGCAGAGAGAACGCCCAGTTTGCGATCTCGCAAGTCGCGTTGGTTCTCGTGCTGGTGCTGGCGGCGTTGGTGCTGTGGCGCTGGGCGTGCGCTGAAGGCGTGACGCGGTTCAGCGGCAGACATGTCGTTGGAGCCCTGCTTGGGGTTGTGGCTGTGGTTGTGGCGTCGGGCGTGTTCATTGCAATTGTCGGAACGGCTCGCGAATTTCCCACTGACAGGCCGGGTGATGTCACTTTCCTTGCACCGGTCCAGCAGGAAGGAAGCGCTTTGAGTGTGGTGGTGACGAATGTCTCTGTGAAAACATCCAGCTTCAGCTTCGCGGTCGGTGCATGGCCTGCTTTGGTCGCGGTTGTCTTGTTTGCCGCAGGTTGGTTATCTGAGGCCGGGTGGAGAAAGTCCCTCACCAAAGTTCTCGGTTGGGTTGTGCTTGCATGGGCCGCGTTGCGTTCACAGAACGGCGCGGCGTGGTTCTTCATCGTCCTCGGCGCGTTTGTTTTCATTCAACTCTTGATTCCGGCTCTTCGAAGATTGTGGTCTTTGCCGGCCAAGTCCATTGCTGAAGGCGGGGGTGCGACGGCGACGGCGGCCTTGGTTTTGATCGCATTGCTTCAACTCTGCGCTGATCGCGCCTCGGCAGATTCTCCGGCTGCCTTGTTGGCGCAAACGAATTCCACGCCGCAGACACGATTGACGCAAAGTGCGGGACAATTCTCGGCGGTTCTCGAGTCCATTGTGCAACAGGTTCGTATTGACGAGGAGTTCGCAACCATCACCGCCAGATTGCGCTGGCAGGCGGAGAAAGGTGCGACGCTTCCGCTCCTGACCGAGCCCGCCGTGCTGACGCGTTTTGCCAATGCGAAGGATGCGTTCAAGCTTGCCCAGGCGGATGTGAACGGCAGGCGAGTCCATCAACTCACAGCTTTGCGTGCGGGTACGTTCGACATTGAGATGCAATATCAATTGCAAACAACGAAGCGTGGCGGCGAAAGTGGATTCTCGCTGCCGACGACCTGTGGACTCATCAACCAGGTCAGTCTGACGGTGGCAGGCTCGGACGTGGATGTGTTCTCGTCGCAGTCGGTGTCTGTGCAACGTGAACTGGCGGGCAGCAACACGGTCGCGACGCTCGTTCTGTCGCCCGTGGCGGACGCGTGGATCGGATGGAAGCCTCGCAGTCGTGATGCAAAACGGGAGAAGACGGTGTTCTACGCAGAACTGTCGCAGCTCTACGTGCCTTCGGCGGGCGTGGTCGAGGGCGTGCATTTTGTTTCGATCCGCCCCGCGCAGGGTGAGTTGAGCGAACTGGTTCTGGATGTGCCGCGCGGCGCTACAATCACCGACGTGGGAAGTCAGAAGTCGGAAATTGCAGATCAGAAGACGGTCCAATTGGTCTCGCTCTGGCGATTTGATCCGGACACTCGAAAACTTCGCATCACACTCGCCCGGCCGCAATCGCGTCCGTTCGCGTTCGTGGTGCGATCCCAGGTGGCGAGCGGGACATTGCCATTTGAGCAGTCGGTAGGGTTGCTTTCCGTGGACACCGCTGCGGGGCAGATCGGCGTGGTTGGAATTGCAACGGGAAACGAGGTCCAATTGGACACCGTGACTGCGCCGGGTCTTTCGCCTATCAATCTGGAAGATTTTCCCGGAAATGTCGCGCCGACCCTTGCCGTGCAGATAGCCGGACTCACCGTGCGTCGTGCATTTCGTTATTCGGACGTGGCTTCCACGGCAGTGCTGAAGGCATCCGCCGTCGAGCCGGACGTGCGGGTGGAAACGCAGGACACGCTTTCACTTGGCGAAGATCGAACGGTTTTGGCGTCGAGTGTAACCGTGGATATCACCCGTGCCGGGATCTTCAAATTGAGTTTTCTTCTGCCCACGGGCTTCGATGTAGAATCCATCAGTGGTGCCTCGTTGAGCCATTGGACGGAATTGAAGTCAGACGCGGGCCGCGTCATCACGTTGAATCTCCGGGGCAAGACAGAAGGGCGGCAGCAGCTTTCCATCAACTTCGCCGGGCCGGGTGTGAAATCCGCTCGTGCGTGGACCGTGCCGCAACTCGTCCTGCGGGAGGCGGGCAAGCAGCAGGGGACATTGCTTGTTGTGCCGGAGCAGGGAATGCAGTTGCAGGCCGCTGCAACGGATGGATTGTCCCAACTTGATCCGCAACGATCCGGCGTCAGACAGAAAGGCGTGCTGGCGTTTCGAGTCCTGCAATCGCCTTGGAAGCTCGCGCTCGACATCGAACAGGTTGACCCGTGGATTCAAGTCACAAGCCTGCAACACGCCACGGTGAACGAAGCGTTGGTGAAGGTTGCTGCCAACTTGCAGTATCAAATTGAGAATACCGGTCTGAAATCGTTTCGAATCTGGCTGCCGACAAATGCTGAAAGTGTGAGGTTCGCAGGTGATCAACTTTCGGACTCGCTCCGGACGCCCGGAATGGTGACAAACGGCCTGCAACAGTGGGAGGTGAAATTGCAGCGACGAGTCATCGGGCAGTATTTGCTTCAGGTGAACTATCAGATTCTGATTCCCGACGCCGCCACGGAGGCGACGCTGCGGGGTGTGCTGGCTGGCGACGTGAATCTGCAACGCGGATTCGTGACGGTGCAATCCGGCGGGCGGGTGCAGGTGAGCGTGGATGCAACGCCATCGCTCCAGCCGACAGAATGGCAGAGCATTCCGCGCGTGTTGAAGCAGAACCTCCAGGCCGAGTCCGCGAACCATGCGTTCCGTCTTGCTGAACCTTCGTTCCAGGTGTCGCTGAGATTGGATCGTCATGAAGCAGTGAAGTTGTTGCCGGCGCGGGTTCATAGCGTCGCGTTTTCCTCGGTGATCTCCGACGCGGGCGTCATGTTGACGCAGGTGCGGCTCGAGTTGTCGCCTGGTGACAAACGGTTGCTGCACGTGAAACTTCCCAAGGATGCGCGTTACTGGTTCGCGTTTGTGAACCAGAACGGCGTATGGCCGTGGCGCGAGGGCGATGCGATCTTGATTCCGTTGGAGCAGCAATCGCGCAGCGGCAAACCTGTGCCGGTTGAAATCTTCTACAGCAGCCAGGTTGGCAAATCGGGATCGCGTTCTCTTGACATGGAACTGCTCGCGCCGAAGTTCGATCTGCCGCTTGAAAACATTTCGTGGCGGGTACACCTGAACGAAAAGTGGCGTGTAAAGGACTGGACGGGAACCTTGCAGCTCGCGGAACAGCAGGTGACGCCCGTGTCTGCAACGCTTGATCTGCAAAACTATTTGCAAGGCGAGGCGACGTGGCAGCGTGCAAAGACCCAGGAAGCGGAGCAGATGCTCGCCTTCGGCAATGACGCGCTCGCGAAGGGTGATCCGCAGCAGGCGCGCCGGGCGTTTCAATCCGCGTTTGGGCTGAGCACTCACGACAACGCATTCAACGAGGATGCGCGTGTGCAGTTGCACAACCTGAAATTGCAGCAGGCGCTTGTGGGTTTGAATGTGCGCCAGGCTGCGAACGGTGGCGACGCAGCAGCTCTTGGCAATCGTTTCCGTGATCTTCGAGGTGTGAAGGATTTGAATTATACACAGCAGGATGCCAGGGAGATCATTGACCGCAACAGCGCCGACGACAATGCGGCGACGATGAAGCTTGCAGAGAAATTGATCCAGCAACAGGACGCCTCCGTGACGAGTGCAGGTGCAATTCGAGCGAACATTCCTGAACAAGGTCGCGTGCTTACGTTCCAACGCTCCGTGGCCGTGGACAAGGAGGCTGACTTGCGGATCGGTCTCAAGGCGGACGCTGTGAGCGCTGCGTCGTGGGCGCTGAAGATCGGAGTGATCGCCGGGACGTTGGTGTTTCTGGGGGCGATGGGATGGTTGGGCAGGATGTTGTCGGCTGAAAAATCACAGATTGCTTGATATTGGAAAGTAAGCAGCCAATGCAGCTTGCACACCCGCTACAAGTGCGTTGACGCGGACGTTCAATTCAAAATCCGATGGAGCTTCCAGCGTGTAGCTCAGACGTGTTTTGTTCTGAATCAGCCAGAAGGCTTCCGGCCACTGTGGACGTGTCCGTGGATCGAGATTGGGACGTATGATGCCGCCGTGGGCTTCACGGCCCTCGATAATTTCAGACAAGTCCAATGGGCAGACCTTCTCCACGCCGCGAACAATCGATTCGCTGAGCGACGGTTTGTTCTCGGGATTCACCTCATAAACATAGAAGCCATGTGATTCCCAATCTTCATGAAGACAGAGAGAGAGAGCGAAGTCAGGTTGCTTTTCCAGCCAGGCGATATGTGCGCGCGTTTCGGCGGCTTGCGGTTGGAGATAATCGCGATTTAGATCAATCCCTTCACCGTTCCCGCGCCAGTTCTTTGCAAAGCCGACAGGATTGAGACAGGGAATCAATACGATTTCAATATTCGCGGGCCATTTGTTCTCGCGTAACTGGCGCAAAGCGGCGAGTGGTCCGGCGGGTTCGTCACCGTGAATGCCGGCGGAGATGTAAAGAAGCGGCGAGGGTTCTGATTTGATTTTTGGGCGGCGACGGTACGCGAGCCACTCGAAGTCTCCGTTGGTGTGGAATGATTCGGAAGTCCAGCCAGCTTGTTTCGCCGCGAGTTGGACATCACGGAGCACGGCACGAATATCAATCGTTTCGCCGTGATAACCGTTATGGTTTTTGCCGAGCTTCTTCACCGCAGAAGTTTCAGGCAAAGCGGCGATGGTGCAAAACAATTTTATGCATTCGGTTCTTCCGCCAGTGCCAGCGGCTTGCCCTTGAAACGCCGCGAACTTTCCCAGGCGACAATCGCGCGCTTCCGGACTGCGCCCCAACGATAATTACCAAACACGCCTGTCTCGCGAATCACGCGATGACACGGAATGAGATAGGCCAGTGGATTTTGTCCAATGGCCGTGCCTACAGCGCGCGCGGCGGACGGTTGCCCGATGGTTTCCGCCAATCTCCCGTAACTCGTGAGCGTCCCCGGCTGAACTGCCAACAAAGCCCGCCAGACGCGCACTTGAAAAGTTGTGCCGCGAACCAACGCGCGCAACGGAGCGCCGGTCTCCGACCCGGCGTGTTGAACTGCATCGTGACGAGCGAATATTATTTCAGCGAACTTCGTGGCGGCGGTATCGTCGCGTTTCAACTTTGCGCGGGGCCAATTTTTTTGCAGTTCAGCCTCAGCCAACTTTTCATTTTCGACGAACGAGAGACGGCAGATACCGCGTGGACTTTCAGCGATCAAACATTTTCCAAACGGGCTGTCCGCGAAGCCGAATGAAATCGTCCAGCCCGCGCCGCCGGATTTTATTTCACCAGGCGAAGCTGCTTCCAGATTCACAAAGAGGTCGTGCAGCCGCCCCGGCCCGGACAGACCGGACTCCAGCGCGACATTCAAAACGCTCCCGCCCTCACGGAGCAATTCCTTCGCGTGTGCGAGCGTGAGGCATTGAAGAAAATCCTTGGGCGTCACGCCCGCCCAATTTGAAAACACGCGGTGAAAGTGGAACTGGCTCAGGCCTGCCCGCGCCGCCAGAGTCACCAGATCGGGTTGTTCGATGTGGCGGTCATCCAGATAGCGGATAACCTGGGCGATGCGTTCGTAGTCGTTCATGCGCTCACATTGCCACGACACGCTTGCCGCTCCCACCCGATTCTTGCGACAAAACTTTGACGCGAATTGCACGAATTAACGCGAATTCAACTTCAAAGCCCGTCGGGCTGGCATCTTTGTAGTTGGAAAATCAAAACGGCCAAAGCTCCGTAGGAGCGAAACCCAGAGTTGGAGTCCAAGCTTTAGCTTGTTCGGGCGGCGGACACGCTAAAGCGCGGACTCCAACAAGACGGAAGATGCCGCCCCGACGGGGTTGGGGAATTTTTGACTTGGGTTTCTACAAAGATGTCGCACCTATGGCGCTGGGAAACGTGGCAGCCGCCGAGATTTTAATTCTACCCAGATTTCAAACGCCCTCATCGCCGCAATGTTTCCCAATCTGTTTCTCCAATTCCTTTATGCTCGAATCAATTTTTCCTAGATGGTTTTGACGCTTACGGCTCGACTCGTCGCCTTCATGCTTTGCCATGTAAGGTTTCAGAAGCTCACATATTTCGTCATTTCCACTCAACCGAGCTTCTGTGAATGGAAGATTGCCCTCGGTTCGTGCATAAGGGTCTGCGCCCTTTTCCAGCAAAAGCTTTGCAATTTCCTTTTGTCCAAACTGACAAGCAAAGTGAAGCGGTGTGCATCCATCTTCGCCTTTTTGCTGAATGTTAATGCCATTTTCAATAAGTATTCTTGCAGACTCGTAATCACCCCAAACTATGGCGCAATGAAGTGCATTGCTTCCAAAGGTATTCGTATCATTGATGCTTTCAAAAGCAACGTAACCGTAATCGGCAGTTTGCTTAACTCGATCGAGAATCACTTTTACCTCTGGCTTCATAATCACGCAATTGCTGTTTCCGTCTCACAGCTTTCTTTCCCACATCCGCAGATGCTTTCCTCCTGATCGCTGAAGTCGTGAGCGTCCCAGTTGGGATCAAGCCCCAGGTCGCGGATCATTTGCAGATCTTTCTCTACGGGCTGGTTCAGCGTGGTGAGATAGTTGCCGACCATCAGCGCGCTGGCTCCGGCCATGAAGATCATGCTTTGCGCGTCACGAAGATTCACGGTGCGGCCACCCGCGATCATGATTTCCTGCCGTGGCAAAATGAACCGGAAGCACGCGATGGTCTTCAGAATTTCCATCACGGGCAGGCGCGGCTTGTCGGCGAAAGGAGTGCCGGGGATCGGATTGAGAATGTTGACGGGGACGACGTTCGCGCCGATTTCCTTGAGCGTGAACGCCAGATCGCAACGGTCCTCGCGCGTTTCACCCATGCCGATGATGCCGCCCGAGCAGATCTTGATGCCCGCCTTCTTCAAGTAGCCGATGGTTTCAAGCCTGTCATCGAAAGTGTGCGTGGTGCAAGTCTGCGGAAAAAAGCGGCGGGAGCTTTCGAGATTGTGTCCGTAGCACTCCAGCCCGGCTTCCTTCAGGCGATCCGCCACCTTCTGGTTCTTGATGATGCCGAGCGAGGCGTCAGGACGCGTCTTGCCACCGGCTTTCAATTCTTTAATACGGTCGCAAACCTCGTCCAGCATCGGTCCCTCGTTGAGTCCTTTCCATGCTGCGACCAACCCAACCGCCGTGACGGAATTTTTGTTCGCTTCGTCCGCAGCCTCGGCGACGGGCTCCGGATCCACAAAGCCATACTTGGGTGAGCCGGTCTGGTAGTGCGAAGACTGCGCACAGAAGCTGCAGTTCTCTGAACACGCACCTGCCTTGGCGTTGACGATGGAGCAAAGGTGAATTTTGTTACCTTTGAACTTCTCACGAATGCGGTTGGCCCACGAGAGCAGATCGAGGATGTCAGAGGACGATTCGAGATTGAAGAGAGTGAGTGCTTCGTTGCGCGTGATGCGACCGCCGCCGAGAACGCGTTCGCCCAGTTCGGCGATGCGTGTGTGGTTGCTGGCGCTGGACGTTGTGACAGTCATGGGAACATGTTTGCTGCTCGGACGAGCCTCCGCAAGTTTGGACTCATTGGATGCGCGTTGAAACGCGGTCAATTAACTGGCCGCGACATCTCGATCCGGTATCTCAAAAGGCCTGCGCCGCTCGATGACCATGGTAACGCCGTTCGGAAACCATCGGCAGAACGATGTCGTAATGCTGTTCGTCGAACTTGAGGACGATTTGCACGCCGGTGACTTTCTTGATCGCGCAGTATTCGATGGCCTTTGTGGAACTGAGAAAATCCATCGCTTCCAGCGCATCTCGGGTCATGACGCCGACATCCTTGATGTAGAGGCTTGTTGCTTTTTGCTGAAGCAGAACCTTCATCTCTGGGTGCGTGACATTGTTTTTTGGTTTAACGTCAATCAGCCCGAACTACTACTAATTGTGGCTTGGTGGGGCTGAGATTGGCCTAATAGTGCAAAAGCCACGTTAGTGGTGCAATGGCTATTTTTGCCTTTTTCAAACCTTTATTAGCTGTCTGCTGGGAGCTGCTTAATCCCAAGATGTGATGGATTATCTGGATTCGACTGCGTATTCCACAGTGACCACCGCCTTGAAAACAAGTTCGTCGAACGAAGTGGTTGCTTCTTCGTCACCCGCAGCGTCTGCAGCACGGTTCTGATAGTTGGAATCCAAAGGGCTGCCTGGGGCGAGGGACTTGCCAGCCGCATAGTATTTGTTTCGTGGTCCAGCTTGGTTTGGAATCATAACGCGGCCCTCATCAAAACTCTTCGGCGTCAGTTTTACCCCAAGTTTTTCCTCGTACAGCTTTTTCTTCTCCGTGACCTTGTCGAGCGCCTGCTCCATTGCGCGTTTCTTGAGCGCTTGTTTGTCTGAATGTTCAAATTCAATGCCGTCGTGCCGAAATTCCGGGGTCGTGTCCACAAGGCTTGCCACAGACTGAAACTCCTTTTCGTCATGCGTCGTGATCTTGACAACGTTTTCGACGCGGTAGCTCTTCGCCTTTTCACTGAACACTCCGTACTTGGGCGTGGATGAGAAACGCGAGGCATGGATGCGATCGGCAGGCAGACCTTTCTCTGCCAGCGTGCGGATCATCTTCGTGCGCAGTTCATGGTTCAGCCTCGACGCTTCCTGGAGCGTTTTGTTCTCCGTCACAACTCGGATGGAGACGATGGCCCGGTCGGCCGCCATCTTAACCTCCGATTCCCCGGTCAGGGTTACCGTCCGTGGAATATCTTTGAGATATTGGGCGAGTTCGCCCGCGGTGCCTTTGATTTCAGGTTCGGCGTAAAGCGTCGTGCCTGCAAAAACGAGGATTGCAATGAGAGCGGTTGTGATGTGTTTCATAAACCTTAAGACTTGTTTGAAACTGATTGGTTCAATCTTTTTGAAGAACCACGACCTTTCCTGCCGAGTTTGCCGATTCCAAGCAGGCATCCACCACGCTTTGTGTCTTCAGCGCTTGGGCTGGCCACTCGGGGCAAAGTGTGCCGGTTTGTACCTGTGCGGCGAAGTTTCGAAACATGTTCGCTTCTTGTGCGTGGGTGGAGTCGTTACCCCGTTGACCAGTGCTCACTCGCTTTAACTGGGTCTCCACCTGCCATGCCATCCCTTGGGTCGAAATATCATTCAGCCTGACGTCGTAAGTTGTTTCCTCCGTCGTGAGCGGCAGCACGAAATCTGTGAATTCCACGCACGCCTTCGATCCGATGACATTCGTGATTTGTTCAAGGTTTGCGACAAATGAACAGTAAAACGCCGCCGTAACCCCTCCGGGAAAGTGAAGTTCTCCGGAAAACTCCGTCGGGACGCCGGCGTGTTGTTTGAGCATGTGTGCCTGCACCCGCAGTGGCATTTCCCATTGCATCGCCCAGAGTGAAAACCGCACGCAATACCAGCCCAGATCTCCCAGGCAGCCCATCGGTTCAAGCACCTTGTTGGCGCGAATGTCGGAATCCATGAAACCCTCGGGAGCAAGAAAGCTGTAGTTTGAATTGATCCGATGGATGTTTCCGAAGCCTTCAGCATCATCCAGTGTGGAGCGGAGCAGGGGGAGGCGGTTGTTGTGCATGAACATGACGCCATCCATGAACTGCACGCCTGCGCGCTCACATGCCGATGTCATTGCACACAGATCGTCGGCATTCACAGCGCAGGGTTTTTCACAAAGCACATGCTTGCCCGCCTGAGCGGCGCGGATGACCCACTCCTTCCGCAATCCTGTGGGCAACGGAACATAGACCGCGTCCACCTCCGGCGAATGGATGACTTGTTCGTAGTCGTTGAAAACCACTGGCGCTGTCGCGAACGGACAGGCCGACTGGCAATCACGGACAAACTCGGCAGCACGTGCGGGATCACGGGCGGCAACGGCAGTGACCACTGAACTGCCGGATTGATGAATCGCCTTCCAGTTTTTGCGGGCGATGCTTGCCGCACTCAAAATTCCCCATCGTAGTTTTTTCATAGGTTTTGTTTGGTCTCGGCGGCTTCAATTGCCCGTTCTAGGATCACATCAGCCATCAGTGGTTCGCTGCCCACCGCTGGCGAATACCACGTCAGCTTGCCGTGCTTTTCTGTTGGGTTGCGCCACGTTGGCTGGCCTGTTGCGTGACGTTCCTTGATCAGGCGCTCTGGTTCGCCCAGGAGCACAGGAATGTCCTCAACCACATGCAATCCGTCGCTGATGAAAAAGGGAACCACAACAACGTGGCGCGTGGTTGCCGTGGCCTGGCAACCTTTGATGTGAGGGTCTTCCTCCATGAACACAGCTCGGACATCCGCATAAATGTCTGCCGCGCGGATCAATTCCACCTGTCGTTCGATGTTCTTGCGGGATTGATCGCTTCGCTCCGTTCCGTGGCCGGCAATGAACAGTGTGATGTCCTTGGTCTTGGGCGCACGTGGGAATGGATGTCGTTCCACGATCTCTCGTGCGCGGGCAAGCAGCACGCGCGTCATGCTTTCGTGTGTTCCGACTGGTTTGCAATAGTGCGCGGTGCGTGGCGCGTGGTGCGTGACCCGCGAAGCAGGATCATCGGCGAGAACAAAGCCGAGTTCGCGCGGGATGACCTCGCTGGCGAAATAGCCCTCACTAATAAACATCGGCACGATGAACACGCGCGGAGCGAGGATCTCAGCGAGCACCTGCTTGATCTGTGGCTCTTGTTTCCAAAACGCCTCGCGCACGTCCGCAAAGATTTTGCGTCGGCGCAACTCAGCCGCGTGTTGAAGCACAGGCGCGGCGGAATTGTCGTTCAACGTCGTGCCGTGGCCGAGTACGACGAGCGCGGCATCTGAAAAACATTCCGGATTCACGCTCCAGGGTTGGCTGAGGTGGGGCGTTGCGACAAGGGCGACGCCGGTGCTCACAATTTCCACGGCTTGCGAAATGGACGCGAGAGCAAGTGGCTGGCTTCCGCGTCGCCTAGGATGACTTCCTTCTTCGCATCCCACTTGATCCTTCGCCCAACCAGCATTGCGATCAACCCGAGGTGGCCTGGAATTGCCGAATGATGCGCAGTATCAATCGGCGTGATCGTGGGTTGCCGCGACTTCACGCAATCAATGAAATTCTGGTAGTGATTGGAGGATTCGTAGAGTTTGACTTTACGGAGTTCAGCAGGCAACCGGCGGGCGTCATTCCATTCCTTGTTCGAGGAATCAAACGCGTTCCCACGGTTCACCCAGACCCATCCATCTGTCCCGATCCACTTGGTGCCGCCCGCGATGTCGTCGTGTCCGCCGGCAATGATCATCTCGATGTCGCCGGGATATTTTGCCGTGATGCGATACTTGGTGCAGGTGTTCCAGACCGCATCTGTGGGAGGAAACTCTCCATGCGCTTCGATCTCGCTCGGGCCGTCGTTGTCGCAACCCATCCCCCAATGTGCGATGTCGCCGTGATGCCCGATCCAGTCCAGCAACTGTCCACCGCCCGTGTTGTAGTTCCAGCGCCAGTTCTTGTGAACCCGTGCTTCGATGTAGGGCATCATCTTCGACGGGCCTATCCAGAAATCGTAGTTCAATTCCTGCGGAGGAGGCGTCTCGGCGGTCTTGTCCTTGGTCTTGGCAAAATCGCTGTGGCCGCCAGGCAGGCCGACTTCGACGCGCTTGAGTTTTCCGATCAATCCGTTGCGGACGATTTCTGCCGCGTAATGAAAGTGTTTCTCCGAGCGCTGCCACGATCCCGTCTGCCAGATGCGCTTGTTGCGATGGACGGCGCGCACCATGGCTTGCTGCTCTGCAATGGTTCGGGCCAGCGGTTTCTCGCCGTAAATGTCCTTCCCGTGTTTCGCCGCTTCGATGGAGGCGAGGGCGTGCCAGTGATCAGGCACGGCGATCATCACTGCGTCAATGTCCTTGCGTGCGCACAATTCGCGATAGTCATCGTAGCCTTTGCAGTCTGAATTCTTGTAGCGGTTGTTGATGTTGTTGATGCCGTTCTGGAGATGCGTCTTGTCCAGGTCGGCCACGGCCACCATCTGGCAATCCTGCAACCCAAGAAACGAGCGGGTGTTGCCTTCGCCCTGCCAGCCGTGTCCGATGACTCCCATCGTGATGCGGTTCGATGGCGCAGTCTTGCCGCCAAGGCCGAGAGCGCTGGATGGAATGATGGTCGGCGCTGCCACGGCGAGGCCTGTGACAGCCAGGAAGCGGCGGCGGGAAAGTTGCGATGTAGTGTGGGTGTTTTTCATGTTGTGGGTAATGACGACAGAATCGGATAAAAGATTCGAGTAAAAAATAAGACCAACCGGTCATTGCCCCATTTCCCGACTTCCCATCGTATCGCTGGCTTGACCGGATGGCTTGGGACGGTTATACCCATGCTGCGTCGTGAACATGGCGCTTTGCAGTTTTCATTTCGGACGCCAATGTAGCTCAGTGGTAGAGCAACGGTTTCGTAAACCGTAGGTCGTCGGTTCAATCCCGACCATTGGCTCCACTCTCCTTGGCCGCGCTGTATGAGCAAAAATTTGGGTGCTTACTTTCGCGTGAGGTCCGCCTTGCTGCTGTTCGCGGCGTTCATGCTCACAGCCGTTGCCAGTGTGTGCGGCGATTCATTGAGCGAGCCGAATGCAGCTTCACTTGCTTTCACATCGAAAGACCCGGTGGTGCTTCAAGCTTCCGAGCTGGTGAAGTCCGGCAAATTCAAGGATGCGGAAGATATTCTCTGTGCGAACACCAACCAAGTCACCTCGGAAGCGATTCGTGCCCGCAGTGAAACGATGGAAATCATCCGTCGCACCCGGCTTGAGTATTCCCTTGATACGGAAGGTTTGCTTGCCAAAGTCAGAAAGTCGGTTACTGATGCGACGGCCAAAGAGGTGGAGCGCTGGTCAAGACAAAGTCGCGCTCGTTACCGGATCATTGATGGCCAGAAATTCTTTTTCCGGCGCGAGCCTCAGAACATTTTCATTTTCAGTGAAGCTGCGAAGAAACGCCGCGCACAGGCGGGCAACGCACCTGCCAAACCCAAATGGCAGCTCACCGATCACCTGCAAGCCATCGTGGATGAGGCTGAACGAACCGGCAGCATCGAAGTTCAGCCCGTTCATCACCGAGTCACGCACACTTTGACGATTCGCAGCAACGCGCCTGGCGTCAAGGTGGGTTCGCTCGTGCGGGCGTGGCTGCCGTATCCGCAGGAGTATCGTCAGCAGCGCGACGTGAAGCTCATCAGCGCATCGCCCGAGCCCAGGTTGATCGCGCCGACTGGCGTGGAGGGAAATCCCGTCGTTGGTGGCGCGCAACGCACGGTATATTTTGAACAACAAGTCCTTGATCCGGCGAAGCCAATCGAGATCAAACTGGTCTTTGATTACACCTCGTTCGCTTACTATCCCAAGATTGACGAAGCTGTTGTGCTGCCTTTGCCTTCTGAATGGAATGGCGCGTGTCTGGGCGAACGTCCGCCGCACATCGTTTTCACGCCGGAGATCCGCAAGGAGGTGGCGCGCATCGTTGGCAAGGAAACCAACCCGCTCGTCAAGGCCCGCAAGATTTTTCGTTGGGTCAGCGCCAACGTGCCGTGGTGTGCGGAGGATGAGTATTGCACCATTCCTTCTTTTGCGATCAAAGGCTTTACCGCTCGCCGGGGAGATTGTGGTGTGCAGAACACCGTTTTCATCACGATGTGCCGGATCGCGGGAGTTCCAGCACGCTGGCAAAGCGGCTTCGAGACCAAGCCCGGCGAGAATTGGGGTATGCATGACTGGGCCGAGATTTATATTGCACCGTGGGGCTGGTTGCCCGCCGATGCTTCGTATGGCGTGAAGAAGTCGAACGATCCGCGAATCGCGGACTTTTACTGTGGCCACCAGGACAGCTACAGGTTGATCATCAATCTTGATTGGGGTCGCGAACTATTCCCGCCGAAGCAATCCTTGCGTTCCGAGCCGGCGGATTTCCAGCGCGGCGAAGTCGAGGTGGATGGCCAGAATCTTTACTTCGATCAGTGGGAAACCAAGACGGAGGTTGAACGCGATCCTGTGATGCGCCCTGAGTGAGGCGTAGCGTGTTGCGGGACGGAAAGTTTTGAAGCCGCGATTCACAGTGACACAGTTGTTTTATCCAGATCTCGTGTCTGATCCACCTCGTGAAGTCGCAATACGCCAGATGTGTACATTCATCAGGGAGGAATAATGGCCACTCCTCTATTGCTGGTACAATGTTTTTACCCAGTTAACTCATCTGAAATCGGAGTATTACAGGCAGAGACGTGGATGTTTTCAAGGTTTTGCCCACACTGCTGACTGATTGCACCACCGGGAAAACTCCTGGCTAAATTCCGAACGCGGTACATCCAGATTCCGAACATGGAACACACTTTAGTGGAACGAGATGGTCAGGAGCCCGGCGAATTCGCTCAAATCGCGCGGTGGCATCCATGCTGCTTTTGCGGACACGTCTTCGCATCAAGGAGAGAGGGTGCGACTGCTACCGAATGTCTTGGTGTCGTCATTTACGTGCCGTCCATGTCAGTCCGCGTCGTGCCCCCCAAGCCACGCGTACTCTCGCATTGTCACTCGCGCTCGCCTTGCAGTTGATGCAACTGCAAAAGTCGCGGGGTGAGAACCACGTTGATTACCGTTACGAGGATTATGCCGAGGAGAACGGGCGGATGCAGATTCGGACCCATGCCTTGGATTTTGGATTTCAGATTCATCCCTCTGTGGAACTCCAGGGCGAACTCGTGTACGACGCTGTTTCCGGGGCGACTCCTTCTGGAGGACTGCCGACGCCGGGCAATCGCGGGTGGTTGACCGAGATTCATCCCGATGTGCGCAAGGCGGGAAACCTTTCCGCAGCTGTACGCTGGGGTGCAAACACCACCACACCGCAGTTTGCCTACAGTCTTGAGAACGATTACGAATCCTTTGGCGCGTCCCTGAACCACGCGATTGATTTCAACGAAAAGAACACAACACTCACGGTGGGGCTGGCCGGGACGCACGACAACATCTTCGCCGGATCACTCAGCAGCACGGAGCACAAGGACAGCGTGGATGTGTTGCTGGGGGTGACGCAATTGCTCGGGCCGAAGACTGTTTTGACAGCCAACTTCACCTACGGAGTCGCGAACGGCTACTTGAATGATCCCTACAAGGGTGTTCACATTCCATTCTATCCCGATCCGTTGACTCCGGACCCACTGGTGATCACGTTTGGTGAATCGCGTCCGGATCATCGCGAAAAGCAGATCGGTTTCTTGTCCCTCACACACTTTGTGACGCCGTGGAATGGCAGCGCGGAAGTCAGCTACCGGCTTTACCACGACTCTTACGGAATCCTGAGTCACACGCTCACGTTGAACTGGTTTCAAAAGATAGGCAAACATGTCGTTGTCTCGCCCATGTTCCGGTTCACCGACCAGAGCGCGGCGGATTTTTACATGGTGCAACTTCCGGGCGATCCTGCGGGTGATCCACCGTACTACGCGCCGTTGCCGAAGTATTATTCCTCGGACTACCGCCTGGCCTCATTGCAGACGTTTACTTACGGGTTGAGCATGACCTGGAAGATCAAGGATCGCGTCTCGATTGATCTTGCCTACAAGCGTTACGAGATGTTCGGCACGGACAGTGTTACTTCGTCGCAGTTGTTCCCCAAGGCAAACATCTTTTCCGTTGGAGCACGGTTATGGTTCTGACACCCAACAACGTCTTCGAGCGCGTGAATGCTTCCGTGCAGGAACTGCCTGCGGCAGGTGTGCGCAAGTTCTCCTTCCGCGCGATGGGCACGCTCTGCCAGATCACGTTTGTTCCTGGAACGCGCGTCGGTGCGGAGCAGTTCAAGGCTGCGGCCGTGAAATGGGTTTCCGATTTCGAAGCGAAGTATTCGCGTTTCCTCAGCGACAGCTTGATCAGCCGCATCAACGCATCTGCGGGGCACGATTGGGTGGAAGTGGACGAGGAGACGGATCGTTTGTTCGCGATGTGCAGCGAGTTGTTTTTTCTGACGCGAGGTGCGTTTGATCCCACAGCGCTCCCGCTGATCGAGCTTTGGAACTGGAAGGCGAATCCTCCGCTCATTCCGACGGACGAGGCGATTGAATCGGCTCGCACACTGGTTGGCTGGCAGAAATTGCAACGCCGCAAAGGCGCGATTTTTTTGCCGCGTGTTGGAATGAAGCTGGACCTTGGCGGCATCGGGAAGGAATACGCTGTGGATCGCGTTGTTCAGCTTGCAGCCCACCACGGCATCGAGCATGTGCTCGTGGATTTCGGTCAGGACGTGCGCGCGCAGGGCAAGTCGCCTGGCAAACCTGCGTGGCACATCGGTCTTGAAGACCCCGGCAATCCCGGTCGGTGCTGGACAGGCGTTGCGGCGTTGAACATGGCCGTCGCGACCTCTGGTGATTATCTTCGCAATTTTCAAATCAACGGTCATCGTTACGGCCACATCATTGATCCGCGCTCGGGGCATCCGGTTAACAACGGTTGTCGCGCGGTCACGGTGATTGCGCCGACCTGCACGATTGCAGGAATACTTTCAACGACCGGCTTCATTTTGGGCCCGCAGGAGGGTCTGAATCTCATCGGCACCCAGTATGGTGCCGAGGGCTGCATCATCACAGAAAACTCACGTCATCAAACAAGGAAATTCCATGAATACATCACTCGTTAAAAAAACCGTGTTCACCGCTGCGCTCGCGCTTGGACTTGGCGTTACTGCCTCGTTTGCCGGCGGCAAAGCCATCAAAGTTGGCGACACATTCCCCGAACTCGCCGGTTTCAAACTCGAAGGCAATCTGCCCGAGCTGAAAGACAAGGTTGTGATCGTTGACTTCTGGGCATCGTGGTGCGGTCCATGTAAGGAATCGTTTCCTGCGCTCGAAGCCCTTCATAAGAAATATGCTGACAAGGGCCTCGTCATCGTTGCGGTCAACGTGGACGAAAAGGAAGATGCCATGAAGGATTTCCTGAAGAACAACCCTGTCACTTTCACCATTGTTCGTGATGCCACCAAGAAACTAGTTGGCACTGCCAACATCGCCTCCATGCCCAGCTCGTTCGTGATCGGCGTGGACGGAAAAGTGGCCTCCGTTCACAAGGGCTTTCATGGCAACGAAACCGCGAAACAATACGCGCAGGAAGTTGAGGGATTGCTCAGTCGCAACGTCGCCAGCAAGTAAATATGAAAAAGGTCGTCCTATCCATGTCCGCCTTGTGCCTGCTGCTGTGTGGTGGTTGCTCAACGGTGAAACCTTGGGAGCGTAACACGCTCGCAGATTACACCATGCGAGCGGATCGTGATCCTCTGGCCGGTTCGCTCTCCGAGCACATGTGGTTTTCCCGCGAGGCGGCCTCCGGTGGCCGTGGAGTGGGTGGCGGTGGCTGCGGCTGCAACTAATTAAAATCTGATACATAATGAAAAAACTGCTGCTTGTAATTGGAGTCTGTATTGGTCTGTCGTGTACCGCGTTGCGGGCTGAAAGTCCGTTCACGGTTGCACCACGACTGGAACGCGCCGGTGATGTTGCCACACTGGCTGTGGCGTTCACCGTGCCTACCAACCATTTACTCTACGCGGACAAGCTGCACCTCGACGTTGCCGGATCGGAGGCTGGCAAAGCTTTCAACCTTCCTGAGCCGACCGTGATTCATGACAAATTCAGCGGCGCAGAGAAGAAGGTGTTCGCCAGTTCCTTTGAGGCGAAGTATCCCCTGCCTCCAGGCGCAACCCAGGAGCTCTCCCTAAAAGTTCATTTCCAAGGTTGTGACGTTGCTGAATGCTTCTTTCCAGAGGATCAGGAATACAAAATCTCGACTGACGGAAAAGTGGTCCGGGTGGAAGAAGCCCAGGAAGAAGTGGCAGGCACGACATCCAGCGACTGGAAACAACTTGCAGCCGGAGTCACCGTCGCAAATCGCGGCAGCGGTTATCTTGGTGAGAAGGACTTTCTCGCCTTCCTCGACAAGTCGCAATCCGGTGCAACCGAAACTGCCACGGCAGTCCGCAGCGGTTTCCTTGGACTGCTGTTGACGATGACGTTGATACTTCTCGGCGGCGCGGCGTTGAATTTGACGCCCTGCATCCTGCCGATGATTCCGATCAACCTCGCCATCATCGGTGCTGGTGCCCAGGCGGGATCCAAGAAGAAGGGTTTTGCGCTCGGTGCCACCTACGCAGCAGGCATGGCCATCGCCTACGGAGTTTTGGGATTGGTTGTCGTGCTGACAGGCGCCAAGTTTGGAACATTAAATTCCTCACCATGGTTCAATCTTGGCATTGCAGCGGTGTTCCTCGTGCTCGCACTCGGGATGTTCGACATCGTTTCGATTGACCTTTCGCGATTTCAGAGCGGATCGGCCGCTGGCAGCGTCGCGTCGAAAAGCAAATTCATCGTCGCCTACACGATGGGCACTGTGGCCGCCCTGCTCGCGGGTGCATGTGTTGCTCCCGTGGTTATTTCTGTCCTGCTCCAGGCTACTGCTCTGCACGCCAAGGGAATGATGATCGGCTTGCTGTTGCCGTTCTTGCTCGGAATTGGAATGGGCTTGCCCTGGCCGTTTGCGGGGGCAGGGCTTTCCTTCCTGCCAAAGCCCGGCAAGTGGATGGTGCGCGTCAAATACGGCTTCGGTGTCATGATCGTTTTGTTCGCCGCCTATTATGGCCATCTGGCGGTTGGATTGTTCCGAAGTGAAACAACGATGCTCGCCCGTGCCACGGGATCCAATGCCGCTAAAATTTCGGCCGAGACTCTCACGGAAGAACTGACCCGGGCGCTCGAGGCATCCGCAAAGGATGGCCGTCCGGTGTTTGTGGATTTCGCTGCGAGCTGGTGCAAGAACTGTTCAGCCATGGAGCACACCACATTTGCTTCGCAAAATGTGAAGCAGCGTCTTACGGCTTTCCACGAAGTCCGCATTCAGGCCGAGAAGCCAAACGAATCGCCCGCCCGCGAGGTGCTGGATCATTTTGGAGTCATGGGACTGCCGTCGTATGTCGTATTGAAGTCGTCTGTGGTAAAGCAGTGATCGTTCTTCAAGTAGTATCGAGTAGTTGGTGTGCAGAGTCGTAAACAAGGAGAGTTGTAATCAAGGAGTTGTTATGAATTCGTCTAAATTGTTGTCTGTTACGTTGGCTGGCGTGTTGCAGTTTATCCCCCTCGCCCGTGTGCTTGTAAGCGTCGCACCGGGTGTAGGCGTAAACTACGCCATCGTCTCAACCTGGATTGTGGGCGCTCTCGCGCTGATGGGCGGTTATGATTCCGTTTCCGGCGCATCCACCAAAATCACGAGTGCCACAACTGCCAAAGGTACAAACGGTGTGGCGTTTTCGTATCGAATTACCACTGGCCCGGATGTGGCGAATACATTTGCCGCTACCCCTTTGCCTTCAGGTTTGACGGTAAGCACGACTACGGGTCGTATTACAGGCACTCCGACGGCGTCCGGCGTTACCACGGTTCATCTGACGG
This sequence comes from Verrucomicrobiota bacterium, assembly GCA_013140495.1. Lineage (GTDB taxonomy): Bacteria > Verrucomicrobiota > Verrucomicrobiia > Limisphaerales > JADLHS01 > JADLHS01. The sequence continues at coordinate 20,271 of JABFSR010000044.1, forward strand.
CTTCGGATAACGGCCAGGCAAGTCGCACAGTGATAGCTGATCTGGTGTTGACCATTGTGGCTGCCGGTGTCGTTGTGACGCCTCCCTCCATCACCACGCAGCCGGTCAGTCAGACTGTGAACACCGGGGCGAACGTGAACTTCTCCGTCGCTGCGACCGGTGGTGTGCCTCTCGCTTATCAGTGGAGACGGAACGGTGCAAATGTCAGCGGTGGCACGAACACAACCCTGAGCCTGACCTCCGTGACAACGAACAACGCCGGTAATTACACGGCTGTAGTCTCCAACTCCGGTGGTGCAGTTACCAGCAGTGTGGCGGTGTTGACCGTCAATGCCCCTGCCATTGCACCGGCTATCACCACGCCTCCTGCGAACCTGACTGTTACCGCTGGAAATAACGCAACATTCAGCGTGACGGCGTCTGGCACTGCTCCGTTGAGTTATCAATGGAGATTGAACGGTGCGAATGTTGCAGGCGCAACCGCTTCAACCTTGTCTCTGACTGCTGTTACAACGAATCAAGCTGGCAGTTACTCCGTGGTTGTGACCAATATCGCAGGCTCGGTCACAAGCAGCGCAGCGACTTTGACCGTTACTGTTCCGATTGTCGCGCCCTCGATAACAGCACAACCTGTAAATCAATCTGTAACGGCGGGTGCTGATACCAGTTTCAGCGTGACGGCGTCCGGCACTGCTCCGTTGAGCTATCAATGGAGATTGAACGGTGCGAACATTGCAGGCGCAACTGCCTCAACATTGAGCCGGTTGGGTGTTACAACGAATCAGGCCGGCAGTTACACGGTGGTGGTTACGAACGCCGCAGGTTCCGCGACCAGCACCGCAGCAACACTCACGGTGACAACTTTGCCGGTTGCACCAACCATCCTTACGCCGCCGGCTGGTCAATCAGTCACAGCCGGGGCGAACGTCACTCTGAGCGTTGTCGCATCAGGCACCGCGCCCTTCAGCCATCAATGGAAATTGAACGGTGCGAATATTCCAGGAGCAACCGCATCAACTTTGAACCTGACCGCTGTGACAACGAATCAAGCTGGCGGCTACTCCGTGGTGGTGACCAATGTTGCAGGTGCCGTCACGAGCAGCCCGGCAACGCTCATTGTTATACCTGTTGTGATCAACACCCAGCCAGTCATCAGCGCAATCCCGAACCAGGTGTTTGTTGCAGGAACGGCATACGCTCCCATTCCGTTTGTGATCGGTGATGCAGAGTCATCGGCTGGGTCTCTGGCTCTCACAAAATCCTCGACCAACACGACGCTGCTGCCGCTTGCTGGCATCGTGTTTGGCGGCAGCGGCAGCAATCGCACGGTGACATTGACGCCGCAATCCGGCCAGACGGGTGACTCACTCGTCACCATCACCGTCGGTGACGGCACGGTCACGGCTACTTCCGCATTTCTTCTGACTGTGCAGCCGGCAAATACAAATCCTCCAACACTGTTAACGGTTGGTATGCACGGCAGCGGTACGATCACTCCCAATCTGGGCGCGCAACAGCTGACCCTTGGCAAGAAGTACACGCTCCGCGCAACGCCGGCCAAAGGTTTTGAATTTGGCGGCTGGAGCGGAAGCCTTAATTCGATGTTACCTTCACTGAGTTTCATAATGACTTCAAATCTTACCTTCATGGCTGACTTTGTGGAGAGCCCGTATATTCCTGCTGCAGGTGCCTACAACGGCCTGTTCTACGAGAACGACGAGGTACGTCTGTCGAGCTCGGGTTGTTTCAAACTGCTCGTTACAGCGCGCGGTCAGTACTCTGGAACGATCCAGTTCGCGCGTAGCCGCCATTCGATCTCTGGCAAACTTGATCTGAATTGTCGCGCAACGAACATCATTTCTCGTGCGAACCTTCCGAGTTTGAAAGTGGAGATTGCCGTCGGAATGAATGGCGAAGTCGGGCAGGTCAACGGTCGTATCACGGACGGGACATGGAGTGCGACACTGTCGGGCGCCCGCAATGATTTCAACCTGTTGACGAATCCGGCGACACTGGCTGGACGTTACACGTTCACGATTGACGGTCGTGAAAACGATCCGCTCCTGCCGGCGGGTGACGGTTTTGGAACGATGCGCGTGTCGAGCAACGGCGTCGCCCTGTTCGCCGGAACGCTGGCAGATGGCACCCGCATTACGCGCAGTGCCACGCTCACGCCGGACAGCGCATGGCCGATGTTTACGGGTCTTTATGGGGGGCAGGGGTCGGTGATGAGCTGGTTTGTCTTCCAGAGCGGCTCGGATTCCGACGTGGACAATTCGCTTAACTGGATCAAACAGGCGATGCCCAAGTCGAAATACTATCCGCTCGGCTTTACCAACGAAACAAAAGTGATCGGCTCGTTTTACACTTATCCCATCGGATCAATCGCGACGCCGATACTGAATCTTCCCGACGCCCAGGTTTCATTCAGCGGCGGTGATCTGTCCACTGACTTCGCGAATCCAATCTCGATTTCCTATTACACTGCAATTTCAAACTTGGGAACGAATGCGCTAAAAATGACATTCTCGTTCGCCAGCGGAACTTTTTCAGGAAGTGTTCAAGACCCGGTGACTTTGATTTCAAGACGCTTTCAAGGGGTCGCGTTGCAGAAGCGCAACCATGCATCCGGTTTCATGCTGGGCGATGGCCAAAGCAGCCATGTGAACGTTTCTGCGCCGTAGCAGCAACGAATGTAGCGGTGGGGCGTCCTCGCCCGCCTGAACAATGTTGAGCTTGTTGAATCGTTCCTGGTCTGGTCAACTGTGTGCGTTCGTTGTGCGACTCAGCCATGCAGGACCATCCAAAACATTATTGCGGCGTCTTCGGCATTTTCGGTCATCCGAATGCGGCCGAATTGACTTACTACGGACTTTACGCTCTCCAACATCGCGGTCAGGAGAGCGCGGGTATCGTTACGTGCGACGGAAAAAGGTTTTCCATTCATCGCGGCATGGGTCTGGTTTCGCAGGTGTTCAACGGTGACGTGCTGCACAATCTCGTCGGACACATGGCCGTGGGGCACACGCGCTATTCCACGACGGGATCGTCGTTGATTCAAAACGCGCAGCCGCTCACGGCGGATTGTGCGCGCGGCCAGATCGCCGTGGCGCACAACGGCAACCTCACCAACGCTTCCCAGCTTCGCGATGAACTCGAGGCACGAGGTTCAATTTTTCAGACCACTGTGGACAGCGAGATCATCGTCCACCTGCTCGCGCAACCCAGTGTGGTGAGTGGCAGCAATCATCTCATCAACGCCATGCGGAAGATCGAGGGAGCCTACTCGCTCGCCGTCATGACGGAGCACGAGTTGATCGGCATGCGCGACCCGCATGGGTTCCGTCCATTGTCCATCGGCAAGCTCGGTGATGCCTATGTGCTTTCGAGCGAAACCTGTGCGCTGGATTTGATTCATGCGGAGTTCATCCGCGATGTCGAACCGGGCGAAATTGTCATCATCAACAAGGACGGGATCACAAGCCTGAAAGCCTTTCCGAATCACAAGGAACGCGCGTTTTGTATTTTTGAGTACGTCTATTTCGCACGACCGGACAGCACGATTGCGAACCAGAACGTGTATAAGGTTCGAGTTGATATGGGTCGCCAGCTTGCACGCGAGAATCCAGTGCAGGCTGATCTTGTGATCCCCGTCCCGGACAGTGGCAACTGTGCGGCGCTCGGCTACTCGCTCGAATCCGGCATTCCGTTCGAGATGGCGTTCATCCGCAATCATTACGTGGGGCGCAGTTTCCTCCAGCCCACCCAGCTCATCCGCGACTTCAACGTACGCGTGAAGCTCAACCTCATCGGTCATCTGGTGAAGGGCAAGCGGGTGGTGGTGGTGGATGATTCGATTGTGCGGGGTACCACTTGCAAGGCGCGCGTGAACAATTTGAAGGAAGCTGGGGCGACGGAAGTTCATGTGATGGTGAGTTGTCCACCCCACGTGCATCCGTGCGTGTATGGCATTGATTTTCCTGACCGCAGCAAACTCATGGCGGCGAATCATTCGCTGGAAGAGATACGTAAATATCTCAATGCCGATTCACTCCACTATCTCTCGCAGGATGGAATGGTGGCAGCGACCGGTCTGCCAAAGGAAAATTTCTGCATGGCGTGTTACACGGGCAAGTATCCCGTGGCCTACGATCCCGCCGTGGACAAACACATCATAGAGCGACGGAATGGACGCGCCATGGGCCTGAGTGAGGGCGTTGAAAACGGACGTGCTCAGATCAAGTTGCTGTAACCGCTGCGCTATGTTCGACGGGGGTTGCCGGCGCGCAAAGCGGGAATCAGCAGGTGTGCTTCGAAAGGGCTTCGGCCTCTGCAACCAGGAGTTCAAGCCGTCGTCCATACTCTATAAAGTTTTTCCCAGCCGCTTCACCTGTGCCGGATGATTTCGCGTTCGGATCGTGAAACACTGTCACCATGTGAGGCTCGATGCTCAGGCCGGCGTTGTACCCGCGCGCGATTGCGTCCTTCAAAATCTCACGCACGCAGCCCTGACCTTCACCGGGCCAGTTGTAATCCGCGTCATTCTTTGCTGGGATCCACGTCGCGTCCTTGACGTGGATGTGGACAACGTGATCGCGCACTTTGGTCCAGAATTCCAACGCATCCTGCTGCGGCCAGGGTTTCGGTTTGCTGCGATCGGGATTGAAAACCGGATTCGCGGTGTCGAACACCAGTTTGAGGCCGGGGCACTTGTCGAGCAGTTCGAGGGTGTGTTGCCAGCTCATGCCGCCGTAGTTCATGCAGTTCTCGTGAACCGGCTGTAGGCCGGCGTCGAGAAACATGTTCGTCACATCTTTCACCCGCCGGAAAACCTCGGTGGGGGTCGCGTATTCTTCGTCGCCTGGCTTGAAGCTCATGATGCGGACAAACTTCGCTCCCACGCGCTTCATGCGAGGGATGCACCGCCTTACCTCGCTGATTGTAACATCGAACGGATCGCCGACCTTTTTCGCCCAGTTCATAATCGTTGAACCGAAGCAATACGGTTGAACCCCTGCCGACTCAAACGCTTTGACAGCGATGTCGAACGCAGCGTCCGGAATGTCGTGAAAGTTGGCCTTGGCAAAGCCCGGCACTTCCACGCCACGCGGTTCGATGAACTGCCAGCCCAGTTCCCGTGTCGCCGCGAGTTGTGATTCCAACCCCGCGCCCGCTTCGTCGCCGATGCCCATCAATTTCATAGCTTAAAGAAGCTTAATCACGAACGGACACCGATGGACATAAATATTTGAGCGAAGAATTTCGACGGCGTTGTATTGCTGGCCTCAAAAACAGTCAAGGCTGGCGCGCGATTTTTGTCGCGGCCAGCCTTTACACTCGTTCGAGTGCGGTGTCAGATCTGAAAGTTACCCGTGGCCGGGTTTCGGGCAATCGGAAACTTGTCGGCCAACAGCATTCTTACGGTTGAAACAAGATTCTTTGGATCAGTGGATTTGTGGAAAAACGCCTTGGCACCCAGAGTGAACGCGCGGCGGACGCATTTCAATGGATCGCTGCTGCTGACCATCACCACAGGCACCTTACTCAACTCCTCGAACCGACCCAACCACGACATGAGCGTGTAACCGTTCCACGATACCGTGCTCACGTCTGAGTCGAGGTTGATATCCATCAACACCAGATTGGGCCTTTCCTCACGCATCGCCTGGATCGCTTCCGAGCCGCCCTTCGCTGCGACGACCTGGTAACCCTGGTAATTGAACATCGCGCTTGTGGCTTTCAAGTAAACAGGGTCATCGTCCACGATCAGAATTTTTTTGCCATTCGGCGGATTTGCCGGGGCAGCGGCCTCATTGGATGTGGAATTCACAGCGATGATGGACTTCTTCCCGAAAATCGCCCTGACTCGGCTCATGAACCCGTTTTTGTCGTTGTTCGTATTGTTAGTTTTCATCTCTACCTCTTTGATTAAATTTTATTCCGCACGTCATAGATGTAGTCCGTGGTAATGCGGTTCACAACTCCACAAGACCCGAATTGAGCACCCGGGTATTCCCGCAGAGAAGCCCGGGGAAAACCTCGGACGTGCAGTGCTTGGATTCACTTTGCGAGCACACGCAAAGCGCCTGGCTGTATTCGAACATTCACAGGCAATTGCCCGGCCAGTTCTCCGTCCACCTCAAACGCAATGTCCGCCTTGCATGTCATGGTGAAGGATTTTGTGCGCAGCCTAACGACCGATCCCTCAGGCAGTCGCCCTCTGCACAGAATTGCCAGTCCGCATCGAAACAACACGAGCCAGTTCACCTTGGGAAAAATGCAAACGTCCAGGTAACCATCAGAAAAGTCAGCGTCCGGGAAAATCCGGTAGGTGCCGCCGTAAAGCTTTCCGTTACCGATCAAAACAAGCTGACCGCAGGTGACATTGTTGCCGTCTGACACGGTGATTGCAGGTTGCGATTCAGCCATGGCTTTGAGGCCGGCTACCACGTAGGCAAGCGGGCCGAGTTTCTTTTTGAGAGGCCAGTTGACCAGTTGAATCGCGCGGGCATCCAGACCGGCTCCAGCCAGTTGGGCAAAATAAAATCGCCGTGTCTCTGTCGTGCTGGTTTCAATATACGGCAGGTCCATGCGGCGCTCGACTGAATGGCGCAGCATGTCCCACGCGGCTGCCGGGTCGAGCGGGATGCCGAGTTCACGGGCGAACACGTTGATCGTGCCTAGCGGCAAAACTCCCAGCCTTGCCCGGTCGAAACCATCGGGCACGTCCGCAATGCCATTGAGCACTTCGTTCAACGTGCCGTCGCCACCCGCCGCGAAGATTGTATCGAATCCCTCGTTTACTGCTCGCGCGGCGAGCAGCCTAGCATCACCCGGAGCAGAGGTTTGTTTCAGTTCACAGTCTTTCGAGATCGTATCGAGCAACTTGCGGAAGCGTTCGGCCTTCTGGCCTTTCGCAGCGGGATTGAAGATGACGCAGGCGCGCACCGCGAAATGATTCCGGGTGACATGTGATCAAGTCGAGAAGAAACGTGGAACTGGGCCGGGCGACCGCTTTAATGCTCGCCCCAGGAGGAAACCACGAAGCTGCGGCGGGGCGATGAAGGTTGCGTGAGCGATTCATCGAAGTGAAATCGGAACGGACGGCTCAACACCAGTGATTCAACAGAAAGCGCGCCTTCGAAATCAAACGGGGCATGTCCGTTTGTCGCAGAAAATGTCGCCGCTGGAGCGTAGATGGTACCGACGAACGGCGTGTTGCTGGCTGTCAGGATGATATTCGTGTTCCCGGGCAGACCGTAGTAACTAAAATTTCCCGTGGTGCCGCGATTGTTCAGGATGCCGAGGCTTGTATTGTTCCCTTCCGCAAAGATTTTCAGAGAACTTGTAGAAGCCACCTCGATGCTGGCGTTTGGACTCATCAGGATGTTGCCGGTGACGTAGAGCACCACGCTGCGACGTGAGCTTACCAGCAGCCGCTCGCTACCACGCAAAACAAGATCACCCTGTACCATGATATTTCCTGACAACCGGTAAGTTCCGTTGCGAATTGATGGCATCGGCAGCCCTGTTGAAAATGGCTGCATTATCTCCGGCAATTCGGTGTTGCCAGTCATGGCAATGTTTGTTGAGGCGGGGGTTTTGACTTGCGTGGGATCGTAACGACCTCCGGAACTGTACTGCGAGTCAGTGGAGTCATAACCATCTATTGTGAGCGAGTGATTTCCCTGCCTGTTGATGTTGCCAAGAAGCAGACCCGTCGCGTACAGCGGCGCGTTTGTTGTTCGGACTATGACGACTCGCGTTATGACGTCGGAGGACACAGGTACGGTTACGTATCCAGTGGAATAAATAACCGGTGAGGCGGTTGCCGTGTAAACCGCCGCATACCGTCCTCCCAACATCTTGCGTTCTGGCGGGTCGCAGCGATAGATGCCGTCAGACAACACCCAGCCGTTGCCGCCCGGAACGGCGGAGGTTAGTCCGCCATCATGATTCATCTGCGCCAACGCTTCTTCCACGCCAGCTTCCGCCAGTGTGAGAGCGGTGTTCCATGCCTGCGACCGCGCTACTGCAACGCTTTGATTCCTCACCAGCATCAGGTAACTCGCCATCGTGACTCCAATGAGCACGGTGATCATCAGCGTGGTTAAAAGCACACCGCCGCTCTCGTTGATTCTGAATGAATGTGGCGGGAGCTTCATGGCGATTGATTATTGCGCAGGACAATTTGAGCCGTCTGCACGCTCTCGGTGTTCCGTTTCTCGCCCATGAGAGGACGCGAGCATTTCCACGTCATTGCGATCATCTTCACGGCTGTGGCATCAAGATTGCCAGCCCCGTTGGTTGCAGGCAGAAACATCATCATCGGTCCGGGTTGCGGCGTGCGACGGTAAAACTCCACGTCCCACGCATCACAACCCGTAAGATAGACCACCTCGCCTTGGTCGTTTTTCTCACAGGCGAGCGTGCGCGAGTTGCCGTCCCATATGTAACGAATGGTCATTGGAGGTATTCGCAACGAGTTTGAAAGAACCAGCGATTTGTTGCTGATGGCCGACTGATAACTGAGCACCTGCGTTGCATGGCGCACGTCGTATGAGATTTGATCGAGCGCGTTCCTGCTCTGCGCATCCAGTTCGGTGTAATTGCCCATCGCCGCGAAGCTGCGCAACCCATACAGTGCCAAAACCCCGGCAACCATAAGCACGACGGACGCAATGGCTCCGGCCACGACGGTCTCAATCAGCGTCATGCCGTGTGCCTTGCGAAGTGAGATTTGATTTTCCGGGCGCAATTTCATTTTCCGTACACGTAGCTTTGCATCCCGTATCGCGCGACGCTGCTTTGCATCCGTCGGCTGTGCGTCAAGGGTTCGCCACCGAGATTGTTGGTCCAGTAAACCGAGATTGTTACAAGCCTCATGTTGTCGCGGTATGCAGCCGGCAGGTCGGATGGGACATCCAATTGAATTGTTCCAGAATAGACTGTGCCGCCGTCGTTGCCTGAGAGGGCACCGAGCGGATCGTAACTCTCGACAAAAGTGGTGTTGTTGAAATTGTTTGTGTAGAGCAGTTCGGACCAGGTGTAGAGCCGGATGGCTTCCATGCGCTGAACCAATATCTGGGTGGCGCGTAAATTTTCCCGTGTGGATCGGACGATCGCGAATCCGGAGGAAAAACCGGCGTAGAGTGAGACCAGCATCATGCCGACCAGCGCCACGGCGATTATGGCTTCCGGCAAAGTGTGCGCCTGCGCCGCCACACGGCCTCTGCGTGTCGAATTGATGACGTGAATGGTCATGATCTGGCGGGAACATCACACTCTCGACGAACCCGGGTCTGACGGTCTCACTTCTATCACAACTTACGGGCAAGTCCAAGAGCGGACTGTGTTGTGTTGCGGTCGAAACCGAAGCGAAACCGTTATTTCTGGGAATCTCCACGCTGACGTTGCAGTCCGATTTGTGCGAAAGGAATATTTTCAAAGCCGGGCAATTTGACAAAGACAGCCGAGTCATCGCGGAGGCGGAAGTCCAGCTTGGCAGCGTTGATGAATCCAGGGTCGGTGTCGGTCACAAAGCTGCCGTTTAATTCCCAATTGCCGGTTTGTACTTTGGGGCAATTTACAATCAAGTTGGCGCGGGCGTGGTTGTGCCGTGGCTCGCCGGCAAAATCCATGAAGCCCTTCAACTCGGGATAACGCTCAACGTAGGGCGACTTGGTAATATCAACATCCTTGAGCAGTTTATC
>JABFSR010000162.1 GCA_013140495.1 Verrucomicrobiota bacterium
TGGAGGCCAGGGTGCCGCCGGAAATCTCCTTGCGGTTATTTTTGCGGTTCTCGAGATAGGCATCCATGAGGGCGTTCAGATAGGCCTGGGTGTAGCGCGGACTGGCGCTGCTGGCTTCGATGAGAAAGACCGAACTCTTGGCGGAGCCGGCGACACGGATCCGGACGGGCAGCGGCTGGCGATCCTTGTCCACCGCAATCAACGGGGCGGAATTTGTGGACGCCTTCATGCGGGCCAGGGCCTGCTCGCGAAGCGCGGAGCTTTGAAACACGTCGGTCTGTGTGCCGATGGAATTCTGGACATCATCGGAAAAAATTCCTCCGTCCGGAATACGGAGCTTCATAGTCTCCCACATGCGCCCCTTGGAAACGAACGTCGGCTCCTTCAAAAAAACGAACGCGCCGCCCGCAGCGGAACCGACGAGCAAAGTCACGAGCGGAATCCACCACCACCTGCGCAGGAAGACCAGGTAGCGCTGCAACTGAAAAAACGAAGCCGCCGCGGGCTGCTCCTCCTGCTGAGGCAGATACTCATTGTCTGGCGATGGAATCAAAGGTCCGCTCACGGGTTCGTTTTTCTCGCTTGGGTTGATCGTAACATAGGCTCGGTGTTTCTCCCTTAAAACCGGATCAGTTTTTCGGGGACGACAATCAAATCGTCCGGTTGCAGAGGCAGATCGAATTCGGTCTTCCCCTTTTCCAAAATCTCCTCGACGTTTATCTTGAAAGTCTTGTCCTGCCCGTCCGGGGTGGCTGCCTTGCGGTTGACCTTGACGTTCCGCTTGTCGGCAAAATCTGAAAAGCCGCCAGCGCGCAGGATCGCCTTGCTCACGGTGAGGTTTTCATCGCCTGGCATGTCAATGGGGTTGGGCACGCGCACCGCACCTGCGAAGTAAATCTTGCCACGACTGCGGGCCATCAAATCCACGGCAATGATCACCGTGGCCCGGTGGTAATACTCCTTTTCCAGTTCCACCTTCAGCGCCCTGGCGAGTTCGCGGCAGGTCTTGCCGACCCCGCGGAAACGTCCGATGTAGGGGACCTCCAATTCTCCCGAGTCCGTAACGAACAGGGGTTTTGGATCCTCCTCGTCCTCGATGATGCGGAAGCTCAGGCGGTCGCCGATGGCGAGGCGATATTTTTCATCCAAGGACTCCATTGCGTTCGTGGAGACCGCACCGGCGGCAAGCGGCTGTGCCTCTGGCGTGTCCTGAGTTTGCGCCGGAGGAGCCGGGGTCGGGGCGGATGAGACGGAGTTGCTGGGAGGTGGATTTGAGAAGACCGGGCCTTTTGGTTTTTTGGTGCTGGCGCGTTGGGGGGTGGTTGAGGGTTGGTTGATTGTTGAGGGTTGATTGTTGATTGGTTTTGGTTGGGGGTTGGGGGTTGGTTGAGGGTTGATTGATGAGGGTTGATTGATTTTTGCGGGTGGAGCCACAGCAACCTTGGGTGGCGTGCTCGAAGCGGCGGGAGAGTTGGTGGCGGTCTTGATTGTGGAGTTGGTGGCCGGAAGGCCGCGGGCCCGACGCATCAATTCCTCATAAGTCAGTTGTGACTGTCCATGCGCCGGACCAAGGCCCATCAACACCAAGAATGCCATCACAACGCCAGCGGCGGATCTGCGAAAACCCGAAACCCTTTTCTGAAAAACGGATTTCATCACGGGTGATAGGTCAACAGGAGTCCGACCATGTTCTGCGTGTAGCCGCGGTCAGCAACATCGGAGGAGCGAATCGTGAGCCGGTAATTGAGGCCCAGGGTGAGCTTATCGAGAATGTACCAACTGGTACCGATGGTACCGCCAAACCAGTCATAATTTTCCGTCAGGCCGCCCACGCTCCCCGCGCCCTGTTTGCCGTGCTCGTAGGAGAAACCGAACTGGATGGAAGCGTGCTTGAACGCCCTCCATGTGACGTTGGGACGGACATAGGTCTCCTCGACGGCATCGGACTGGACGCCCAGTCTGACATCGTGACCGGCGCTGAGTCCGTAGCTGAAGGCAGCGGTGATGTCATGGGTCATTGTCAGGTCCAGATAATACGAGCTGAGATCATCCGTTTGCAATGTTGTGCTGGTGTTCTTGAAATGAGTGAAGGAGTAGCCGCCGCGAGGGGTGAGGCGGAACGCCCTGCCCGGCTGCCATGTGGCGAAGAGACCGACGGAACTTACATTGTTGTCGTTGAGCGTGGGCTGGTCATAAGTGGTGAAAGCGGTTGTGGCCTCGAAGCCCGCCTGCAACTCAGGATTCACCTCGAACCCGACCCTGCCGAAAAACATCTCGGACGCGTGGTCCTGGGAGTTGAACGCGGACTTGCCGGAGACCACATTCTGGTGATCGTAACCTGCGGACAAGGTTGCCTTCCGAAGAGAGCAGGAGACGGAGAAGCCGGCAGTGTTCACGAAATTGCCAAAATCAGAAGTATTGGCGACCGCAGCCTCCTGGGATGAATCCCGCGTGTAACTCATCCGATCATGAAAGTTGAACGCGACTTCCTTCACAACCATGTCGAACGAGACAGCCGAGCCGGTTTGGAGCCGCAAGGCGCTCAGTTCGCTGTGGTCGAAATACTGGTCGTAGCCAATGCCGAGGTTGAGACTGATCACATTCTGATGGGACAAAGGCTGGGTGGCGTTGAGCTGGAGCAGGGGGCGAAGTATGAAATCATCCTCTTTGTCCGACTTTGAATTCCTGACGTTGTCGTTGTAATCCAACCCAAGTGAAGGGGTTGCCAGCAGACGAAAATCCCCGCTTTTGAATGTGTAGGGGAGAGCGCCCTGTGAAGGAGTCTGGATTTGATTCTGCGGCTGGTTCGCGAGTGAATTCTTCAATGCCTCCACGGCTGGACAGTCAACGGACATCAGCGTGAACAAAACTGACAGGCACAAAAAGCCCGACACGCTGACAGACAGTGCATGATGGTGACCGCCTGCGCGGGCGAGCAACCTTTTGGGTGTGGAAATCATGAGCGATTGAGATGATTGGATCATAGAATTGGAGGGAACTCAACCCTGCGCCTGCGATCTGTCCGGCGCGTGGAGTTCTCCCGTTTTTTTGTGAGGCAATGGGATCACCCGCTGTTCCATTTGCGGATTGGGCAAAGGCAAAGACCTCACGGGGTCCTTTTTTTCGGATTTAGGAAACGAAGGAGCGTTCGTTGCCACGGGATGAAAATACTCCGCCCGGCCAGTCCATGGGCACAGTCCCTTGGGATGGAGAGGACATTCCGTGTGGGTTGACGCAAGGCGGGCGGGCGGGTGGTCGTCGGAGGCAGCCTGTTTGCGCCATTGTCCCGGGCTTACGCTGAAGCGCCGTTTGAAGCAGGTGTTGAACAGGCCGAGATGGTTGAAGCCGCAACGTTCCGCCACGTGGATCACCTTCATGTTGCGGTCCCGCAACAACGAGACGGCCTTCAGCAACCGCATTTCCATTTTTAGCGCCGCGACCGAGTAACCGAAGTAATGGTGAAACAGTCGGTTGAGATGACGACGGCTGCAGCCGAACTTTGCGGCCAATTCACCGACCGAAAGTCCGACAAGTTCATCTCCGGAAAGGCTCTCGAACACCTGGATCGTATGTTCTTCGATCCCCTGCACACCGATCCGACGGTGTTGTGCCATCTTGAATTCCTCCGACAAAACTGCGGCGGCGACCCGGAGCAATTGACTCCGATGATCTAGGTTGAGATGGGGCGGCATGTCTTCAATCAACCGATGACACTGCTTTGCCAGCGCAGTGGACGCCGGAAAAAGTTTTGGCGACTTCAGTTCCTCAACCACCGCTTCCAGCAGTGAAATCTCATTGCCTGCGAACAGGGGATAGAGATGTTCCAGGCGCAGTGAGAAGCACCAAAAAACGATTTCGGTTCCGCTGGAAACGCTCAATTTGTCGCGACCGTCCCCTTCGCCCAAAACAAACACATCTCCAGGCACAAGCCGAAGTGTTTTGGATCCGGCAACACATTTTCCGGTCCCGGTTTTTGGAAACAAAAGAAAAAGGCCGTCGCGCTTCGAGAGCCATTCCTCGTTGGACTTGAGCCGCACCAACCTGAGTGTTAAAAATTCCTGGCCGAGCACCTGGTACCCTTCTGAATTTAGAATGACTTTGCTGCCGCCCATTTCCAAATCGCTTGTTGTACGAAGCTCAAGAACACTGCCCGCCGACATCCCCTCGAAGTTTCACGAATGACAATTACTTCAAGAGAATAAAATTGGTTTTGAACTTGGTTTGATTTAAGTCCAGCAAGTCCCATGTGTCCATACATATTTGGGCCTTGAGGATTGTTGAATCTCGCTTCATTTCGCGGTAAATGAAAATTCCGGGCAGGGAAGTCGGGTTCGACAAAGGGTTGATGTGCGTGCGTTATACTTTGAACTCAAACATATTGTAACTGTAGTGTCGGGCGCTGTTTTTTGCGGTCGGCGGTTTCAACGAAATGGGATCAGTACATGTACTGATGGTATTTACCTTAAGAGCGGGTGTGAGCGGTGCGGCGAAAATGCATAAAAGGGACGCGCAGAAGAAAAGCTGAGATTTTGAAATCTGAAATGCTGAAATAACCAAAGCAGAAATTAGAACGCTGAAGATGGAGAGGCTGTTTAACCACGAATTAGCAGAATGTCGCGGATAAAATTCTTCCATCTGTGCTATCCGCAGTTCAAAGCAAGACGGCGACCCGTTGCCGGATCGCCGTTCGTGAATTCAGTTCGCTGACTTGCTGGCCCTTCTTGAGGATCAAGCCGCCCAAGCTACGGACGCTTCTTGAAACCCCAGATCAGCCAGCAGGCCAGTGCGACAAGCAGTATCAACCACCAGAAATAGCGCAGCTCGATGGCAGCCATTTCGGTGAAGGCAAGCATCCGTGGGAAGAATACGAACAGGCCGACCACCACCGCGATCAACACGGCGGCGCGCAGGACGGCACGCAAACGCGGGTTCATGGTTTTTGGAGACCGTTCATTGAGCCGAGCGGCAGAAGCAGGTTCGGTCCGGAGTTGTTTGGATCCGCCGGCACAACGAGAGGAGATTTCCCGTTCCATTTCTCGACGATTTGCAGCCGGATAAAAGCAGGATTCAATTTCAATGCCTCACCACGGACGCGGATGGCCTTGGCTTCACCCTCGGCGCGAATCACTGCAGTCTCCGCCTCCACCTGGGTTTGCACCTGGGTGAAGCGTGCCTGCGCGGCCTCCTGCTCGGCCACCATTTTCTTTTCGATGGCGGTTTCGAGTTCCTTGGAAAGATGAATGTTCCGAATGACGATATCTTTCACGTCAAGGATTTCGCCAATCTTGAGCCGGGAGGCGGCAATGGCGTTGGTTTTGACTTCGTCGCGACGTTTGACGATCAGGTCGGCAGTCAGGGCTGCAGTGACTTCCTTGAGCGCCTCCTGCACGCGCGGGGCAATGAGACTGTCGAACGGGTCACCCGAGTATTGCCGGAATATTTGCACCACCGACGACTCCGGCACCTGATACAGCACGCAAACTTCCACCGTGACCTGTTGCAGATCCGAGGAAAAGCAATCCGCATGCAGTGTGACGGTGCGTTGCTTGATCAGCACGGGGACAATCTGGGTAATGAACGGCGTGCGGAATCCAAAACCTTCCGGCAGGAATTTGTCTTCCGCCTTGCCGAGCGTGATTTTCACGCCACGAGTACCAGGTTCGATGATGTAACTGGACGCCGCCCCGATAATGACGAGCACAAACACAACAACCGCGACGGCGATCACTTTGAGCAGATAAGGCGGCATTTGCAGATTGACGTTTTGACCGCCCCAGTTGGGTGGACGAGATGAGGGATTTGGCATGGTAGATCTTTATTTGCGACGTTTCTCAGGCTCGGGCATGGTCATCAGAATGTTGCCGCCACTCCCAACCACGAGCGGCGCAATTCCGTCCCAGCGATCCACGATCTGGAGTTCTACGAATGCGGGGTTTTCCTTGAGAGCCTCGCCGCGAATGACAATGGATTTGGCTTCGCCAGCAGCCTTGATAAATGCGGTGTCCGCCTCAATTTGAGCGCGTTGCTGGGTGAACTTGGCCTTCGCGGCATCCTGTTCCTGAACCATCTTCTGTTCGATGGCCTGCTTGAGTTCCTTGGTGAGAGCGATGTCCTGGACGACGATGTCCTCGACGATCAGCACCTCGCCAATTTTTGCCCGGGCGAGTTCAAGGGCACGAGACTTGATGAGTTCGCGGTTCTTGACGATTTGTTCCGCGCTCTGCTGCGCAGCCGCCTCCTTGAGTCCCTCATGAACCCGAGGGGCGATGAGGGTTTCAAAAGGTTCGCCGCGATAGCCCTGGAATAATTTGACTACCGAAGCTTCCGGAATCCGATAGAGCACGCGCAAGACGACTTCCACCTGCTGCAAATCCGCCGAGTAGCACTCGGCTTTCTCCTCAGCCGTCTGCTGACGGATGGAGACGGGATAAATCTTGGTGATGAACGGTGCCTTGAACCCGAAGCCTTCGGGTTTGAAGGCTGGCGACACCTTGCCAAGCGTCACCTCCACGCCCCGATAGCCGGGTTGGATGACATACGTGCCGGACGACGCCATGATGATCGCGATGAAAATCAAAATCGCGACCCCGATCAATCTTGCTGTGTTTTGTGGACTCATAATGCTTTAGGCCGATTTCACTCTAACCACGATGACCGAGGTGGCAATACAAAACGGCGACCCGTTGCCGGATCGCCGTTCGTGAAGTCGGTGCGCTGGCTTAGATGCCTTTCTTGAGCATGACCTTGATCAAGTCACCAACGCGGCAGCTATAACCCCATTCATTGTCGTACCAGCTCACGAGTTTGAAGAACTTGTTGTTCAGCTCGATGCCAGAGCCGGCGTCGAAGATGGAGGACAGTTCGCAATGGATAAAATCCGAGCTGACGACTTCGTCGCTGGTCCAGCCAAGGATGCCCTTCAGGTAGGTCTCGCTGGCTTTCTTCATCGCGGCGCTGATCTCGGCATAGCTGGTTTCCTTCACGGTCTTGACCGTGAGGTCCACGACGGAGACGGTCGGCGTCGGAACGCGGAACGCCATGCCGGTGAGCTTGCCTTTGAGTTCCGGCAACACGAGGCCGACGGCTTTCGCGGCACCGGTGGTGGACGGGATCAAGTTCTGCGCGGCGGTGCGGCCACCTTTCCAGTCCTTCTTGCTCGGGCCGTCCACGGTCTTCTGCGTGGCGGTGTAGCTGTGGACAGTGGTCATCAAACCTTCGGCAATGCCGAAGCCTTCCTTGAGCAACACGTAACAAACGGGCGCGAGACAGTTCGTGGTGCAGGAGGCATTGGAAACGATGTGATGCTTCGCAACATCATACTTGTCGTCGTTGACGCCCATAACGACCGTGAGGCAATCGCCCTTGGCCGGAGCAGAGATGATAACCTTCTTCGCGCCCGCAGTGATGTGGCCCTGCGCTTTTTCCACGTCGGTGAACAACCCGGTGGATTCGATGACGAGGTCCACGCCGAGCGCTTTCCACGGGAGTTCCGCGGGCGACTTGGCGCTGACGACTTTGATTTCCTTGCCATTGACCACAAGAACATCGTCCTCAGCTTTTTCAGCGGACGATTTCTTGGAGCTGACTTCGCCTTTGAAGCGACCCTGGATGGAGTCGTATTTGACGAGGTATGCGAGGTTGTCAGCGGGAACGATATCACCGACGGCGACGACTTCGATGTCTTTGCCCACGAGACCTTGTTCGACCAACGCCCGGAAAACCAGGCGGCCAATGCGGCCGAACCCATTGATTGCAACTTTCACTGCCATAATTTCAGTTTCGATTTCAGTTCAGGTTAAAGCTGGTTGAAAACCAGCGTGTGCATGGTAACGATGCCAGCATGAGGGTCAACGCGGAATCTTGGAGCAAACCAGTCTAACCTCTTTTTCGACAACCGGGAGTTGAACAACAAAGAAACGAAGCCACAAAGCTTTGTTTCAAATTTACCCGCTTTGTTCTGTTGTTCAAAGAGGTGGATTCCTTCGACAGGTGATTTCCTTCGACTTGCCGTCTGCGGCGGACATGGTGAACATGCCGTCCGAGACATGCGATTGTTAACCGTAGCCGAACGTGAACTGCGCGCCGCCGCCCGGAACAAGGTGACGCATCGGGCGCGTTGGATCACCAGCGCAATGTTCCTCGGCTACCTCATCTGGCTTTTCTGGATTCATAACGGTTTCAGCAACAGCCGTGTCACCCCGGATGTCTTCAACACCTTCGCCGTCACGATCTTTTTCTTCTGCCTGTTCGTGGGCGCGACGCGCACAGCGGATTGCATCAGCTCGGAACGGCGCGAGGGAACACTCGGCCTGTTGTTCCTGACCAACTTGAACAGCGCCGAAATCGTCATTGGGAAATTCTGCTCCACTGCGCTGGCTTCCATCTACAATCTGCTCGCCATCTTTCCGATGCTCGCCCTGCCCCTCCTGATGGGTGGTATCACGCTGGAACATTTCTGGCGGACGGTGCTCGCGCTCATCGTCTCGATTTTCTTTTCGCTCGCGTGCGGTTTCGTGGCCTCCGTTGTGAGCGTGCGGCAGTTTACCTCCATCGCAGTTGCCCTCGGACTGTCGCTGCTCACCGGTGCGGGATTGCTGGCTGCTGCTGCGATTGTGGATGACTACAAGGGTCCACAGGTCTGGGTTCAAACCCTGGCATCATGCTGTCCTCTTTATTCTCTCGTCGCAGCGGATGGTTCGCGCACGCTCGGCCAGAACCATTTCTGGCTGTCGCTTGCAACCGTCGCGGCCATGTCCCTCTCGGCGCTCGGGCTTGTGACTCTCCGCCTTTCGCAGACATGGAGGGACCGGCCGCAAAAAGTTCGCACGCGAAAACGCTTTTCAATTCCCGAAAGCTGGCGGCGCCGCGCGAATGCCGGAAGCCTCGCCATGCGCCGTCGCATGCTTGACATCAATCCGTTCTACTGGCTTGACGGAAGGCGGCGGGTGAGTTCGCCGGTCTTCATGTTGATCACCATCGTGCTGGTGGCAACCACGGTTCACGTGTTGGCTCCGGCCTTCTCAAAAGGTTTCAACTCCACGCCTCCAAAGTCGCAGCTGACGCTGGAGGGTTACATCTTCGCCTGGATGTTTCTCGGCCTGACGCTTCACGCTCTAACGTTGTATTACGCGGCGATGATTTCTTCGCAACGGCTTGCCGAGGACAAGCAGGCAGGCGCGCTGGAACTCGTTCTTTGCACGCAGACCACGGAACGGGCGATCTCGCGCGGATTGTGGCAGGCGTTTTCGCGCCGGATGTTGTTTCCGGCGGTCGCCTGCATTCTCGCGCACCTGTTTTTCATCTGGATGGGCGCGACGTTTCTGATAATGGAGGAACACAAACTGAGGCGGTTTACGCCGGGCGAATTGCTATGGCGTGCCTTCTTCAGCTTGCGAATCTCGGGCAACAACGACGACTGGTCGTTCGCAATGGTGCTGCGCATTTTTCTTCTCATGCTCGTAATGATCTTCCTCCTGTGGATCACGTTGGGCTGGTTGGGACGCTGGCTTGGACTGCGGATGAAACATCCCGGCTTCGCGCCACTTGTCGCTCTCGCACTGGCCATCGTGCCACCGGTGCTGCTGTTCACGCTGGCCTGTTTCCTCTTTGACAAGATTCATATTTATCGGGCGGGACCAAAATTGTTCGTGCCAGTGCTGGTCTGGACCGCGTTCGGCTTGGGTGCTGTGAATTGTCTCATGCTGTCGCTCTGGGCTGCGCGCCGGTTGAGAAATGATTTCCGCACCACGGTCACGAGCCGGTTTCAAGGGCCTCCCGCAAAGGGCGCGTGGCTGCCAAGCCGACGCACGGTGATTCGCTTTGCGGTTGGATCTGCGTCAGTGGTGCTTGCGGGCGTGCTGGCGGTTCTCGGTTTCTATGGCTACCAGAACTCGCGAAGCCGGCGCGAGTGGATTGCATATCAATCTCAGTTGAAAAAGCAAAACGAGCCGCTCAGTCTCGCCGCGTTGATGCCCGGCCCGGTTCCTGACAGTGAAAACTTTGCGCGCTCGACGGCTTTTCAAGGATTGCTCGATCACAAAGACAAGGAGATGTCAGTGTTTGTCGCTCGGATGTGGAAATTCACCGGCGCGAACAGCCGTCCGCTGTTTACCATGTGGATGCAGAATCAGTTCATGCCGCCAGCACAGCTTTTAGGAAGTGCAGTCAATCTGACTGGACGTCTTACTGCAACCAACCGCGCGGTCGTCGCACCTGCGCTTCTGCGCGCCATGCAATCCCACGAGTCGACATTGCTCGCGTTGTCTTCTGACGCCGTGCGACTCACCCGATTTCAGACGTCAACCAACATCGACGCAACTTCGTTCTTCAAATCCGATCCTGCGATTGAAACGCTCAACCGGTTGCAGGTTGTCTTTCAAATCCGCGCCTGCGCACTGCTTGCGGCGAATCGCTCGGAGGAGGCGAGAGAAGATTTGATCACATCCCTCCGGCTTGCGCGCATGTTGGGGCAATCCCCCGACGCCATGTCGTCGCAGCGCCTGCAGGCAACGATCGCACAATCGCTCCAACCGTTGTGGGAGGGGCTTTGCGCGCAACAGTGGAACGACGCGCAGCTCGCGGAGATTCAGACCGAACTTGCCGGGTTCAATCTGCTCGCCGCCCACACAAACGCCATCCACCGGCTCGTCGCAGCCCACATTGAAATCTGGAGCGCGCTTCCTGATTCGGGTCAAAAAGATTTTTCCGTTCCAATTGACGGCGGCAGTTTGACCAGGGAGGACGCCTGGGGCTATCAACCGCGCGCGTGGTGGTTTGATCGTTGCATTCAGCTCCACAGGGCGGGTGAAAAGGCGATTGGGAAAATTGATGTCGCTGGTGGACGCGTGAAGATGGATTACGATTGGGCCGACCTTCAAGATCTGCCCGTCGGCAGCGACACCCAGCAATTGTTTCAACAGTACTACTGGTCCGGTCCGGGGCCGGGACTTGTTTCATTCATGCAGAACGCGGTCAACCAGGCCATCATCGCGTGTGCGCTGGAGCGGCATTACATCGCCAATGGAAAATATCCCGACACGCTGGACGCGCTTGTGCCGGATTTTCTACCGCGCATTCCGAACGACATCGCTCGTGGCCGCCCAATGCTCTACCAGCGTACGGATGACGGACGTTACATCCTGCGCAGCGTCGGCCCGGACGGAAACGATGACCGTAAAAAGAAAACCTCGGACGACTGGCTCTGGTGGTACGGCACGAACGCGCCGCCGGTGAAGGCGAAGTGAAACAGGAAACAATTGGTGGAACCACGAAACACACAAAATGACGCGAAAGAAAGGCGCACAAATCATCGCAGGGTCTGATTTGCAAGAAGCATCCAAAAGCCATTCAGTGAACTATTTTCGTGAGGGTCGTGTATTTCGTGGTTCAACTCGTCTTCTGTTTCAGATTTCATTGTAGTGTTGTTTCGTTGCGAATGAATTATTCCCAAGCCATCGAATTTCTTCACAGCCTGAACTGGTTCGGCGCGAACCTTGGCCTCACTAACACCCACAAGCTCGCTGCGCTCGCGGGCAATACACAGGAGCGCCTCCGTTTCATCCACGTGGCAGGCACCAACGGCAAGGGTTCGACTTGCGCCATGTTGGAAAGTATTTATCGCACGGCTGGATTACGTGTCGGGCTTTACACCTCACCCCATCTTGTTTCGTTCCGAGAGCGGATTCAAACCAACCGCCAGCTTATCAGCGAGGCGGATGTGGTGCGGCTTGTACGAGAAATCAAACCGTGGCTCAAACAATGCGATCCGTCGCGTCACCCGACATTCTTTGAAGCCGTTACGGTGATGGCGTTGTGTTATTTCGCGGAACAGAAATGCGATCTCGTGATCTGGGAAACTGGTTTGGGAGGCCGTCTTGATGCCACCAACATCGTTACGCCGCTCGCCAGCGTCATCACCAACATCGGCCTTGATCACCAGCACTGGCTCGGCGACACGTTGGAGAAAATTGCCGCAGAAAAGGCGGGCATCATCAAACCCGGCATTCCCGCTCTCACTGCGACCAAACAGCCGGAGGCGTTGCGCGTGATTGAACAGGTGGCGCACGACAAGCACTCAAGCCTGACGATTGTCAACTTGGAACCTGGAACCTGGAACTTGGAACGCATTTCTCTCTCAGGTGGACATCAGCGCCTGAACGCAGCGCTCGCCGTCGCGACGGTCGAAGCATTGCAGAAAGCAATACCCGTCAATATAGAGACGATTCGTCGCGGATTGGAGACAGTACACTGGCCGGGCCGGTTGCAACTCGTCACGCGTCCGACGGGTCAGCGTGTGTTGCTTGATGGCGCGCACAATACGGACGGAGCAGAGGTTTTGCGCGCGGCGATTCACCGCGAAACACCATTCACTCTCATCCTTGGAATTCTCAGTGACAAGGACTGGCGTGCGATATGCCGCATTCTCGCGCCGTTGGCGAACCGCGTGTTGCTCGTGCCGGTGGCCAGCGAACGCACACTGCGGCCGGAGGAACTCGCGACCGTTTGTCGCATCGAGAATTCGGGCGCAGACGTTGTTTCTTGCGGATCGTTGGCGGAAGCGCTCACGCGATCCGCCAGCGATCCGTTCGTCGTCATCGCCGGTTCGCTCTACCTCATCGGTGAAGCGATGGAACAACTCGGCCTCAGCCCTGTTCCTTCCACTGACGAAAAGATTTTGAACAACTGGCAGCCTGCGAAATTGAAAGAGCGGTGACGGATTGCTGGCGCACAAACCGGGCCGCACGCGTGCCAACGCAAGATTTTTTCTTCACCACCGAAAACTTTATTTCTCGCAAACCAGCCTGTTCAAAAACATCTTCGTTCCAACAACTGCGGTACGAGTGTTGCGGTTGTTGAAACCGATGAATCGTTGGGCAGCAAAGCCGGAACTTTCGCAGGACGCCGCCGAGTGGCTTGGCGATGCGCATCCGCTCGTCGCGCAACTCGGTTCGGCGGACGGTCTTGTTTCGATGTCGGCGCTGTCGGATTCCCTTGCAGTTCAGCCCGTCAAAAGCCTTCCCGCCCTCCGTGATTTTCTCCGGCGCTATCATTCGCAGGTGTTGTTGCCACTTGAACTGGTCGCCATTCGTGACGCGCACGTGCATGCGGCGAACAACCACGTGCGCGAACTCATTGCGTTCGATCAACAACTTTCTGCCGAGCCAATGCTGCGCGATTTCGCCAGCGCGAGCCGCCGCATCGGTCAGGCTCAACTCCAGATGCTCCGTCCCTTGCGCGATGAACGCATCGTCCAGCGTTATCTCGCAGCGGTGGATCGCGGCGATGCGCACGGCTGGCACACGCTGGTCTATGGACTCACGCTCGTGGTGTATTCGTTGCCGTTGCGGCAGGGCCTTCTCGGTTACGCCCAACAAACCACGCGCGGTTTCATTCATTCCGCTGCGCGTTCGCTCAAAGTCACTGAAGCGGAATGCCGCGCACTGTTCGAGGAACTTTGCGAACCGTTGCCTGCCGCCGTCGAAATGCTCGTCGCAAAGCCTGTTGTGGTCTGATCGAACAGACGTGTTTTAATCTTCTGGCCAGATACCTCGTTCCAGAGTTTTTACTCGCCTTCGTGTCGTTGCTTCTCCAGATATACCGTGTTCATGAACCAGTATTTCAACTTGGCTGACTGGCTTGTCATCTTTGCCTACCTGGGCGGGATTATTGTGCTCGGGATGTGGTTCGGCAAAGATCAGCACAACACCCGCGACTATTTTCTCGGTAGCAAAAACATTCCGTGGTGGGGCATTGGACTGTCAATAGTGGCGGCCGAAACCAGCGCTCTCACCATCATTGGCGTGCCGGCAATCGCCTACGGAGGAAACATTGCATTCATCCAGATGATCATCGGCTACGTGATCGCGAGGCTCATTCTTGCAGTGGTGATGGTGCCGCATTATCTGAAGGGGGAAATCTACTCGCCGTATCAACTTTTTGCAGACCGACTCGGCGCTGGCGCGCGTCAAACCGCCGGAGCGTTTTTTCTCATCAGCGAAACACTTGCTGCTGGTGTCCGCGTATATGTTGTCTCGATTCCGATCCAGCTTATGCTCGGAATCGGCGTCATGCCTTCGATCGTCTTGTTTGTTGTGTTATCGCTGATCTACACATACGTGGGTGGAGTTAAGGCGGTCATCTGGACCGACGCGGTGCAGTTCGGGCTGTTTTTGATCGGAGGATTGTTCGCGGTCTTTTACATCCCAACACTTGTGGATGGCGGATTTTCGAGCGTCATGTCGCAAGCCACCCAGGCAGGAAAACTGCACTGGTTCAATCCCGGGTTTGGCCTCGACGCACCATTCAACATCTGGATGGGTGTCATCGGCGGGACAGTGTTGGTGATGAGTTCGCACGGTGCGGAACAGCTCATCGTGCAGCGAGTGTTGGCATGCAGGAACGTGAGCGATGGACGCAAGGCCCTCGTCCTAAGTGCCGTGATGATCTTCCCGCTGTTCCTGATCTTCCTGATCGTTGGCGTGATGCTTTGGGTGTTTTACCAGGGCCACGGGTTCAAGATTCCACTGCCGGAATCACAGGCTGGCATCAAGGCCAACGATTTTGTTTTCCCAATTTTTATGATGACCGAAGTTCCGCATGTGTTGAAGGGCTTCCTTATCGTGGCAATCCTGTCAGCAGCGATGTCTTCCGTCAGTTCAGCTCTTACATCCCTGGCCAGCGTGAGCACCATGGATTTCGTGAAAGGCCAGCATGGCAGCCGCAGTGAGGCCTATTATCTGAAATTCAGCAAATACAGCACGGTAGTCTGGGCTGTGCTCTTGATCTTCATCGGCTATTTAAGTCGGGAGGTGAAATTTGTCCTGAACGCCGCATTTACGTTACGCGGCCTTACGAGCGGAGCGCTGCTCGGTGGATTGATGCTCGCGGTTTTCTGGAAACGCGGACGCGCAGTTTCGGTCATCATCGGGATGCTCGCCTCGCTGGTCTGCATGATTGCACTCAGTCAGTACTCGTGGTCAATCGAAGTCGCTGGGAAGACCGAGACCCACAAACTTTTCTGGCCGTGGTTTACGCTGATTGGAACTATCGTCACATTGACGGTGGCGTGGCTGGTGAACCTCATGGCTGCGCCAAAAGCCGAAGGTGCAATTTGACGTTTCACGTGTGGCGAAGAATCTATTCGCTCCGCACTCGGATGTTCCCGCAGACTTCCCAGGTTGAATCAACACGAACAGTTTGATGCGCTCCTGAAAAGCGATGCGCATTTCCTCGCCCTCGCTCCCATGCAGGACGTGACCGACGCCGCGTTTTGGAAACTCATGCACCGTTACGGCGGCGCGGATGTTTACTGGACAGAATATTTCCGCGTCCACGCCGTGTCGCGACCGGAGAAATGGATTCTCGAATCCATCGAGCAAAATTCCACAGGCAAACCCGTCATCGCGCAGATGATCGGAAACGATATTCCATCACTTGTCCGCACAGCAAAGGAGCTTCAACAACTACCGGTCGCTGCGATTGATCTTAACCTGGGTTGTCCCGCACCCATCGTTTACAAAAAGTGTGCTGGCGGTGGACTGCTGCGTGAGCCGCAACGGATTGATTCGATCCTTGGTGCATTGCGGGATGCGGTGAGCATCAAGTTCACGGTGAAGACTCGCGTTGGATTCAACTCGGTTGAAGAGTTCGACATGCTGCTGCCGATCTTCGCAAAGCACTTGATTGATCTGCTCACCGTCCACGCGCGCACCGTGGCGCAGATGTATCGGTTGCCGGTGCATTACGATCTGATCCGGCACGCGTCCGAGGCGATGAAGTGTCCTGTATGCGCGAACGGTCACGTCTATTCTGCCGATCAAGCCCTGGAGGTGTTGAACCAAACCAAGGCGCGTGGGCTGATGATTGGACGCGGGGTGATTCGCAGCCCGTGGTTGTTCGATCAAATCCGCCAGCGGTTGCGCGGCGAAGCGGTCACCTATCCGCGCGGGCGCGACGTTGTGGAATACGTCCACGCGCTGTGGGAATCACAGGCCAGTTTCGATGCGCCGGAAAAAATCCAGGTTGAGCGGATGAAGAAGTTCATGAACTACCTTGGCGAAGGCGTGGGACTGGACGGAAGTTTCCTCCACCAAATCCGTCGTGCTGAAACGAAGGAAAAGTTTTTTAACATCTGCCAGGAGTTTCTGGATCACGACGAACAAGCGAGGCTTGAGCCGCAGATTTTGATTGCGGGTAAAAGCAGCCAGATGTGATCAAATCATCCGTTCGCGCCAATAACCGGGTAGTTGTTTGCCGTGCATGACGGCAACAATCCAGATGCGATCCGGCTTGTCGAGATAGACCACGGAATAGGGAAAAACCGTTGAGAGATGTCGGCGTGCTGGTGGATCAAACTTCCAAAAGCGTTCGGGTTGTCTGCGAACGTCACGAATCAACCGCTCCATCTCGTCGTAGAAACGACCGCCCAATTCGGGATCAATGCCTGCGTAGTAAGTTGCCGCAGCAGCATATTCGGCATCGGCGGCGGGATGGAAGACGTGTGGTTTCACCGACCGACGATTTTGCGGATTCGGGCCGAAACTTCTTCGCCGGGAATACCAGTCACTGCGCCACTCTCGATTTCAGCCACGCGCCGCCGCGTCTCCTGTTTCCAAGCGAGATCAATCGTTGTGTCTGTCGTGCCCTGCAACTCGTCCTCGTGCGAATGAAGCCAGTCGAGAAACCGGCGGCGCTCTTCCGGGGAGAGTTTCAACACGGATTGTTCCAGTTGTTCCACGCTCATGCCCGAAACTTTACCGCCGGATGTGGGTTTTGCGAAGGAAAAGTTAAGTGCGCATGCGAGCAGTTAGCAATGCGCTGACGCCAAAATGTAGTCCGTCGCTTCGCTTGATGCCTAAGAACAAAGGTCTTCACGCCTCCAATAGTCTGACTTTGGATTGAGTTCCCGCGAAATGGCCACTTCCTGACGAAAATGGCGATTCAGACAGCCGTCTGAATCCACATAAAAAGCCCTCCGTTGGTAGCAAACCAAGTATGTTCTGAGCATGGCTTCAATGTTATCGTAGATCTGGCCAATTGGCTGAGGACTTTCCCAGAATGCGTAAGATACAGAAACTTGAAATTTTGTGATTCTTGATTGATCGATGAAAAGCCGGTCTGCGGTTCCATTTGAAAGCAATGGATACCACTCCTCACGCCAATCATGGATATGTTTGGCGTAATAATCGCGTTCCAGTTCCACGTCTTCCAACGACAATAAAAGCCAGTCAGGCACTAGCCATAGATTTGCCATTGAAGCAGCGCTATTACGGTCAAAGCCATTACGCCATGAGAAGAGATGTTCAAGCTCTGTAGCGTGAAAATGAGAGTAAAATCTCGAGTGAGTTGCCAACTGCTGCTCATTGAGTCCTTGTTGGAAATGGCTGCCATTTGGTAGTCCCCAATTGGAAACAATTTCGAGAATCTGATTTCCAAGTTCAGAGATGACGTTCATTCTTCGTCCCTCCAGAAACCACGATTGATCCAAAACAGCCGTTCATAGTTTCTTCCCCGTCAACCGCTCGTAAGCCTCCAGATATTTCGCCCTTGTTTTGGCGACGACTTCCAGCGGGAGTGCGGGCGCGGGTGGGTTTTTGTCCCAGTCGAGCATTTCGAGGTAGTCGCGGACGAACTGTTTGTCGAAACTGGACTGGCCTTTGCCAGGTGCGTAGGAACTGGCGGGCCAGAAGCGCGAGGAGTCGGGCGTGAGCACTTCATCAATCAGGATCAGCTTCCCCTTGAACAGGCCGAACTCGAATTTCGTGTCGGCAATGATGATGCCGCGCTGGCGGGCGTAGTCGCGGGCGAACTTGTAAATCTTCAGGCTCAGGTCACGCGCCTGATTCGCGATTTCATTACCAAGAATCTTTTGCGCTTCCTCGAATGAGATATTTTCGTCGTGGCCGGTGTCGGCTTTGGTGGAGGGCGTGAAGATGGGTTCAGGCAGCTCGGAGGATTCCTGCAATCCAGCAGGCAGCGGAATGCCACAGACGGTTTGAGATTTCTTGTATTCCTTCCAACCCGATCCTGCGAGGTAGCCGCGCACGATACATTCTACTGCGAGGGGCTTCGCTTTCTTGACAATCATTGCTCGCTTGGCGAGTTGGGATTTCAGTTCGTCCGCAACACCAGCCAATGCGGGCACGGCAAATGAATCGCCCGCCTTGGCGAGACGGTGATTGGGCACGAGCTTTTCGGTCTGATCGAACCAGAAGTGTGAAATCTGTGTGAGCACCTCTCCCTTGCCGGGAATGCCGTTGGGCATGACGCAATCGAACGCGGAGATGCGGTCGCTTGCAACGAAAAGGAAGGCGTCGCCGAGGTCAAAGATTTCGCGGACCTTGCCGCTCTTGAGCTTCTTGATGCCGGGCAGGTCGAGATTGAGCAGAGTGTTGTTCGTCATGTGGCGAAGAATTTGTGAAAGGAGCGGTTCAGAACCAAGCGCAAAGTTTTCCGTGTTGAGCTTTTCAGCAGGAGGACTATTTTTCCGCCATGCCGATTTATGAGTTTCATTGCGGGAAGTGCGAGAAGGACAGCGAAATCCTGGTGCGTTCGAGCCATTGGGAGGGAACGAAGTGTCCCCACTGTGGTTCGTCCAAACTGGAAAAGAAGTTTTCGACGTTCGCAGCGAATAACGCAGGTAGCGGAGGTGAGACCGCACCGAGATGTTCGGGCGTGCCGAGTTCCTGCGGAATGTGCGGCACAGGCAAACCGCACCGGCACTGATTCGCCGCCTTTTGTCACCAGCTCTTCGCGACTGTTTCTGCCAATCGTTTCAGCCATTGTTCTGGTTTTAGCATGGCGTTATGGCCTGTTGTCAGATCCGTCAACGCGTGGATGGAAGTGAACAGTTTCTTCCGATTGCGGGGCAACCTGGTGATGCCGCCAAGGCCGATGCATGGAACATTTTCATCCTTACAGAGACGCGCCAGCTCACCTACTCCCTTGCCCATGACGGTCGAACGATCAATTGATCCTTCGCCGGTAATAACAAGGTCGGCCTTGCGGATGTGACGGCGGAAGGTTGTCTGCTTCACGAATAACGCAAATCCTGGACGAAGTTTGGCATTGCAGAAAGCGGCCAGACCGAAGCCAAGCCCACCTGCCGCCCCGCTCCCGGGCTGTGATGCGAACTGCCTTCCATGTTTTGCAACCGCCGCAAGTCGTGTCAGATTCACTTCAGCATTGGAAAAGTCTTCCGGGTGCAACCCTTTTTGCGGACCGTAAATGCGCGTCGCTCCTTGTCTGCCCAGCAAAGGATTTCTCACGTCCACTGCCACCACAATGTCCGCCAAGTGGAGTTGTAGCGGAGCGTGGATTGAAACAAGTCGGCGCAGATCAGTCCACTTCAAGATAGGGTTGCCGTCATCGTCGAGAAAGGTCCAGCCGAGCGCCCGGGCCAGACCAAAGCCGCCATCGTTGGTGGCACTGCCGCCGATGCCAATGATGATTTTGGCGGCCTCGCGTCGGGTTGCAGCAAGAAGAACTTTGGCCAGCCCAAATGTATCCAGCCCGAATGGATGGAACCGCCCGCGCGGCAGCATGGCCAGACCTACCACGTTCGCAGATTCAATGAGAGCAGTCTTTGTTTTGGCATCCCACCACCAGGTTGCTGTGCATGGGCGATGGGCAGCGTCCACTGTCCCGATGGATTGGGGCTGCGCGCCGAGTGCCGCGCTTGTCAGTTCGCCAAATCCGTCCCCGCCGTCGCTGATCGGCTGCAACTCGAGCGTATCGTCTGGTCGCGCCATTCGCCAGCCACGCGCGATGGACTCGGCAGCGGCGCGGGCCGAGAGCGTGCCTTTGAACTTGTCTGGCGCGATCAGGACTTTCATTGGTGATCACAATCTTGAGTCAGGCGGCAGGAGTCAATTGCAACCACGATTGCCGACCGAGTTTTAGCTTTGCCGTTTCGTCAGCCTGTGCCATTCTACGATCAGATATTGAACTTATGAACAAACCGAAAATTATTGCCTACTTGAAACCGAGTTGCGGCTGGAGCATGGGTGTGCGCGCCGTGATGAAGAAATACGAACTTCCTTTCGAAGACCGCGACATCATCAACGATCCAGTGCAGCGACAGGAGATGATTGAGAAGAGTGGCCAGATGCTCAGCCCCTGCGTCGAAATCAACGGTCACATGCTGCCTGACATCAGCGGCGAGGAAGTCGAGGCCTGGATGCTCGCGAACAAAGTCGTAGCTCCGAACGACCGCCAGCCCGATGCGCCGACGAATCAACCTTGCGCTCACGAAATGCCGTCAGCACCGCTGAACTTCTTGAAGCGCTGAGATTGTTCAACAGACTTGTGCCGCGTTGGAAAACCAGCGCGGCATTTTATTTGAGCAGTCGGCAATGAGTCGCCGGTCGAGCCAATCTGTTTATAAACTTCTGTGTTTCGTCCGCACGCTATCTGTGGCTAAATCTCGCCCACGTTAAACAATGCAAGATCTCATCTCCAAAGCCGCAATGCTGCTTGAGGCGTTGCCTTACATCCAAAAATTCAGCGGCGAGACGTTCGTCGTGAAATACGGCGGCTCCTTCATGGATTCGTCCGATCCCGCCGTGCGCAACGGGGTGGCACGTGACATTGTTTTTCTGGAAGCGGTCGAGATCAATCCCGTGGTTGTGCATGGCGGAGGCAAGGCGATCACACGCGCCATGGAAAAAGCCGGTTTGAAGGCGAACTTCATCCAGGGTCAGCGTGTCACGGATGAAGCCACGGTGCAGATTGTGGACGATGTGCTGTCGCGCGAGATCAACCCCGAAGTCGTCGCCACGATCAATTCGCTTGGCGGCGTCGCAAAGGGTTTCGCCGGGCCGGATATTTTCCATGCCCGCAAGCTGCTGCTTGACGACAAGGAAAACCCCGGTGCGAAAATTGACATGGGTTACGTGGGCGAAGTCATCGGTGTTAACACTGCGCCGTTGCTGGAGTGCATCGCCAAGGGCATCACGCCAGTCATCAGCCCCACCGCGCGCGGCGAGGACGGAAAGATTTACAACTGCAACGCCGACGTGACTGCGGCGCAGGTTGCCATTGCTCTCAAGGCAAAGAGGCTCGTGTTCATGAGTGATGTCCCGGGTTTGATGCGCGATCCCAAGGACGCAACTACGCTTATTGCGCATTTGCAGATCGGCGAAGTGCCCGGGTTAAAAGCTGCCGGTATCGTGGACAAGGGAATGATTCCGAAAGTGGACAGCGCTGTGGCCGCAATCAGATCTGGTGTGGAAAAGGTATCCTTCGTGGATGGTCGAACACCCCACTCAGTCCTGCTGGAGATTTTCACCGATGCAGGCGTTGGGACCGAGGTCGTGCTTTGACGCAGCGGCATCTGTGTCAAAGCTGGAATTTAGAAGCCGAACTCAAAGCCGCTTCACACGGATGTTCTTGTAACGAATGGTACTCTTGGGATCGTGACCTTGCAGGCAGAAAGTACCTTCGTCGAGCTTGCGGGTGTAATCCTTGTTGGGCTGGGCGCCAGCCGGCTCGTTATACTCCAACACCTTTTTGCCGTCGATCAGAACCAGGACTTTGTTGCCCTGAACAATGATTTCCTGTGTCCACCATTTGTTATCCTGCGCGACGGTAAGGCCGGTGTTGGCGATATCATAAAGGCTGCCGGTCTTCTTCCAGTCGCCGTGGGTGTTGTTCACCTGGCACTCGATCCCCGTTCTGGGCCAGCCCTCGGCTTGATAGTTGGTGTGAAAATAAATGCCACCGTTCGAGTTCGTGTCCGTCATGACTTCCACCTTGAGATGAAAATTCTTGAATGGTTTGTCGTCACCCACGTAGTAAAGGTGAGCCACCTTGCCATTCGCCACAAAAGCACCGTCCTTGATGGTCCATGTGCTGGGGCTGTCGGTGGTCACTTTCCAGCCGTCGAAGGTCTTGCCGTCCATCAAAGACGTGAATCCCTCTTCAGTATCAGCGGCGGAGAGATTGAAAGATGCAGTGGCGAGCGCGAGGGCAGTTACCGTGGCGAACAGTTTAGATTTCATGGGCGCAGAATAGAAACGCCCACCGGGCTTGCCAAGCGCAAATTCCGCCCGCCCGGCGCTTGCTGCACAGATTGTGTCTCAATCCGCGAAGCAACCACCCAATGCAACTGCCGCGCTTTGATAAAATTATCGCGGCTTGAACTTTGCCCGCGACTCGAACATAACATCCCGCATGTTAGCCCGCGTTTGTTCCGCCGCCGTCAATGGCATCGAGGCATTTCCCGTCGAAGTCGAAGTCAGCGCTGGATATGGTGATACCAAGATAATCATCGTCGGTCTGCCGGACGCCGCCGTGCGCGAATCACAGGATCGTGTCACCACGGCGCTCAACAGTTCCGGGTTCAAGTTTTCCTACGGTCGCACCACCATCAACCTCGCGCCCGCCGACGTGAAGAAGGAAGGGCCGAGTTTCGATCTGCCCATCGCACTCGGCATGTTGGCGGCGAGCGAACAGATCGAAACGGATCAACTCGACAACTTTATCGCAGTGGGTGAACTCGCACTGACCGGTGCCGTAAGTCCTGTTGGCTTTTTATCATTTCTTCAGAATTAGGTAGATGTGAAAGGGTTAGTTCGATTTCACCGTTGCCGATTGTGATCTTTTCGATGATGCACTCGACGATCTTGCGCTTCTCTTCGGTCGGCAGCGTAGGCCAGCGTTTGTAAAGTTGGTCGGCTTCGGAAAGCACATCTTCGGCGGACAGATTGCGTATCTTCGTGTAGTCAATCTCGGCCTCTAGTTTAGGAAGCTCTGCGACGAGCTGGTTGAGCCTTTCCTCGGCTGGCTTGTAGAATTGGCCGAAGCCTTGGGATGTGATTTCACCCTCAAGGTAAAGCTTGTGCGTACGCGCCATATCGTCACGCACCTTTTGAATGTTGTTGCGGTGGGTTTGAAGCAGCTTTTCCTTCGCGTCCAGATTCAAACGGGCGTTCTGAATATGGGTTACGATGCGTTCCTGGGCAGAGAAGTAGGCTTTGAGTTCTTCTAAAACTATAGCTTCCAAATCAACGACGGGGATTTTTGTGCGGCACGCCTCGCACACATATTTCGGGGAGTTTGCCTTCACATACATCTTCTGCCCGCACTGGCAGAAGGCAAGACCTGCAAAGAGTTGCTTGGGCTGTTTGCCGGGGCGTTTGCCTTTCTTCGACTGCTCTTCAAGTATCTGGTTGCACTGGTCCCACATCGTCACGGGGACAATGGGCGTCAGTTCTATAGCTCCCCATTCGCTTTCCGGCTTCTGTTCCCATTTCCAACTGCCTGTCTGTCTAGTGCGGTTGATGTGGTATATGCCTTTGGCGCTGGTGCAGCTGATGGTTCGCCCAATGGCAATGTCGCTCCACATGGTTCCCAAGCGCGTGCGATAGCCTGCGGCATTGAGAAGCCTTGCTACGACACCCTTGCGCCTGTGTTGAAGGAAAAGCTCGTATGCCTGTTTGCGAACCGGCGCTTCGTCGGGGTGAATGACGAGTTTTTTCTGTATCCAGTGATACCCGTAGGGAGAGGCTCCGCTCATGGGCTTGCCGAGCTTTGCACGAACAGAAATTGAAGCATTTACCCGGTCTGCAATCTCTTCGCGTTCCCATTGGGCGAACACGCCAAGCAGATGAAAGAACATCCGTCCGCCTGCGGTGCTGGTATCAATGGCCTCGCTCAGGGAAATGAGGTCGGCCTGATGTTTGTTGAAGAAATCTGAGAAATCCTCAAGCTCACGGCGGTTGCGGGAGAGGCGGGCGAGCTTGGAGAACACCAAGCCGGTGATGTGACCGCGCTCGACATCCTTCATCATGCGCCTGGCCTCGGGGTGCTGCATGACGGCTTTGCCGCTCTGTCCTGCGAGATTGTAGAGTTCCTTGACCTGCCAGCCACGGCTCTTGGCGTATGCGCGGGCGCGCTCCTCGTGGTGTTCGGGGCTCTCGCCCCTGGCCTGGTCTTCGGTGGAAACGCGAATCCAAATGCCAACGGGTTTGTTCAAGGCACGGTTGTCCTTCATAGCACTACTTCATATCCGAAACGAGGGGCGGATGGCAAGAGAAATGTGTATTCAAATCACATATATTTGCTAGACTGACGGCATGTCGAAAGCATTTCGCGAAAAAGACCTGCTTGCGCTCGCCAAACGATTCCGCAAGCAGGCGAAAGTATCCCGAGCACAAGCGGCGCGGGACTTCAAGGTCTCCCAAACTTCAATCTTCAATGCGGAGGAATCGCCCGAGCAAGCCCTGTTCAAATTGCGAATACGGATGATTGAGAAGTATTCGCCCTACAAAGTCACGGGCGCGTTCTATTACCTTTCGAGGAAATAGCTCTCTGACCTCGGGATGTTGAGGCAATCGGCGATGATTTCAAGACTGCTCCAAAACAACTGCTCGCAATAATCGTCCGCCAGCTTTTCCGCGAGCTCTTTCATCGTCGCATCGTCAATCGCGCTGGTGTCGAATCCGATGCTTTCGAGGTCAGCGCAGCAGACGCTGGTGATGGGGAAATCAGTATATTTCATGCTAGTCGGATTTAAGTGCGAATGCTTCCAACCACGAGGCGAGCCGCATAATGTCACAGAAGATGTGGCGGTCGGGTCTGTCTTCCGCCTGCCAATGCTTTTCCTCGTCGGTGTAGAGGTAGTTGATAATCTCACGCAAGCTCGTCTGCGTTTCTTTGTTCATTCTTGTTTCGTTATGTCTTTGATAATCGGATGGAGGCAGTCAAGGTCGCGGCGGAATAGTTCCAACGCTTCTTCTTTGCTGTTTGCCGTAACCGTCAGTTCGTGGGCAGGAATGATGATTTTGTAGGCTCTCATGTTTTGGGATGGAGACAGTCTCGACACCCATGCGGGTATTGAGGGTGTCCGTGTTTGATTAAGCGAGGGACGGGGATCCGTTTCGGTCGGCCTGCTCTACTCGCTTTTCTGCCATTAGGTCTTCGATGTCTGCAAGACGGGCGTAAAGACGGGATTCCATTGCCTCAATCCGTTCCTCCATGCGCTCAAAGCTACGGGAGATGGAGACGGCGATGTCGTCGGCTGACTTGTAAATGATATGCTCAACTTGTTCGAGGTCGGCTTGAGCAAGCGTGCGGGACGGGGACTGTCTGGTCATGTGGGTGTATATTAACGATGAATAATCTGTCCACTGGCTTCGGCTTGCCAGTGAGAGGATGTTTATCTTCCTCTACTGTGCGGGTCATGGGGAATGGCCGGCACAACACAGGAAACTACGCCACACTTCTCTGACTTGTACAAGTCTAGCGTACCCACAGGCGGTGCCTAGATTGACAAAGCGATTGAATCGTTGGCTGATGTGGTGAGGGCTACAAATGACGGCGCGTCATGTTCCAAGCCTGACTTTCGGGACGAAAGGTTTGGCACTTCGTCTTAGCAATTCGGTGTTGAGTTGCGACAGTTCTTCCAACCGTTCTTGAAACTCCGTGTAGGCGGCAATGCCGGCGCGTGCCTGTTTCCTTGTTTGCGGTGTCTTCAGCAGGAACTTCGTCACATTGCCGGTGCTCACACATTGGACGAGGTAATGGAACGGCCCGTGTTTGTGTCCGCGCTGGCAGCGGCAGTTGCGTTTGCCGCATGTCAGGAACTGTTGGACGTAGGACGCCCTGATCGCGTCCGGTGGTGGGCACAGAACTTCAAGCAGGATCACTTTGCGCTTTTCCAACCAGCGCGTGGACAGCTTCTGCATCCGGAATATCTTAGCCATAGCAATGTAAAAGATTGATGACTGGCATCCCGTCCCGGCACAAGCCGCTATTTCCGGCGCATGGCATCGGCCATGATGCGGTTGGCGATGTCTTCCTTCTGCTTCTGCTCCTGGGAGGACAGTTTTGGAATGGATCGTTTGATCTTGTATCCGGCGTATGTGGTTTCGGTCGGCTGAGGCTCGGGCGGTTTCAACGCCTTCAAATGCGCGATGAACGGGTCAGGCTGGAAATACTCAACCCGTGCCGCCAGTTCCGAACCGAGACTGCCTGACACCGCGCTGCCGATCTTCCGCAAGCGTGATTCGTCCAGACAAATCACGGCCACTTTCGGAACACCCGCCTTCAAACACTTTTCAACATTCCCGACTTCATGGTCAATCGTCGTGCTGATGGATATTTCACAGGCGATTGCCTGCCCGGGGCGTTCAAGCCACAAATCCACGCTGCCCTGACCGTCCAACACCGGCTTCTCGATTACGCTGCGGAAGCCGAGCGCTTCCGCCGCCTCCTTGATGCGCTTCTGAATGGCCTGATGCTGTGCCCCGCCCCGTCCCATATCAGGAGTTTTCCTTTCCGAAACAGTGGACTTCGGAAGTTCTGCATGAACGAGTGGTTCAACAACCTTGGGTATGGGTGGGGGAATGGGCGGTTGAGTTGAAACTACTGGCGGCTCTGGGAGTGGAGTCGTAACAGCCGGTGCGACTTGATGGGCAACTATCGGTTGCTCGGGTAGTGGTGGTGGAGTTGCAACAGCGGTGGGTGCTGGCTTCAGCTTCTTTTCAGGCTTGGCAACGACCTTCTCTGGTGCGCTTTCCAGTTCCTTCTTCAGAGTTGCTTCAATCTCCGAGCGTAGTTTTGCGTATTGCTCACGCGACGATTCGATGACCGCCTGCCTTGTTTGGGATGCCTGGCCTGCATCAGGCTCGTCGCTCTTGGTAACCCGCAGGTTGAAGTCATAGTCATTGCGCTCGACGCGCACGACGGCTTCACCTTGGCCGAGGTTCTGTAAATCGCGTGGCTCGAAATACGAGAGGGAATCACCGAGCTTGCGTGCATCGTCGTCACCGACACGGAAACAGATGCGTGTGTATGGGCCGGAGAGGACGAGACTGGCGACCTCCGGTTCGCGCTGTAACTGCTTCAAATCATGGTGGGCCAATACCAGTCCCAACCGATACTTCCGTGCACCCGTCAATATCTGCCCCATGCTCGGGGTGATGAAGTTGGCGAACTCATCCAGGACCAGCCAGTAGTTGCGGCGCAGTGACGCCTGCTGCGCCTGACGGCTCATGGCAAGCTGCTGGAACTTGGAGACAAACAATGAACCAAGAAGGTAGGCGTTTTCCTCACCGAGAAGACCATGCGAGAGTTTTGCCAGGAATATCTTCCCTGAATCCATGATATGACCGAAATCCAGCCGGTTCTCTGGCTGGGCAACCATGTGCCGGATGGGTTTCCTGCTCAGGAAATCATTGAGTCGGGTGAGCACCGGCCCGATGGACTTGTTGCCTGTCAGGTAGGGGAACTCCTTCAGCCAGTAATACACAACATTGCTATCCTGGACGGATGTGAGGAAGTCGGCGCGGTATGACGGCTCGATCAAAAACCGTCGCAAGTCATGGAGCGTGCCGCGCCGATCACTTTCAAGAAAGGCGAGAATGGCGTTGCGTAGCACGCTGTCCATTTGATCGCCCCAAGTGGTTGAGAGACGGCGGAAGATGGATACGAGATCGGACGCCAGAAGGGTCTTCTCCAACTCTGAATGAGCCGACAGGATGTTGAATCCAACGGCATGAGTCTCGTCCGAGGGATCAACCAAGACAACATCCCGGATGCGTTCTGGCGGAATGATGCCAAGAATGGCATCAACAAGGTCACCGTGGGGATCGAGCACGGCAACCCCTGCACCATTCTCAATGTCACTGCGGATGAGGTTGAACAACAGGGTAGATTTACCCGTTCCTGATGCACCAATGACATGGACGTGTTGAACCCTCTGTTCGGCGCTAAGGCGAACAGGAACGGACACTCCGGCGTGTATGTTGTGTCCAAGCAACACACCTGACGACTGACGCACAATTTGTGGCGCGGCCTTGGTCTTCGATGTCTCGCGCTTCAGTGCCGGCGAACGCACGGCACTGGATGGCAGATGAACAAATCCAATCAACTCGTCTGTGTTGAGCAGCATCCCTGAGCGTCGTGACTGCCGGCGCAGAGCGTCTTCGATATGATCCTCGAACGGATAGTCATCGTTCGCGAGGGGAATGAGCGCGTTGCCGTGGGGATGGCTGAACACACGAAGCGACCCTGCAAGGTCACGCGCCATCTGCAATGTCCGCTCTTGCCGCTCGCTGCGCACACATATCCTCACCACAACGCCATATAGGGGTTTGGCGACTTTCTGCTTTGCTGCATCCGCCAACTCAGGTGAATTGACGAAGAACGGTTTGCCGTCGGCATGGCAGACTGATCTCACGATGCTTTCATCCCAAGGCTGCTGTGCCGGCTGGAAGATGACCTGAAACAAACCAAGCTCGCCCGGCTGCAACTCGGCCAATGCGCCGATGATGCCGACAAAGGGATCAAGCTTGCTTGTCGCAAGAGGGAACATGAACTCGCGCTCCAATCCGAACTCAACAACCAACACTTCATCACCCGTGGAGGCATCCCAGGCATTTTCAAGTGTTCCTTCTTTTGACTGAAACGTCGCTTCGGGAAAATGCGCCTGCAACTGCCGACGCAAGGATGGTGCGTCGTCCTGATGTCCTGCGAACTGTGCGACGACGCCCTGCGACGTCCCGACCAGCTCGAATGTTAACGGCTCACGGCAGAGCGACACATTCGACAGAAATTGCTCGAACACATCCTTCGAGATGTTGAGGTTCGCGGGCAGTGAAGTTTGGAGTTCAACCAATGAATCTCTAATCAATACGGACGGCTCGGGTTGTTCCTCTGGCTCGGGAATGAGCGGCGGCGCTGCCGCCTCGGTGCTAAGTTTGCGACTGAGCCGTTGCACCAGGGAACTGAGCAGGGTCGGACGTCGTCCGTCGTCAACAGGTGTTGTCTCGGGAATGAAGTGACCTGGGAACGGAAGAAACGGTGGCTCTGGCTCGACCGGTTCGTCGAATACTTTCCAACCCCGGCCACGCGATTCCCATTTGTAGAATCGTTCCGAGAGTTGGTCGTGTATGAAGCTCATTCTTCCGTGCCTGGCTTCGATGGCAAATGCGGCTTGTATAGTTCACCCAGGACGGGAGCACGCTGATACTGGCGGACAAGCTTCACTCCCTTTGCGGCGGTGACTTCCTCGGCAAGCGTTTGCACCAGCTTGGGCACAAGATCGAGATATACCATGCGCGTGTCCTCGCGATAATAGCTGTCCACCCGAAACCATTTTTCGTAGATCGGACCGATGATGGGCATCTTCAATAACGCTGCGTCCAGGTCAGCAATCTTCATTGCGATGGCATTCCGAAACACCTGGGCAATGGCAATCACGAGCGTCACCACGGCAATCCCGGCAAAGACTATCCCGAGATACTTCGCAAGTAGTAGGTAGAGTCCTCCGAAGACGACCAGAACCGCAAGCAGATGCCAGAGCTTCAACACCACGGGTGAATACACCGTGCGACAAGAGAAGAAGTAACCCGTCCCAAACGGTGCTGCGCACGCATCAAAGGCTAATCGTTCCCGAATCAGTCGAAGATACACCCGTTGTTCCGAGAACAGTCCGCCTTCGGCGTATTCCACCTTGGAAATCTCAAGGCCGGGAACATTGCGCACTGCGAGTTCTTTTTCGAGCGCTTGATAGAACTCCTGCGACGGCAGGGTGAAGTTGTCGGCAAAGCTGATCCAGTGGTTGAGAACTTCATCTTTTTTTGACTTGAAGCCAAACATGGTCATGGGGAAGTATTTGCCAGTAAGCATGGCGCGGACGCCGTTTGATGGTCAACGCCAAAAACGATCAACAAACGGCGCACATGAAAGAACCATCTTCGACCCCAACTCACTCCCCATCCTGGCGACGCGCCATCCGTCCGCTTGTATGGTGGTTCATCCTG
>JABFSR010000072.1 GCA_013140495.1 Verrucomicrobiota bacterium
GTACACTCCGACTGCCTTGCTCAACGTCACGCACTGCACCACACGCGCACGGGAAACCCGCGCTGCCTCAATCGTTCCCCTGCCCCTTCGCCCTAACGTTCCTGCACCGTGCGCATCATCCAACAGAACCAGGGCGTCGCGTGGCAGCAATTTCAAATACAGCGCCAACGGCGCAACCGATCCGTCGTGCGAAAACATTCCGTCCGTGAGCAGCACGGGCCGCGCTCCCCGACCGCAGCGATTCAACGCCGCGCGAAAATCTCCGACGTCGCGATGTTTGAACGTGAGCACGGGGCAGTTGAACAATTGCGCCGCGTCCTGCAACGAAGCGTGGGCACGGGCATCCATCAGCACGTGGGAATAATTCCCCGCGAGCGCCTGGGCCACGATGAGGTTTGTCACGTAACCATTGCCCGTGAGAAGCGCAGCCTCGGCTCCGAAGAATTGCGCGAGCTGCTTTTCAAGTGTTGGATAGAGCGCGTGGTTGCCCGTGGTCATCCGGGATGCAGCGACGTTCAATCCGAAACGTTTCATCCCCTGCCCCACTGCGGCGAGAATCTTTGGATGACTTGCGAGTCGGAAATAATCGCACCCGCCGAAGTATATGAGGGTGCGGCCACGACAACGCACAAGGCTCGGGCGGATCAACTGGAGTATTTCAGGTTCGTTCACGGCTGAATCTGGATGGTGTCGCCCGGCTCAAGCGGCACATCGCCACCTCCCAGCAAATAAGATGGCTCGACCGGAATCTGACCGCTCTGCCGGTAGATGAACAGCATCTTTGGATTGCCGCGATCGAGGATTTCCGCCGCCACGATTACCTTCCCCAGCGTGAGACCGTCGCTCCAGCCGATCTCCGGATAACGAACATTGCCGATTATGCGGATGCTTGTGCGACGTGCCTCCATCATTTGAGAAATCACCCGTTGCTGTCCGGCCTGAAACGCAGCCATCTGTTTTTCCCGGGCGGTTGGCTGGTGTTTGCAACCAGCCGCACCAAAAGCAACCAGCAATGCCAGCAGGAACAAACCCGCACGGGTGGGCTGGCTCACATTCGGAAGATTCATCTGAGCGACATCGTAGCCAGAACACCGGCGCGACGACAACATCGAACCCGGGAGCGACGGCATCCCTGCGGGCGTGTCTCAACAATTCAGGCCGCAGCGACCAACTGGAACTCGCCAGCAACTTGGAACTTGGAACTTGGAACTTGGAACTTGGAACTCTAGTTTGGCGCCATGTTTCGTCCGTGCATTGATCTTCACGAAGGCAAAGTGAAGCAGATTGTAGGCGGCTCGCTGAGTGATTCCGGCGCGCAGTTGTGCACGAACTTTGTCTCGGACAAGAACGCGGCATGGTTCGCGGAGCTTTACAAGCGCGACGGACTCTCAGGCGGCCACGTCATCATGCTCGGTCAGGGCAATGACACCGAGGCGCGGGCTGCGTTGAAGGCTTACCCCGGCGGATTGCAGATCGGCGGTGGCGTGAATGTTGGCAATGCACCTGGCTGGCTGGATGCGGGCGCATCGCATGTCATCGTCACGAGCTGGGTGTTTCGCGACGGAAAGGTGGATTGGGATCGGCTCGATCAACTCGTGAAGGCGATTGGAAAAGGCCGGCTCGTGATTGACCTGAGCTGTCGCAAGCGTGATGGAAACTATTTCGTCGTCACAGACCGCTGGCAGAAATTCACGGACACGGTGCTTTCGGCAGACACGCTGAAAACATTTTCAAATTCGTGCGCGGAGTTTTTGATCCATGCCGTGGACGTGGAGGGGTTGTGTCGTGGCATTGACGGAGAACTCGTCGCCAAGCTTGGCGAGTGGTCGCGGATCCCCGTGACCTACGCTGGCGGTGCGAGTTCTATTGCCGATCTTGAACTCGTCTCGAAACTTGGGCGCGGCAAGGTTGATCTCACCATAGGTTCTGCGCTGGATATTTTTGGCGGCAGCGGCGTGCGTTACGCGGACGCCGTGGCGTTCAACAGACGCGCGGTTCGAATACGCACTTGAATCCGTCCGCAAGCCGGAACTCGCGGACCCGGCGATCCGCGCTCCTGTCCCTCACGGCACTTTCTCCACGCGAAAGAACATGTAAGGCGCGGTGCTCGTGAATCCGGTGAATACGCCGGTCGAGGAAGTGGGAAGGATTGGATTCGCCGCTCGAAACCACGAACTCAGGTTGGTCGAACCCCACAATTCGTAAAATTCGTAGGCCTTGGCCTGAAATTGGATGTTTGTTTTATCAATGAGCGTGATGAACTGAGCGGAAGTGGGATCGGTAGGCGTCATACCTGTGCGGTATTCGTTCAGGTTTGAGAGTTTGTCGCCATCAGCATCCTGCGATGCCCCGTGGTTCAGGCCGACTGTCGGGCTTGCGTTGCCGAAATGCGTTACCATCCAGTTGTCAGGAATTCCGTCACTGGTAGCTGGGAAATGATCTCGATTAAACGAAAGCACACGGATCGAAAAGTAGGGCGACGCATTTGTACCGTCGGAGAAACGCGCGTAGATGCTGTCGTACGCGCTCCCGTCGGTGGGATCAATCACGGAGGAATCTGGAAATGGGCCATTAGCCGTATATTTGAGTGTTGTTCCGCTGAGAGAGAATACTCCGTTGTTTAGCTGTGCAAAGTTTGTGGTGACCGTCAGACCTGTTCCCTGTAGGTCATATCCACGCAGTTCCACCGAGTTGATGCCTGCCACATTCGGCTGAGGTGAAGCAGTCGTAACGTGCATCACGCGACCGTATGAATATGGTGGGGTGTTGCCCGAGGGGTAGGCTTGCTGAATTACTGGCGGGTCGTATGAGCCCAAAGTTGCACCTCGTCCATCTGCGTGGGCTTGAAAATACATGATCGCTTGCTTGAGGGTGTTGTTGGGTTCGGAAGGGTCCTCGCTTGAATGTGCCATGGAGAGGGCATGACCGATTTCATGGCAGAGTACCTCGGTGAAAGTCGCCAGATTTTGCATTGCAGTTGCACCGTGTTCCAAAACCACGTAACCACGAGTTGTCTTGTTAAATTCGTTGGTTCCGACGCTGCCACCAACACGCACAATCGTGGTATCAGGCAAGACTACCCAGGTTGAAAATCGCCCCCCGACCCCAAGCACGTTGGCGCTGCTAATTCGACCATAATTATCGTGCAGTTGTATTCGGAGTTTCTCGTCGCTGGTCGCGATTGTGTCAGCCCCGGCCCCAAAACTTTGAACGTCCTCGATCTGAAACTTTAACTTGGTGACTGCGGCCCAAGCATTGCACGCCTGCACCACCGCGTTGGTTGCCTGCGTCAACGTGATCCCCGCAGGCAGGCTGTCCGCATCAATCAAAACAGGAATCGCTTCCCCACGATCCGACTGCAGGAACCGTGACGAAATGCCGGAGACATCCACCGACAGTCCTGATACGAGGCTGGACGTCACAAAACCGGTTTGGTCGGTCACGTTGTCTTCCTGAGTTTGACCATTATTCGCCAGGCTGTGGAGTTCATCAAGCAACGCCTGTTGCGTTGGGATCAGAACGCCGACATTCCGTTGAAGTTTCACTGCGTTGGATGATCCCTGCGTGCAGGTCAGCTTGCCGTCGCTGCGACGAACAACATAAACGAGATATTCGCCTCCATGCACAAAGACTGGTGAATTACCCTGAAAGTCGCTCTCATTTCCAATTAAGCCGCCGCGATGAACAATCGAGACGATCATTGGGAAAGTTCCCTTGATCGGCTCAATCACCCGCAACGAGGTCCGCGTGTAAATCTGGCCGTCACTGCCATCGCGAAGACAAT
This sequence comes from Verrucomicrobiota bacterium, assembly GCA_013140495.1. Lineage (GTDB taxonomy): Bacteria > Verrucomicrobiota > Verrucomicrobiia > Limisphaerales > JADLHS01 > JADLHS01. The sequence continues at coordinate 3,785 of JABFSR010000072.1, forward strand.
CCACCCCCACCACAACGCCGCGAAATACAGCGGCGGACGCGTTTACAAGTTCCTTCGTGCTGAGAGGCAGCACGGATGAAGCAAGGGTACCCTTCACACAGACCAGAGCGGTAACAACAACAAGAGCCTTCAAGACAAATCGGTTCATACGGGGATGTTAACCGCATCCGCAAAAAAGCAAAATTGATTTTCCACGAGCGCCGCGCCGCGATATTCTCAACCGATGCGTTTGGATTTTGTGAAAATGAACGGTGCGGGCAACGACTTCGTCCTCGTGGACAATCGCGACGGACAGATCAGGCTTACCACAGAGCAAATCGTCCGTCTGTGTGATCGGCATCGCGGTGTCGGCGCAGACGGCGTGATGTTGCTCGTGCCCGTGCGCACCGGCAAGGCGGACTGGGCCTGGGATTTCTTCAACAGCGACGGAAGCCCGGCGGACATGTGCGGCAATGGTGCGCGGTGCTTTGCGCGTTACGTCCAAAGGGCCACGGGGCGAAACAACGATTTCACCTTCGAAACGGCAGCGGGAAATATAGCGGCAAGTTTTCAGGGTGAACGCGTGACCGTGAATCTCACGCAGCCAAAAGATTTGAAACTCAACCAGTCCGTTCCACTTTCAACAGGTGCGACGATCGTTCATTCGCTCAACACCGGCGTGCCTCACGCAGTTCTCTTCATGCCTGACGCAGACAAGGCGATGGTGATGCAGTTGGGCCCGGAGATTCGTCATCACGTTCACTTTGGACCGCGTGGAACGAATGTGAACTTTGTCCAGGTGCTCGGTTCAAATCATATCCGTGTGCGCACGTTCGAACGCGGCGTGGAAGGCGAGACGCTTGCCTGTGGCACAGGCGTGAGCGCAGCGGCCATGATTTCTTCGCGTGTCCATAAATTCACATCGCCGGTAAAAGTCCAGGTGCAGGGAGGCGACACTCTTGAAGTCAGTTTCACCGAACACAACGGCGAGTTCGACAATGTACGGCTCTCCGGCCCTGCGGACTTTGTGTTCGAAGGCAGCATCGAGATTTGAATTGTGGCTGTTGCACTCACCATTCTTGGGAGCGGCTCAAACGGCAACTCCGCCTACGTGGAGACCGATGAGACACGCGTGCTGGTGGACGCGGGATTCAGCGCGCGTCAAATCCGTCAACGCCTTGTTGGCATTGGACGCACGCCTGAAAAACTCGACGCCATCCTCATCACGCACGAACACAGCGATCATATCACCGGCCTTGCCGCACTTGCAGAAAAGTTGCGCATCCCGGTTTATTGCAACCGCGCGACGATGGATGAAATTGTCCGGACGCTGGGTGTCAAACTGGAGTTCCGACTATTCGTAACCGGCGGCGATTTTGACGTGGGCGACATCAGCGTTGAGACTTTTGCGATACCGCACGACGCGCAGGACCCGGTGGGTTTCATGCTTCGTACCAGCGCCGGCAGCATTGGATTCGCCACCGACCTTGGGCACGTCACCACCGTCGTCACCGACCGCATCCGCACTGCAAATGTGCTCGTGCTTGAATCAAATCACGACGTAAAGATGTTGCAGGATTGTCCGAATCGCCCCTGGAGTTTGAAACAACGCATCCTCAGCCGCCACGGTCATCTCTCAAATGAAACCGCCGCCTCAACCGCCGCCGACATCATGTCCACCGAACTGCGACATATCTATCTCGGCCACCTGAGTCGCGACTGCAACAAGCCCGATCTTGCGCACCGCGTGATGACGCAGCGGCTTCAGCAGATCGGTGCAGCGCATTGCCGCGTGGAACTCACCACGCAAACCGTCCCCTGCCCTACGCTCACTTTGTAAACACGGTTCGGGCGTGCTTTACAAGGTTGGCGGGCACAACAAGACGAGTTTTCCAGGAATCGCCTTCAAGAGAAAAATTCTTGCGAGTTCTGTCGGTTGTGGTGCTACACTTCTCGTCACCAACGATTGCCGAAATGAAAACACGAAGAGCATTCACCTTGATCGAGCTGTTGGTGGTAATTGCCATCATCGCCATTCTGGCGGCAATGCTGTTGCCTGCGTTGGGCAAGGCCAAGGAGAAGGCGCTACGCATCGCCTGTTTCAACAACGACCGTCAGATCATGATCGCAGCGCAAATGTATGCAACCGACTGGCCGGACTTTTTCTACTACACCACCAGCATTGGCAGCGACGATGCGCCTTGGTCCTTCTACCCTTCGTTTATCAAAAACGTAAAGACTTTCACCTGTCCCAGCACAAAGAACGTAATCCGCACGGAGAACCCAAACCCGCAAGGAAGGCTGCCCGATCTGGGGGTGACTTGTCACGGAGATCGGGAGTCCAAACTATACAAATACGGCACCAGCTATGAGTTCTTTGGATACTTTCAACTCAGCCCGGAGACAGGATTGCCGGTGCCTGACTATCCCACGCGAGGCTACATCCGAAAGAATCCGAAAACCGTTCAACGTGGACCAACCCGGGTCGTCATCGTGTTGGATGCTGATGATTCGTTCGACCCCGGCAATCCCAACAACAATTGTCCCGATCCGGCCAATAACCACGGTGCAAAGGGCTGGAACTGGGGCTTTGCCGACGGTCACGCCGAGTGGGTCACGTGCAAAAACACGGCGCACATGATCACAAATGGATGGATGACCAGCGGTTCAAACTGCAGTTGCAACTGATTCAGAGTTGCCATGTATTTTTGTTTCTTACTGGTAACAATTCCCACTGGCAAGTTGACTAACGTCCGACTCTGTTTACTTTGAATTTATGTCCACGTCGTTTCAACGCATGGCTCGCTTGTTAATCGCATGACACACGGCAAACTGAATACTCTTTTACGACGAACGCTCGCGCTTGTCGCAACGTCCGGCTTGGTGGTGGCATCACCAGCCGCGCATCCATCGGCCAAAATTGATTTCAACAGGGACATCCGCCCAATTCTCTCCGACAACTGCTATGCCTGCCACGGACCCGACGCAGGAAAGCGCAAGGCCGGCCTGCGACTTGATCTCAAGGAAGGCGCGCTAACAAAACTGAAGTCGGACAACTTCGCCATCGTTGCAGGCCAGCCAAAGAAAAGTTCCATGGTTGAGCGCATCACCACCAAGGACGACGACGAACGGATGCCGCCGCTCAAGACGGGCAAGCAACTCACCGCAAAACAAATTGGTTTGCTGAAACGATGGATAGCTGAAGGCGCTGAATGGAAAGCGCACTGGTCATTCATCAAGCCGGAACGCCCACCCGCGCCAACGGTGAAGAACAAACAATCGGCGCGTAACCCGATTGATAGTTTCATTCTCGCACGGATCGAGAAGGAAGGACTGCGTCCGGCCAAGGAAGCCGACAAAGCCACACTCATCCGACGCGTGACGTTTGATCTCACTGGTCTCCCGCCGACACCCGACGAAGTGGATGCGTTTCTCGCCGACACCAAAGCCGATGCCTATGAACGTCTGGTTGACCGGCTGCTGCAATCACCGCGTTATGGCGAGCATGAAGCGCGATACTGGCTGGATGTCGTGCGTTATGGCGACACTCACGGCCTGCACCTCGACAACGAGCGCTCGATGTGGCCGTATCGCGACTGGGTCGTCGGGGCGTTCAACCGCAATGAACCGTTCAACGAATTCACCACTGAGCAATTGGCGGGCGACCTTTTCCCTTCGCCAACGCGTGAGCAGAAGATCGCGAGCGGTTTCAATCGCTGTAACGTGAGCACCGGCGAAGGCGGCGCGATTGACGATGAGTTTTACGTGCGATATGCCGTGGACCGAACCGAGACGGCGGCAACGGTGTGGATGGGGCTGACCGTGGGTTGCGCGGTCTGTCACGATCACAAGTTCGATCCGATTTCGCAGAAGGAATTCTACCAGCTTTACTCGTTCTTCAATAATTTCAACGAGAAGGCCATGGATGGCAACGTGCTGTTGCCACCTCCGATGATGAAGTTGCCGACGCCAGAACAGGAAACGAAACTCAAACAACTCGACGAGTCCATAGCAGCCAGCGAAAAGCAAATTCGCGACGAGACGGCAAAAATCGTTTACTCCGAACCGGAGCGCAAACCCGATCCCTCCACGAACGGATCCGGGGATTTTGTCTGGGTGGAGGATGAGTTCCCAAACGGCGCGAAGGTTGAAGGAGGCGGCGAGTCCGGAGCTGTGAAATGGATTGAAGATCCAAAGGCGTATGCTGGGAAACGGGCGATTTCGAGAACGGACAAGGGCCTGGCGCAGGACTTTTTCACGCAGGCCATTCAGCCATTGATCGTCGGCAACGGCGATAAATTATTTGCATACGTCTATCTTGATCCTGCGAATCCTCCAAAAACCATCATGCTTCAGTACCACACGAGTGATTGGTTGTATCGCGCCAATTGGGGAGATGAGGATGTCATCCCGTGGGGCAGCAAAGGCACTGCTTCCAAACTGCTGATGGGGCCGCTGCCGAAAACTGGTGAATGGGTTCGATTGGAAATAGACGCCGCCAGGTTGGAACTCAAACCGGGTACGAAGATTGACGGCATGGCATTCACGCAGTTCGGCGGGACGGTTTACTGGGACCACGCCGGCATGGTGACGGCAACTCCTCAGCAGGATTTTTCAGGCGTCTCGCAAGTGGTGTGGGAAGATCAGGAAAAATCCCATGAAAAAAAGGATTTGCCGAAGGATGTCTCCGCCGCACTCAAGGTTGGTGCGGACAAACGCGACGACACACAAAAGGAAGCGTTGCGCGGCTATTACCTCGCCAATGTTTACTCCCCCGCCAGGGCTACATTTGAGCCGCTGATAAAAGCCCGGAATGAGACACGCAAGCAGCGCGACGATTTGGAAAACTCGCTTCCGGCCACCATGATCTCCCAGGAAATGGAGAAGCCCCGCGGCGCGTTTATTCTCAAACGTGGTCAATACGATCAACGTGGCGATTCTGTTCCGCCTGGAGTGCCGGCTGTCTTGCCGGCACTCACATCCGGAACTTCAACCAATCGCCTCGATCTTGCCCGATGGCTTGTCAGTCCGGAACATCCGCTTACGGCGCGTGTGACTGTAAATCGCTTTTGGCAACAATTCTTTGGCACAGGTCTCGTGAAAACATCCGGCGACTTTGGTGCCCAGGGCGAATCGCCCTCACATCCCAAATTATTGGACTGGCTCGCGTGCGAATTCATGCAGCCTTCTTCTTCGCCTGCTTCGACGCACAGTTGGGATGTCAAACATCTGCTGCGTTTGATCGTCACGTCCGCCACCTACCGACAGAATTCAGCGGTCACACCAAAAGTGTTGCAGATTGATCCGGCGAATCGATTGCTCGCGCACGGACCGCGCTTCCGGCTCGACGCGGAAATGATTCGTGACAATGCGTTGTTTGTGAGCGGGCTGTTGAACGAAAAGCGAGGAGGGCGCGGCGTGCGTCCTTATCAGCCATCAGGCATCTGGGAGGCCGTCGGTTACACTTCCAGCAACACGGCCAAGTTTGAACAGGATCACGGCGATGCACTGTATCGCCGCAGCCTTTACACTTTCTGGAAACGCACCGCGCCGCCGCCGTACCTCATTACGTTCGATGCGCCGTCGCGCGAGAAGTATTGCACGCGGCGTGAACGAACCGACACACCGCTACAGGCGCTCGTTACGATGAACGATCCTGCCTATGTCGAAGCCGCGCGACATCTCAGTGCCCGGATGCTCGAAGAGAAAACCAATGAGGACGACCGCCTGAATTTTGGTTTCCGCCTTGTCACCTCGCGTCAACCTTCTGCAGATGAGAAATCCGTTTTGCAGGGAGCGCTCAAGAAATATCTCGCGAAGTATCAAAGCGACAAGGAAGCCGCCAAGAAACTGATCGCGGTGGGCGAATCACCAGTAAATGAGAAGTTGAACCCGTCGGAGCTTGCCGCCTACACAATGGTCGCGAGCCTGTTGCTCAACCTGGATGAAACACTGAACAAGAATTAAGAACAGTATTCAGTGTTCAGTATTCAGTGACTGGAACACGCGCTTTCTGAACGCTGAACACTGAATATGAGCATGCAACCGACATCGCAACCCTCGAAGCCACTACCGTTCGCACGGAGTTTCAAGGAACTGGCCGTGTATCAGAAGACGAGGATTCTGTCGCGTGAGGTGTTCAAGATCACGAAGCGATTCCCTCGTGAGGAGGCATTTTCACTTACTGATCAATGGCGGCGCGCGGCGCGCAGCATCGGCGCGCAGATTTCCGAAGCATGGGCCAAACGTCGTTATCCTCGGCATTTTCTAAGCAAGCTGACTGACGCCGACGGCGAACAGATGGAAACCCAGCATTGGACCATCGTCGCTTTCGATGACGGCTACATTTCGCGGGAAGAGGCTCATCATATTGGTTCCCTGGCTGTGGAAGTTGGCCGGATGCTTGGCGATATGATGCAGCATCCTGAATCGTTTTGCGGTGACGAATACGGCGTGCTCAAGGAAACATCCGCTTCTTATTTCGTGGACGAATACCCCGACGACCCACCGAACACTGAACACTGAATACTTTCCCATTATGAACCCCGCATCCCAACACCTTCACTTGCTAAGTCGTCGCCACTTCTTCAAATCCACCGGCCTCGCTGCCGGGCGCATCGCACTCGCCGGATTGATGTTTCCCGAAATGCTGAAGGCCGCGACCAAGGGAACCGTGCGCGCTCATCCGGCGCTGCCCGAATTGCCCCACTTCGCGCCGAAGGCAAAACGCCTCATCTACCTGTTCATGAACGGCGGCCCGTCGCAGATGGACCTGCTTGATTACAAACCCGGCCTCGAAAAAATCTACGATACGGATTTGCCGGATTCCATACGGCAAGGTCAGCGATTGACCACGATGACAAGCGGTCAGTCTCGCTTCCCCATCGCGCCATCCAAGTATTCATTCAAGCAATACGGCCAGTCCGGCATCTGGTTCAGCGAGTTGTTGCAGCACACCGCCAAAATCGCTGACGAAATCGCCGTCATCAAATCCGTCCACACCGAGGCCATCAATCACGACCCCGCCGTCACCTACATCCAGACCGGCAGCCAGATTCCTGGCAAACCCAGCCTTGGGTCATGGCTTTCCTACGGCCTCGGCAGCGAGTGCGACAACCTGCCCGCGTTCGTGGTCATGACCCCAAGCTGGTCTGCGAAGCGTGACGCACAGGCTCTTTATCAGCGGCTTTGGGAAGCGGGCTTTCTGCCGACGAAACATTCGGGCGTTTCATTGCGCCCAAAAGGCGACCCGGTGCTTTATCTCAGCGACCCGCCCGGCGTGGACCGCAAAACTCGACGCGACATGCTCGATGCTCTCGGCAAATTGAATTCGGCATCCTTCAAGAGGATTGGCGACCCGGAAATCAACACACGGATCGCCCAATACGAAATGGCGTTCCGGATGCAGTCCTCCGTGCCGGAACTCACGAACATTTCGACTGAGTCCAAGGCCACTCTCGATCTCTACGGACCTGAGGTAACAATACCCGGCACATTCGCTCACAGCGCCTTGATGGCCCGGCGGCTCGCCGAGCGCGGCGTCCGTTGCATCGAACTATTCCACCGCGAATGGGATCATCACGGCGATCTGCCACGCGATCTTCCTTTGCAGTGTCGCGACACTGATCAAGCCTGCTATGGCCTCATCACCGACCTGAAGAATCGTGGCATGTTGGACGACACGCTCGTGGTGTGGGGCGGCGAATTTGGCCGCACAGTCTATTGCCAGGGCAAGTTGACCAAGACCGACTACGGTCGCGACCATCACCCACGCTGCTTCACCATGTGGATGGCGGGCGGTGGCATCAAAGGCGGCACGGTTTACGGTGAGACCGACGACTTCAGCTACAACGTCGTCAAGGACCCTGTGCATATCCGCGACATCAACGCCACCATTCTGCACTGTCTGGGCATTGACCACCGCAGACTCAGCTACAAGTTCCAAGGCTTGGATCAGCGACTGACCGGCGTGGAGGAGGCGAATCCGGTGAAGGGAATTCTTGCGTGAGCGGGAGGGTCAAAGCTCCCTCAGTTACACCCTTCAACGACTCTGCGGCATTTACGCTGATCGAACTCCTGGTGGTAATCGCAATCATTGCAATTCTTGCCGCGATGTTGTTGCCAGCGTTGGCGAAGGCCAAGGAAAGAGCCAGACGTGTTGGTTGCTTGAACAACCTCAAGCAAATGGGCCTGGGCAGTCAGATGTACGCCGATGATGACAAGAAAGGGGCTCTATCAAACACGGCTTCGATTGCCGATGACGACCTGAACTGGCTCTACCCGGTTTTGATTCCCTCCTTGAAATCGTATATCTGCCCCAGCACTCAAAACTACATTCGCACAAATAGTTTGTCTCCCGGAAAGCTTTTGGACCTTGCGGACAATGCCACGAGCAAGTCCGGCTCAGGCCACAGTTATGAAGTGTTCGGCTATTTTCGTGGGAACAAATCAACTCTGCTCCAGAAAACCCAGAACTCGGTCAGGAGTTATGCCCACCTCAATAATGCGTTTGACCTCAAAGGCGTCGTACCTGGTCCGGCTGCCATCTGGTTGATTCTGGATTCTGATGACGGCCAAGCGGGAGGGATAGGAAATTATCCTGATGCCAACGACAGTCATGGGTCGCTCGGCGGCAATGTCGCCTTCTGCGATGGCCACGCGGAGCTGGTCCGCCAAAGGGACTACGTTTATCGTTTCGAACTTTCGGAAGACAACAACCGCACCACCCCTTGAATCCAATTGAAACAGCTTTGCTCCCATGAATTAAGCATGGCATAGACAAGCTCGGTAAATCCGGTAACAAAACGCGACCACCCTTCTTCAGGCAACCGATCTAGTTCTACGCAGGCTTTTTTCTTTCGTTCGAGGTCAAATCCGTGTTTCATCTGGGCCGTTTGCGGAGCGCAATTCCCGGAGCGCGGCTCTATGAGCCGCAGCGCGTGAATCGCGGTTCCAGCACCGGACTCGAAGAAGATTTACACCAATGCCTAAACGCACTGACATCCACAGCGTCCTCATCATCGGCGCCGGCCCGATCATCATCGGCCAGGCGTGCGAGTTCGATTACTCCGGCACCCAAGCCTGCAAAGCCCTCAAGGAAGAAGGCTACCGCGTCGTCCTCATCAACTCCAACCCGGCCACCATCATGACCGACCCGGAGTTCGCCGACCGCACCTACATCGAACCCATCACGCCGGAATGCGTGGAGAAGATCATCATCCGCGAGAAGGAAGAGATGAAACGCCTCGGCGCGAAGGGAAAACTCGTTTTGCTCCCGACGCTGGGCGGCCAGACGGCGTTGAACACCGCGATGGCCCTCCACAAGAACGGCGCGCTAGAACGTCACGATGTGGAAATGATCGGCGCAAAACCCGAAGCCATCCACAAAGGCGAAGACCGTTTCGCGTTCAAGGAATTGATGCTGCAGATCGGCCTCGACGTACCCATCTCCGGCGTCGCGCACAACCTGGACGAAGCCCGCGATGTCGCGAAAAAGATCGGCAAGTTTCCGCTCATCATCCGCCCGGCGTTCACGCTCGGCGGCACGGGCGGCGGTATCGGCTACAATCAGGAAGAGTTTGAAGCCATCGCCAAGAACGGCATCGAGCTTTCACCCGTGAACGAAATCCTCATCGAAGAATCGCTCCTCGGCTGGAAGGAATACGAGATGGAAGTCATGCGCGACAAGGCCGACAACTGCGTCATCATCTGTTCCATCGAAAACTTCGACCCCATGGGCGTCCACACCGGCGACAGCATCACCGTCGCGCCCATCCAGACGCTCACCGACAAGGAATTTCAGATCATGCGCGACCAGAGCTTCGCCGTGATTCGCGCCGTGGGCGTCGAGACCGGCGGCTCGAACATTCAGTTCGGCGTCAGCCCGGAGAATGGCCGCATGGTCATCATTGAGATGAACCCGCGCGTCAGCCGCAGCTCCGCACTCGCGTCCAAGGCCACCGGCTTTCCCATCGCGAAGATCGCCGCCAAACTCGCGGTCGGCTACCTGCTCGACGAACTCAAGAACGACATCACGCGCGAAACCCCCGCGAGCTTCGAGCCGAGCATTGATTACGTCGTCACCAAGATTCCGCGTTTTGCCTTCGAGAAATTCCCGCAGGCCGACCCCACGCTCACCACGCAGATGAAAAGCGTCGGCGAAGCGATGGCTATCGGGCGCACGTTCAAGGAAAGCCTGCAAAAATGCCTGCGCTCGCTGGAGATTGGCCGCAGCGGCCTGGGCGGCGACGGCAAACCATGGCGCATCGGCACGGAAGTCTATGGCGACCGCGACATCCTCCCGCGCGACGTCATCAGCCGCAAACTGAGCGTGCCCAACGCCGAACGCATCTTCTTCATCCGCCACGCCCTGCGCGCCGGCTTCACCATCGAGGAGATTTTCAACCTTACGAAAATTGACCGCTGGTTTCTGGTGCAGATCAAAGAGATCGTGGATTTTGAGGAGGAGTTGGCGGGGGCGAAGAATTAACCAATCCTTGGAAATTCATGACCGCTGGCCGCATGGAACTGGCGCACAAGACAGAATGAACTGCGGACGAAGTGGCTTAAAGTTCACATTGAAGTGATTTACTGAGGTCACTACCATTTCGGTATGAAAACGATCTTGCTACTCTTCGCGATGCTGATGGTTGCAGCGGTGCAAGCTGGCCCTCTTCATGATGCTTGCCGAAATGGTGATTTGGAGGCGGCCAAAAAAGCACTTGAGGCAGCACCTCAAGCAATCAATGAGTTGGACAAGGTGAAACTCACCCCACTCATGTATGCTGCGCGCACAAACGCTGTGCTTGCAGAACTGCTCATCAAGAAGGGGGCTGACGTAAAGGTGAAGGGTTTTATGGGCGGGCAAGCTTTGCACTCCGCCGCCGTAAAGCACAATGTTGAAGCCATGAAAGTTCTCTTGGACAATGGCGCAGATGTCAACGCGAGGGACGAAGGCGGAGCGACGCCTGCACATTTCGCGGCGAATAAGCTTGGACCTAGAAGAAAGGAAGCGTTGGATCTTTTGGCTAAATACAAAGCTGACTTCAGCTTGAAGGACAACGAAGGCCAACCTATTCGGCGCTAGTCAGGTTTTTGTGTTGTTTCCAAGCCACGTCGGGGCGGCATATTCCGCTCCTGACGGAGCTTGAAACCTTGTTTGATTTTGGATTCTACAACTATGCCGCTCCTGACGGAGCTGAAAATGAATCCCAACGGGATTCAAATCCATCAGCCCACGGTTGGCGCAACGCGCCTACCCTGGGTTACGTTCCGCAAAATGTTTTCAACCCTGAATGGGTTGCATCCATTCCGCCCGCAACCTCGACACAACTCCTTCAGAGTTGTTTTTGTTTTGCGCGTTCACCCAGCGTAGCCCGACTGCGTCGGCCAACGCTGGGCTGAATGTTGCAACCGCTGGCGGTTGACCGGGGCTGTCTTGGACTGCGGTGGCAAGCGTAGCGCGACACCGCTTTCGCACGCACGAGACGGGTTGATCATTCCATTATCGTCGCCCGCCCGAAAGCGCCGTCGCCGCTCCCGCTCTGCCGGCGCACTCCAAAACCGGCAGGTCGCCCTGCCGTTACGCTGCGGTTTCCAGAACAATCTTCGGATGCTTGGCGGCGATTTTTAGCAGCACCTTGGCCGGGCCGGCAGGTTTGCGGCGGCCTTGTTCCCAATTCTGAAGCGTGTCTTCGCTGATGCCCAGCAGCCGGGCGAACTTGACCTGTGGCAGACCGAGTTTGGTTCGCACTCGCACCACATCGTTGGCACTTTTGACCTCAAACGTGCGCGAAGGCTTGGCGTCACCACGCTCGATGGCGGCAGCTTCATTCACGCTTTGCAATAGTTCAGCAAAAAGTTCTTTTTTCATAATTCAAATCTCCAATGCTCTCCGAAGTTGTTTCACTTGATCCGCGCTCAAGTCGTCCTGCTCATTCTTCGGATAGACGAGTAGCATCGAAATGCGGTCTTTACCAACCCACCAATAATAAATCACCCGCAAGCCGCCGCGTTTACCGCGTCCACTGCCAGCCCAGCGGATTTTCCGAATGCCGCCTGAACCGCGAATCAAATCACCCGCTTCAGGCCGCTTTGCCAGATGTAACTGCAACTCGGCGTATCGCTCGTCATCCAATAATTGCAAGACGCGCTTTGTGAACGTGGGTGTTTCAATAAAAACCACGCCAGAGAGACTACGCCAGAGAGACTACGCCAGAGGCGTATCCAAGTCAAGGCGCGCTTCACCTTCGAGAATTTCCCGCAAGGTCCTTGCGCGTCGGTTGACTCGCTCGCGCCCGCTCGCTCGGCCCTTGCGGGCCTTTGGCCTCGCCACATTCCTTTCGCCGGTGACTTGGTTGGCAGGGCGGAGTTGCTGCTCCGCCTCGGGTTTGGGCGACGGAGCACCGTCGCCCTACCAACAAACCATATTCCGCGCCTGACGGTGCTCCGGTTTGCGGACCAATCACTTCTTCGGGCAACGGAATGACCCAGCGGACTTGAGCACGAATTCGAACTTTTGTTTCAATGGCAGGTTGCCGAAGGTTTCGTTCAGGGATTTGTGACAGACCACTTCATTGTCCTCGGCGCGCTTGCCGCCCAAGGACAAGGGATGCAGGTGCTCAATGTTGGCATCCGCCCTTGCCAGCGTTTCGCCGCAGAAGAAGCATTTGCCTTGTTGGAGAAAGAGCATCTTTTCCAATTTGGTCAGAGATCGCGATTTGGGAGCGGGTGCTTGATCCGGCGCGGCTGGTTTGGGAACGACGACCTTTGGTTGTGATCGCGGAGGCGCAGCGGGTTTGAGCGCAACGGTCTTGGGTTGGGGCTGCTGAGGAGTTGTCGTCTGGGGGTTTGATTTCTTGAGCAGTTGTTTCCGGACTTTTTGCGCCTCCTTGATTACTAATTTCTGGGCCACAGTAAAACCACACTGCGACAATGGAAAAGGAAACACCGCCCCGACCGGGCCACCGGAACGAATCCGGTTGGCACATTCAGCGACCAAGGCATCATCGACCGGCTTTTTCATGCCTCGGAATATAGTTTGATGTCGTCCAGGGTGGAAAGCAAAAGGCTTGGGATTGCCTATTCCGCCACAACTCTTTCAGAGTTGTTTTCATTTCCCGTCGTTACCCAGCGCAGGTGTTTGCACACGGCCACCATTGCGTCGGCCAACGCCGGGCTGAATGCTGCAACCGCGTTGCGGTTGGTAGGGCGGCGCTGCCGCTCCGCTTCGGTAGGAGCGCGGCTGTGGCAACGCCCAGCCGCAGGTGCTTGCGCACGGCCACCAACAAACACGCGTCGCAAAATATTTTCAACCGCCACCACCCCTTCACCTGCTGCGACTGGTCCTGCGGACACAGTCGCGCTCCGCCGTGGCAGTGCCACCTCCCACCTTGGGCGACGGAGCACCGTCGCCCTACCGGAAATCTAATTCATCCGCTCCGGGTTGGCAGTCCGAGCCGGATGTAGCGGCTTTCGGCAGAACACCGCCCTCTGAATCTCCGTCCCGTTTGCGGCACTCTGCTGAGTCGCCACTACGGTAAATCTGTGCTCAGATTCACCAACGCTGGAAATGGTTTGTGGAACAGCACTGCGGTTATTGCTTCAGGCGATAGAACCGGGCGGTGGCAGAAGTCACGGCATTGGTATCGGCCACCCACACATCCTGTCCGTTGCCAGAAACACTTCCCCCCGGCAGGGCCGACCAACTCCCAGGACTCAAGTCGGGCGAGCTTTCCACGGTGTATTGCTGTCCGGAGAAAGAGTGGAAGCGCAACCGCGCACTTTGATTGGTAAGTGTGACGGAAGTAATTTGCAGCGGGATGCTGATCGCGAGGCTGTGGCCCGCACCAGCAGAAATAGCCACAACATTCGTCAGCGTGCCCGGCACGGCGACCTGCCCGGAATCAACCGGCGGATAAGTTGCACCCCATGCGACGACCGTGCCGTCGCTTTTCAGCGTCAGGCTGTGATAAGTTCCGGCGGCAATCGCGATGACATTGCTCAAGCCCGCAGGTTGGTCCAACTGGCCTTCGCCACCCCATCCCCACACCGACACCGTGCCGTCGTTTTTGAGCGCCATACTGTGAAAGTCACCCGCCGCAATGGCGATCACGTTGTTGGTCACGTCAGGGGGGACATCGGTCTGACCGTAGTCATCACTGCCCCAAGCGACGATCGTGCCGTTATTCTTAAGCGCCAACTCATGCCAGCCCCCGGCGGCGATGGCGACGACATTGCTCAAGCCATCGGGCACGGTGTTGACGTTGCCCCAGGCGACGACTGTGCCATCACGGTTGAGCACGAGGCTTTGTCGGCCATCAATGTCGCCATTCGCGGAGATGGCCATGGCGTTGGTCAAGCCATCTGGTATTCCCGCCAAACCGGGGCCCCACCCGAAGACTGTGCCGTCACCTCGCAGAGCAAGGCTATGACTTCGGCTGGCGGCCACGGCCACCAAGTTGCTCAATCCTGCAGGCGGAGTGCCCGGGGCGCTTCCCCAAACGAGCAAACTGCCGTCGGGCGCGATTCCAAGCGAATAACCCCAGCCCGCGCTGATAGCCACAGTTTGATTCACTTCAACTGGAACATTTGTTGGATTGCCCCAAGCCACGACCTGATTGGCGACCGCATGGTTCGGAAGCCGCGCGGGAAGGATCGCCAGGCACAGGAGACAATTATGCAGGAACGTTTGTCCAAATCTGACCGGGAGATTCACGCGGAGTGATTAGGCTGCGGTTCATCGAAATTCAAGTTTTTTGTGGCGCGTTGTCGCCCCGGCTCAGAACTTTCGATTGTTGTTTGGGAACGAATAAATCCAAACTCCCGCACTTAAGCGTGATTCAAACACCGCAGCCCAAACCAAGAACAACCATGAACGTCTTTGCTCGTCCAAAAATTCTGGCGTTGCTCCTCGGCGGCACCGGAGGTTCGGCTAACGCAGCAGCGTCGCCACCGGCAACCCTGGACCAATATGTCGTCGCTTATGAATACCAAGCGATCATGGGCGAAGCCCCGATCTGGCATCCCTTGAGGAACACCCTGTTCTGGCTGGATGTATCTCATCGTGATCAAGCGTAGCCCGATTGCGTCGGCCAGCGCTGGGCTGAATGCTGCAACCGCGTTGCGGTTGGTAGGGCGGAGTTGCCGCGTCGCCTCCGTTGGAGCGCAGCTGTGGCAACGCCCAGCCGCAGCACGTCCATTGCATCGGGCCGTTAAACCATTCCGCGTCTCGTCTTTATCCACCCGCTGCGACTGGTCCTGCGGACACAGTCACGCTCCGTCCCGAACGCTCCGTCAGGAGCGAAATCTTTGTAGCCACCCACGCCACCAAATTCCCCAGCCCCGTCGGGGCGGCATATTCAGCTCCTGACGGAGCTTGAATTAATTTCTATCACCGGTTCTACAAAGATGTCGCCCCGCCAGGGCTGTCTTGGACTGCGGTGGCAAGCGCAGCGCGACACCGCTTTTGCCACGCACGGAAATCTTCCGCAATATCTACAGCCCCCCGTCCGCCCGAAAGCGCCGTCGCCGCTCCTGTTCCATCCGCGACTTCCAACGGGATTCAAATCCATCAGCCCAGCCCAGCGGTTGCCCCTCAAGCCTTCGGGACTGCCCAAGGAAACCATCTCCTCCAATTCGCGCCCGGAGCGCGGCTGTGGCAACGCCCAGCCGCAGCACGTCAAAACTCACGGCACGTTAAAATCATTCCCACGCCTCACTTCAGTTGACGCGTTGCGACTGGTCCTTCCGCCTTCGCGACGTTTCGCTGCGCGTGAATTCGCTTGCTGGATTCACGCGGCAAAATACATTGCCGCGTGATCTCAAGCGGAAATCGAACGCGGGCGCTTCTCCTGTGTTTTTTATCCGCTCCGTTTCTGTCACCGGCCCAATTGGATCCTGAACAGCGGCGATTGGTGCAGATCGGTTACAATCAACCGTTGGAAGGGAAAGGCCCCATCGCCGGATACGGTTTTTTTTACGACAACAAACCAGGTTTTGTTTTGACGAACCTGACGCTTCGGCTGGTCGTGGCTCCGATCTATCTGGATGCGGAGCTTGGTTTTCGCAGCCTGCTCGGTCCCAATACCGACGCGGCGGTGGGACTGGCGGGCGGCGGGTTTGCCCAAAGTTATTCGGAGATTCGCGATGGTCATTATTTCCGGGAGGAATCATTCATCGGTCACGGCGGGGACGTTTCGGCGAGTGTGTATCACCGTTTCAACCCGGACCAGGAGTTGCCCGTGTCGCTGATCCTGCGCGGCGGCGCGGGCATTTCCTTCTACGAGCCGGACGACAAGACGGACCCCGCTTTTGAGCTGCCGGACAAGCGGTCGTCATTTTACATCCGCACCGGTTTGCGTTGTGGCGGTCAAGAGCCAAGCCTGACCGAACCATTGGCGATGGAGCTTTCGTTCTGGCATGAGTCGCAGTTTCGCAGCCGGTCGGACCGCTACGGTTTCAACGGAGACCGTGCAGTGGAGGCGGCAACGCATCTGTTCTGGGCGCGCGCCTTGTTGAAATACACGTTCGAAAACGAACATCTCTTTGAATTTAGCTTCACAGGAGGGACAAGTTTGGATGCGGACCGTTTCAATGCCTACCGGCTGGGTGGCGTGCTGCCGTTTGCCTCCGAGTTTCCATTGAGCATCCCCGGTTACTACTACCAGGAACTCTCAGCCGAGCGATTCGCTCTTTTCAACGGACAATATTCTTTTCCGCTCACGCCCAGGAAGAATCTGAGGTTCACTCTTTATGGGGCGGGCGCGCGCATGGATTATCTGAATGGTCTGGAGCAGCCGGGGCATTGGCATGCTGGCGCGGGCGGAGGTTTGTCGTTCATTTCCACGAGCGGCACGTGGATGGCCACGCTGATCTACGCCCACGGCTTCGATGCGATCCGCAGTGATGGCAGGGGCGCGAATCAGATCGGCTTGCTGTTCCAGTGGGACTTGGAAGCAAAAAGGCGGGGCAAGTCGCGCTTCTTCACACCGGGCATCAGCCCCTATCGTTCGCGGGGTGGAGAACGGTTGTTCCGGCAGTAATCTGTCGTGAGATCAACTGTCGTGTTTTGCATTTAACGCCCGCCGCGTTGGAGAAAGCTCGCAGGTATGATTCATATCAGCAAAATTGCCGCGCCATGAAACAGGGCCTGGTCCTGGACAAAGTTGTTCTGCTTGGACGCACGCTGGATGAGTATCGGCGCTACTTCGCGCTTGATCTCGATACGCTGCGCGGACGGGCAATTCTCGACGTGGCGTCCGGCGTGAGTTCGTTTTGTGCGGAGTCGCGACGGGCCGGGTTGCGCGTGACGGCGTTCGACGCGATTTACGAATTGCCGGCAGACGAAATTCAGCGCCGTTGTGAGGCAGACCTCAACCATGTCGTCGAAGCTGTCCGGGATTTGAAAACCTACCGCTGGGACTTCTACAAGTCGCCAGAAAATCTGCGCACTTTTCGTGAGCGAGCTTACAAGTCATTTCTGGCGGATTATCGGAATGGTGATGCCGCCCGCTACGTGGCCGGGCGGCTGCCAGTGCTCCCGTTTCGCGATGGCGAATTCGACCTCGCGCTCGTGTCGTATCTGCTGTTCATTTACGAAGATCAACTCGACTACGAGTTCCACAAAAGGTCGTTGCTGGAAATCATGCGGGTGACGCGGGACGAGGCACGGGTGTATCCGGTTGTGACCTTCGAGGCGAAGCAATGCAGTTATCTTGACAGGCTGCGGGCTGACCCCGAACTGGCTCATCTGGGCTTTGAGGAGGTGCGGACAGACTTCGAGTTTCTGCTCAACTCGAACAGCTATCTGCGATTGTTCCGGCGTTGACCATGATTTGCGAAGAGCCCTCCGATAGGCTAGCGTTTCGCCATGAGAATCAAACTTCGGCTTACCGCGTCCGGAATGCTTTTCATATTCGTCGCTGGCACTTTACTGCGCGCTGATCAGTTGGAAATGCAGAATGGCGACCGCTACAACGGCAAGGTGCTGTCCGTTTCCACAGAAACCGTCGTGTTGGAAAGCGAAGTCCTTGGCAAAATAAATGTGCCACGCAAAAACGTCACAAGTCTTGCGTTTGGCACAAACACCATCACGACGAAGGCGGCCACCACTGTTGCGCGGCTTTCTGTGGTGACGAATCTTCCGGTTGCCGCACTCCCAAATACAATTGCGAATACCAACGCTGATCTGTCCGCTGCGTTTCGCAATCTGGGCGGGGACACGAATTTCATCCGTCAGATCCGCGAACAAATGCTCGCCGACAGTCCCGAGGCCGCCAGGAAATACAACGAGATGGTCAACGGCTTGATAACCGGGAAGCTGAACATGAATGACCTGCGCCGCGAAGCGAAGTCGTCAGCGGATCAATTGCGGGCGCTCAAGCGCGATCTCGGACCCGAAGTCGGCGACTCACTTGATATGTACCTTCAGGTCCTGGATGGTTTTCTAAAGGAAAGTCCCGCCGAGCCGGCGAGCGCCGCTCCTGCTCCCCAACCAAAAGTGAAAGGCCGTTAATCCGAAGTCAGAAATCTGCCGGCCAAACGGCAACGGCGCGGTTGCCAAAGATTCATGGTCGGCCACATCTTTTCCCACTGTCACCCATTTCCCCCGTGCAATGAAATTGGTTGTATCAGTGAAGCGGGTTTCCTGCGACAGTTGCCGTCGGGTTTCTGATTGTGAACATTTCATCCGCCATTTTTCATTGCAGCGCTCCGAATCTGGGTTCGTGTCCGGATGAGTCGTTGCCTGAATTCGCCTTTATCGGGCGGTCCAACGTCGGGAAATCTTCCTTGCTGAACTTGCTGGCAGGCAAACAGAGATTGGCACGGGTCTCGACCACTCCAGGGTTCACCAAGCTGATCAATTTTTTCACGATGAGCAAAACGTGGCGACTGGTGGATCTGCCGGGATACGGTCACGCTCATCTGGCCCGGAAGCACCGGGCCGAGTTCAACGAGGCCGTGATAGACTATCTTCAGAATCGTCCGAACCTCCATTGCGTCTTCGCGCTGATTGATTCCGGGCTGCCGCCACAACCGATTGATCTGGAATTCGTGGAATGGCTCGCCGGCAATTCCATTCCGTTCGTCCTCGTCTTCACCAAGACCGACAAGGTAAAGCCCGCGGTCGTGCAGGCGAACATTGATGCCTTCAAGGCTCGCATCTCGGAATGGTGTGAGAATCTGCCGGTGATAATGACATGTTCCGCCGCATCGAAGCATGGCAGAGGCGATTTGCTCAATATTATCAAAGAGGTGTTAGCCACGGCACAGGCTGAACCCGGGGAACAGCCTGAGCAGAATCAGATTGAAGAAACGGTCGAAACAGAACAACCGTCGCCGGACGCCGTGACATCTGCTGAAAACTTTCTTTCGATCCGCCAAGGATCGGGTGCCCGGGACATTCGCGGAAAGCGACCCAAGCTTCCGCGTCCGTGGTGATGTCGGCAGGTTTAATCACCTACCATTGCCAGCCAATCAGACGCGCAGATAGACGTAGATGGCGAAGATGATTGCAGCGAGCCCGGCGACCGCAGCAACCGACCAGAGGAAGCTCCGCTTCTGCGCCGCGATGGCGAAGGTGGAAACGATGACCGCGGCTTGCGCGGCCAGCATCCCGAAGAAGAATTTCCCGCTGCGTTTGTGGTGTCGCTCCGCCGATATGTTGGCCTTGCGCACCTGCAATTCATAGAAGCTGGCAATGGTCTGGTTGAGCCTCGCTTCGGCCTCATAACGCACGGCGTTGTAGCGCATCCTGGCGGCGGTGAGATCGCGTGCGGCGGCTTTGTCGCCCGAGGGCAGGGATTTTTCCAATTGATCAAGAACCTGGTTGGCTGGAGCGGTGAGGGTGTCAAATGCAAGGGCGTTGTCTTTGACGGCTTGTAATGCGGCAGCGAGAGACTCATCATCCACGGGTTTCAACAAACCGGTGATTTCGGTTTCCGGCTTTTGATTTTCAATGGCTTCAAGCGCGGCTTTAACTTTCGAATCCATGCTGGCTGCGGCAGGAACTGGAATCTTTGTCAACGCGGGGTTTTCTATTGTGCGGATGTCAGTGGTGGCGGTGAGGAGGTCAAAAGAGTTTCGCTGCATCGCGCCGCGAAGTTTCTTTGCCTGAAAATAGGCCCATTGATCGCCCGCTTTGGACTGGAGTTGCGCACCGAGGGCACGGTCGTATTGCGCCTTGGTCATCTCGCTGGAAGCCAGACCGGCCAGCAAGGTCGCGATGACAGTCATGATGACGGGCGTGGCGAGCAGCGTTTTGCCCCATTTGGTTTGCGGCACTTCGGCGGCCAATTGTTCCGGCACTTTTGTCTTCATCTGCGGAGAAGCTACACAAATTGGAGCAGTCAAGGCAACGGACTTGATCTGGAGTGCGTGAAACCAAACTTCACGGTTGAATTGCCAGAAAAACAAAATCCGGCGACACAATGCTCAGACCAAGGGAGGCTGAAATCTCTCGATCAGTCGTCTCTTCAGAAAAGAGCGTGACGTTTGCACGGCAACCCTGTCGAATCCATGAGTGACATAATAAAAATGAACCACAACGAATTTGCATTCTTCAATCAGCAGCTCGCGGCAATGCTGCGGGAGGGGATTCCGCTGGAAGGCGCGCTCAGGCAATTATCCTCCGAGATGCGCACCGGTCCATTGCGCGATGACGTGCAACAACTCGAAGCAGAACTTGCACGAGGCACACCACTCAAGGACGCACTTGCGCGCCGGACACTTCCGGAATTCTACAAGCAAATGATCGAGATCGGCGCTCGCGGAAATGATCTGCCCGGCGTGCTCATAATGGTTGCCGATCATTATCATCGCACCTATGCAATCTGGACCCGGCTCAAGGGATTGATGGTTTATCCCGCACTCGTAATCATCGTGGCACTCGGTCTGACGATTCTGTTGTCGCTGATGCTGGATCGTTTTCTCGCGACATTTTTCGATTATGGACTGGGCCAGCCACCGCAGCGTTTGCTGATGCTCGCGAGCATCTGGGTGACACCCGCAATCCTCACATTGGCTGCGCTGGTGGGTGTCGCCATCGCCGCCATGCCACGATTGCGCACGCGTCTGCGCTGGAGAATTCCAGGATTCCGCGAAGCAAGCCTGGCACAGACCGCATCTGTCATCGCACTGCTTTTGAAGAACGGTTCAACGCTTGCCGAGGCTCTGGCGTTTGCCGAGGGACTCGAAGCGAATACATCCGCCGGAAAATCACTCGCGCAATGGCGACAACTGATCGCCAACGGTGCGGGCAAACCTTCCATGTGGCCTCCACCCACGAAGCCGATTCCGCCGCTGTTTCTCTGGCTTGTGCGGAGTGGAGGTGAAAACCTGGCGGCAGGTTTTGCAAAAGCGGCGGAGATTTATCATGCGCGCGCGTCTTACCGCATTGAGATGGCGCTCTACGGTGCGCTTCCGGTTTCAATTCTTATTCTGGGGCAGATGGTTTTCTGGCAGATCGCGCCCTTGCTGCAAAGCATGGCGTGGTTGATGAACAACCTTGGCGGAAACTGAAACTGGCGCACCATGAACGGGCTATTTCAAAACTCATTCACCTCGGATCCAATCGGGACGGGAGCAGTCTTTGTCCTGGCCTTGCTGCTCTTTATTTGCATCGAGCTTCCGATCATCATCGGGGTGCTATACGGGTTTTACTATCTGCTGACACTTCCATTGCGTAGGAACGAACGTGCGCGATTGCTTCTCGACATCCTGGAAACTGGAATCGCTTCGGGAAAAACCATTGAAAACTCAATCATGGAGGCATCCGCTTCAGGTGACCCTGCGTTCGGCGGAGGCATGCATCGTCTCGCGGCGAATCTCCATGGCGGCATGTCGCTGGCCGACGCGCTGGATCACCCGACCCGTGCGCTCAATCCGCAGGTGCGTGCCATGTTGAAGGCGGGATTACGGATCGGTGATGTGCGAAAGGTCCTGCCCGCGTGCCACCAGTTGTTGCGCGACAGCGTTTCGCAGGTACGTGGTGCTCTGAATCATCTCGTGCTGATATTCTTTTGCGTGACCCCGGCTATCATTGTCCTCCCAGTAATGATAGGAATTTTTATTTTGCCGAAATTCAAAGAAGTTTTTAGAGGAATGAGCGGCGGCTCGGTGCCGGCGTTCACGCAATTTGTCTTCGACTATTACCCGGCATTGATCGCCTTGCAGGTCTGCATTCTCTCACTCGGCTGGTTCGTCACTGCGGCCTACATCGGCGGACCACGACTGCGGGGACTGTTCAGGACGCTGACTTACTCCGTGGGTGAACCTGCGCGGGCGTGGCTTGGAGTTTTGTTTGTTTCGATTCCTGATGCACTGGTCTATCGCCTGCCTTGGAAACGAAAACGATTACAGCGGGATTTTACGACAATCCTTGCAGTGTTGCTGGACGCTGGAATGACAGAAACGGACGCGGTTTCACTTGCGGCTGAATCCACCGCGAATCATTCCGTGATCCGGCGCGGCAACAAAATGCGTGCTCTGCTTTCTGGCGGGACCAAGTTGCCGGATGCGTTGCGCGTGATGGACGACGGACGAGAACTCCAGTGGCGGCTCAGGAATGTCCTTGGCCG
The DNA here is from genome assembly GCA_013140495.1 of Verrucomicrobiota bacterium. Taxonomy (GTDB): domain Bacteria; phylum Verrucomicrobiota; class Verrucomicrobiia; order Limisphaerales; family JADLHS01; genus JADLHS01. The sequence continues at coordinate 26,341 of JABFSR010000072.1, forward strand.
GCGCGGGAATTTTGTACGCGCACTCACCGGCTGGCACGAATCTCTGGATTCGCGGGCCTTCCAACTTGAACAGACAGCGGCACAGGTCACAACAACCGGCATGGTCCTGTTCAACGGATTCGTCGTGGCGGTATTCATCATCGCCATGTTCCTCGCCCTCATTCAAATCATCAACGAGGCGGTGTTATGGTAATTCGATCCAGAAAAAGGCGCGAGCGCGGTTCGCTGATGACCGAGATGCTGGTCGCGATTGCGCTGCTCGCAGGCACGTTGCTGCCACTGGCGTATTCCATCGCGTCAGAGCGCAAAACCGCACGCGCCTATTACCAACGCGCCGTGGCGATGGAAATCGTGGACGGAGAAATGGAAACCCTCGTGGCCGGGAACCCACACGGTCTTGCGCCGGGAACTCGTGATTACGCCGTGCATGCCCTCGCCGCCACGAACCTGCCACCCGGAGGTTTTCTTCTCACGGTGACAACTAACGGATTGCGACTCGAATGGAAACCGGTGGTGAAAGATCACGGCGGGCCGGTCGTGCGGGAGGTGAAGTTCAAATGAAACTGACGACTGACAACACTTTTGCCGTCGCACCCTGTCGGACGCAGCGCACTTCACATCGCAGCGGCATCATGCTCGTTGATTGCCTCGTGTACGGTTCCGTTTTGCTTATTTTGCTAGGAGTCGCCTACGCAGCGCTGTATCGCTGCTCTGAAAACTCCGCAATGTTACGTCGCAATACGGAAGATGTCACAATGGCATTGAAGGCCGGTGAACGCTGGCGCGCGGACGTTCGCGCTGTGCGTGGGCCGATTCGAAGCAGCATGGCGGACGATGGCACGGAGGTTGTCCTCCCCTGCCCTCGGGGTGACGTTTCCTACAGGTTTGCGACGAACAGCGTTTCCCGGCGCGTTGGCAATGGCGGATGGAACAGCCTGCTGCCGAGCGTTGCCAGTTCAATCATGGCGTCTGAGAACCGCACCAACCTCACAGCATGGCGGTGGGAACTGGAATTGAAGCCGCGTTCGAAACGTCCCGTACATCTGAGGCCTTTGTTCACCTTCATCGCGGTGCCGGAGAAAGGAATTACACAATGAAAACAGAATTTACGATCCGCAGACGGCGCGACCGCGGCGTCGCTGTCGTCGTCGTGCTGGCGATCATTTCCATAGTGCTGGTGTTTGTGGCCGCAAATCTCCGATCACTCCACAGGCTCGGGCAAGAGATGCGGATGATTGAAAAGAAGCAGGTACACAGGCTTGATCTACAGGCTGCCGGCCAGGCGATTTCAAACTCACCGACAAACGTCGCTGCTTCTGTTTCTACACCGGTATCAGGCGCGACGAATCCTAAATAAATCCACCCGCTCAGATCGCGAAGTCGGTGTATTCCGGCTTCACCGCTTCCGTCGGCGGGAACAACATTCCAGCAGCGACAGTCGCGTTGGTGCCTTGCTCGATCAAGATGAACGAACCCGTGAGCCGGTTCGTCGTGTAACCGTCGTAGATGATCGGCTTGGCGGTCTTGAGGCGGATGACGCCAATGTCGTTCGCGCGGAATTCGGTCGGCCCGGCTTCCATGTCCAGGGTTTCCATGTTGATCCGACCTTCGACTTGCGTCACGACGGCTTGAACCGTTTGCGGACCGTACTTGAGGAAATATTTTTTGCCCGCCTGCAACGGACGAATGCTCATCCAGCAGATGCGCGCGTGCAGATCACTCGCCATGCCGGGCAATTGTTCCAAGTCAACAATCATGTCACCGCGGCTGATATCAATGTCGTGCTCCAGACAGATTGTCACGGACTGCGGGCAGAACGCTTCGTTCAGCGAGCCGTCGTAGGTCCAGATATCTTTGATCGTGGTCTTGATACAGCCGGGCAGCACCGCGACTTGCTGGCCTTTACGAATGATGCCACTGGCGATCTGACCGCTGAGGCCACGGAAGTCGTGCAGCGCGTGGTCCGTGGGATTGTTGGGACGATTCACCCATTGCACCGGGAAGCGGAACGCGTTGAGATTCCAGTCGCTCGCGATGTGGACATTCTCCAAATGAGCCAGCAACGGCGGACCTTCATACCACGGCGTGAACTTTGAGGCGTCCACGACGTTGTCCCCGTTCAGCGCACTGATCGGGATGAACTTCACATCGCGGAACACGTCGAGCTTCGGCAGAAAATCCTCGATCTCGTCGCGGATTTCCTGAAAGCGCTCCTGCTTCCAATCCACCAAATCCATCTTGTTGATGGCGATGACGAGATGCGGAATCCCGAGCATCGCGGCGATGAAAGTATGGCGGCGCGTCTGCTCAATCACGCCCTGCCGCGCGTCCACGAGAACGATGGAAAGATTCGCCGTGCTTGCGCCCGTGACCATGTTGCGCGTGTATTGCACGTGACCGGGCGTGTCGGCGACGATGAATTTCCGCTTAGGCGTGGCGAAGTAACGATACGCGACGTCAATCGTGATGCCTTGCTCGCGTTCGGCGCGGAGGCCGTCGGTGAGGTTGGCGAGATTGATCTGACCGCCGCCGGTGATGTCAGCGGATTTTTCCAACGCTTCGACCTGATCTTCCATCAACGACTTCGAATCGTAGAGCAGGCGACCGATGAGCGTGGACTTGCCGTCGTCAACACTGCCGCAAGTGTTGAAACGGAGAATTTCGATTGAATGCTGTGTGTGTGGCATGGGAGAAAATCTTCTGAGCTAGAAATAACCAGCCTTCTTGCGATCTTCCATCGCGGCTTCGCTGGCTTTGTCGTCGGCGCGGGTGCCACGTTCGGTGACGCGCGCGGCGCTCACTTCACCAATGATATCATCCACGCTGTCGGCGGGCGATTCAATCATGCCGGTGCTGATCATGTCGGCAATGGTGCGGACGCGGACAACCATTTTCTTGATCGGCTCGTTCGGCTTGGGACGCGCGCCGGCGTAAGGATCGGGTTTTCCGTTCTCCGTATGCGGCGGCGGCACGGGCAGCCATTGGCCACCGCGCCGGAAACAGTCGCGCTCGTGGCTGAAATAAATCGTCGGCACGGCGAGCTTCTCGCGCTTGATGTATTGCCACACGTCCATCTCGGTCCAGTTCGAGAGCGGGAACACGCGCATGTTCTCGCCGGGATTCACACGAGCGTTGTAAAGATTCCAGATCTCCGGGCGCTGCGCTTTCGGATCCCATTGACCGAAACTGTCGCGGAAGCTGAAGAAACGTTCCTTGGCGCGGGCTTTCTCGTCATCGCGCCGCGCACCGCCGATGGCGCAGTCGAATTGAAACTCCTCGATCGCGCCAAGCAGCACGG
>JABFSR010000029.1 GCA_013140495.1 Verrucomicrobiota bacterium
GTTTGATTAGTGAGTTCCTGGAGCGGTCGTTCGAAAGTGGGAACTTGGAGCTTGATTCCCGTCGCCCTATAACCCCGGCATGACGCTGCCAGTTTTGCTCGCCAACGGCGGGCCGATGCTTTGGGTGATCCTGTTCGTGGGTGCGGCGGGTATCGTGATCTTCATCGAGCGATTCCTGCATTGCCATCGTGCGCAGATCAATTCCACCGAGTTCCTCAACGGCGTTCGCACCGTGATCAAACGCGACAACGTCGTCGAAGCCATTTCAATCTGCGATGCCACTCCGGGGCCGGTCGCGCACCTGGTGAAGACCGCGGTGCTCAACCGCGAGAACGGTCGCGAGCGCGTGCGTGAATCACTTGAGGAAGCCGGCTTGTCTGAGGTGCCGCGATTGGAGGAGCGGCTTGATCTGCTGGCAACCATTGCGCAACTCGCGCCGATGCTTGGACTGCTCGGCACGGTGCTTGGATTCATTGATGTTTACTCGGGGGTGCAGGCCGCCAATACCAGCGCCAACGCTGGAATGATCACCCACGGCGTCTGGCAGGCGCTGGTCTGCGCCGCTGCGGGACTGGCCGTGGCCATTCCGATTCACGCAGGGCATAATTATCTCGTCAGCCGTGTCAACGCCATCGTCCTCGACATGGAACGGGCTGCGAGTGAGATCGTGAACATCGTCACTGAAAACGGCCGGGCCAAGTCCGCATGAAATTTCATCGCACCGTCCGTCCGTTGCGCAGCCAGTTCGACATGGCGCCCTTTGCCTGCGTGTTTTTCCTGCTGGTCATGTTTCTCATGCTTGGCTCGATCACCTACACACCCGGCGTGCGCATCGAGCTGCCCGTGGCGGAAGTTTTTCCAGGCACGGATCAGGACAGTGTCACTGTGGCGATCAGCGAACATGGCCGTTATTACTTTCACAACCAGTTGCTCGATCTTGCCCAGCTCAAAGCCAGGCTCGCCGATGCCGTGAAAAAATCCCGTGAACCGCTCACGCTGGTGTTGTACGCGGACAAGGCGGTGCCGCATGAGCAGATTGTACAGCTCGCATCGCTTGCGAAAGAGCTTGGTTTCAAGGAGGCATGGGATGCCACGCAACCGCGCATGGGGGACGTTCCCGGTGAAGGCAAACTCAAACCACGTCCATGAATACGGCGGCGACAACACCGCGTTCCTGGTCGCGTCCGAAATGGATTCTAACACTCGTGCTCGTGTTCGCGGCGCACATCGCGTTCATCTATGCATTCGGCAGCCGCGTTCAACCCGTGCCCAAAGAGGCGGTGCGTCCTTTTACCATCCGGCTCACAACGACCTTCGGCGACTGGCAGGAGTTGAACGATCCGACGCTTTTTGCGCGACCACACCCGCGCGGTTTTGCCGGAGCCACGTGGATGAAGAGCCCGGTGATGTCACCGCCGTCATTTCACTGGACGGAACCGCCACGCACCCTCGCGCTGGATGCGTCGCGACTCGGTGAAAGTTTTGGTGATTCGATTCGCAACAGCGGCACCTCATCTGTTCAATTCGCAGCGATGCCTGCTCCTGAAATTGTCGAACCCGATCTCCATATCGGGCAATTGGCACTAAGCCGCCCGTTTTTGCTCCGCACTGGCGGCACACTGACTGGTCGCAAGCTGATCAACGCACCACAGGCCGGGGCGATCAATTCTGCGGATCTCCTCACCAACACTATTGTTCAGGTGCTGGTGGATCCGAAGGGTTTCGTGTTTTCGCCGACCTTGTTGCTGCCCGGAAGCGGTTCCGCCGTGGTGGACAACAAGGCCCTCGAAATGGCATGGACCCTTCGCTTTGAGACTCCAACCAACCAGACTGCCGCCTGGACGGTCGGCACATTGATCTTCGAGTGGCAGACTGCGGTTCAGTTGGAGAATGGCGTCACCAACGCGTCACCAAAGAATTCCAGATGACGATTTCTGCGCTCTTGCTTGCTTATGTCACGGTGCTGCTTGGCGCGATCTGCGGACTCAGCATCTACACCGAGATGCGCCGCCGCCGGTTCCGGCCTGCGGCGAGCGAGGATCGGATTTTCCGCTGCGAAAGATGTGGTCTGGTTTACACGGACGATCCGGATGTTGAACGCTCGCGCTGCGCCCAGTGCGGAAAACTCAACGAGGCAATTGAGTTCTGATTCCCCTGGCTCCGCCCGCTCAAACTGTTTTTCAGCTTTATTTCCCGCGCTTCTGACGTAGTGTGCGCGCGGCATCCGTTTCCGCATGAGCACGACACGAAAAGTATTGATCATTGATGATGACGCCGACCAGCGGGCGTTGCTGGGCGAGTTGTTGCGTTTGGAGAACTGGCAGGTGATCGAGGCTGACGACGGCAACGCGGGACTGGACATCATCCGTGCGCAGCGGCCCGACGTGGTGTTGTGCGACCTGCTCATGCCTCGCGGCAACGGATTCCTCGTCTGCCGCAAGGTGCGCGAAGACCTTGCCCTGCGTCACACCCGCATCATCGTCACCTCGGGTCGCGATTACGAATCCGACCGGCTTGCGGCGCGCGAAGCGGGTGCGGACGAATACCTCGTCAAACCCGTCGAGCCGAAGAATCTTTTTGAAGCGATCTCCCGATTGACTGCGGATGTGAAATCTCCGGCGCGATCTGGCCCCGGCACACAACTGCCCGCAGGCGGACCCACCTGCGTGAAATTCTGGGGCGTACGCGGCTCGATCCCCACACCCGGCCCCGCCACGGTGGGCTTCGGCGGCAACACCACCTGTGTTGAAGTCCGTGCCGGTGGAGAAATCATCATCCTCGATGGCGGCACGGGATTGCGGACGCTCGGTCGCGACCTGCTTGCCGAGTTTGGCGAACAACCGCTTCACCTGACAATGTTGTTGTCGCACACCCACTGGGATCACATCCAGGGTCTTCCATTTTTTCAACCCATCTACAGACCCGATTGCCGTCTGCGCATTCTGGGATTCGAGGGCGCACGCAACGGGCTGGTTCACGTGCTCACAAGCCAGATGGAAAGCCCCTACTTTCCTGTGCCGTTCGCTGAACTCCCCGGCAACGTGCAGATTGACGAACTCAAGGACATGGAATTCCGCGTGGGCAACATTCGCGTCCAGGCGCACTTTGCCAATCATCCGGGCATCTGCGTCGGCTACCGCATCTTCACGGATGACGGTTCGGTGGCGTTCTTCCCCGACAACGAACCGCATACGCGCGTTCACAACACAAGTCCGCAGCCCGCGGGCGCGGGACGCGCGGCGTTTGATTTCGCGGAGGCGCAGGAAAAGAAATTCGTGGAGTTCCTTGGCGGCGTGGACGTGCTGATCTTGGATTCACAATTCGACGCGCAGGAATACGAGCAGCACATCGGCTGGGGACACGGCTGCGTGGATTACGCGGTGGCGGTGGCCATGAAGGCGGGCGTGAAACGGCTCGTGCTCTTCCATCACGACCCCGACCACGACGACGCCAAGGTGGAAGCCATGCTGGCGCACGCGCACAAGCTGGTTGCCGCTGCGAAATCCGCCCTTGTGGTGGAAGCCGCGCGCGAAGGCAGGGTCATTGAACTTGCCAGGTCGCCGAAATAGCTGCGGTCGGGTGACGGCTCAAACAGCCGCAAAAAGGCGCAGGAGACGCAAAGCGAAGCCCGTCAGGGCTGGCCTATTTGTAGGCTGACCATCGGCGGACGAACCAAGCCCCGTTCAGGGGCGACGTCTTGCATCAGGCACGGTAGGAACATGCCGCTCCGATGGAGCTTGTGATTGGGTTGGGATGGCAATCTACAGAGTTTTCTCGGAGCGCGGACGGTCCCCGTCCGCAGCGGGTGAATGTCAAAGTGGGCTCTGGATTATCCGACGTCTCTCTGCGGGCGATGCACTGCGGGCGAGGAACCGCCCGCGCTCCAGGGTTGCGCCTTTGCCTCTTGGCGACTTTGCATTGATGCTATTGCCGGGATCAAGGCTTCATGGCGCGAAAGAATTATTGGCTGTTGTAGCGTCGGGCATCTTGCCTGACGTAAAGGGCGTGCGTCTCGCCGCCCGGATTGAGGTGAGAATGATTGGAGGCGAAGGAAGATTCCAACGCGCTCGATTTGCGTGAGGCTTTTTCCGCCGGGCTGGAAGCCACGGCTCTACGGCAGGCGGGGGACGCCCGCCGCTACGGCGTGATGGCGCGGAAGAATTGGTTGGTGGCGGCTGCGGTGGGGACATTGATGACGACGGGAACGGTGTAGGTGAAGTTTGTGAAATCTGTCCAAGGGCCAGCTGCCAGTGATGACGAAGTTTGGATGCGATAAGGTTGACCCACGCTGCCATCAAGAAACGTGCAACTGAACCCGGTGGCTGAGGAATAGCTCATATTACTGAATTTGCCGCGGGCTGCGCCGATATTTGCCATAGCCATATAGGTGGAAACTTTGTTACCTGCTCTGGTGAAATTGCCTCCCACAAATAGATTCGACCCGGACGCTTCAAGCGCATTGACATAGCCGTCCATTCCCGAACCCATTGCTGACCACTCAATCCCGTCCCATTTCGCGATGTAATTTGCCTCCACTTCGCCTGCTTGGGTAAAAGTGCCACCAGCGTATAAGTCAGTACCAGACAGCAGTAGTGTATTAACCGCATTGTTCATTCCCCTACCTAACGCTGACCAGGAATTCCCATTCCATTTGGCAACACGATTGGCTGGTGTGTCGCCTGCGCTAGTGAATTGTCCACCCACGTACAAATCTTCTCCAAATACCGCAAGTGCAACGACGTTGCTGTTTAGTCCTTCGCCCAAGGCTGACCATGTGAACCCGTCCCATTTGGCAACCCGATTCATCACTAAACCACCCGAGTTGGTGAATTCCCCTGCCGCATACAAATTTGTGCCGGATACCGCGAGCGCAAAAACATAACCGTTCATGCCGTCACCCAATGATGACCATGACTGCCCGTCCCATTTGGCTATATGGTTTGCCTCCGTGCCGCCTGCTGTTGTAAACAGACCTCCCGCGTACAAATTCGTACCGGACACGGCCAACGCAAGAGCCTGACCGTCCAATCCTGAACTTAAGGCTGACCATGTGTTCCCGTCCCATTTGGCAATATCTATCGCCGCTATCCCCCCGGCTGTTGAGAACGACCCACCCGCGTATAGATTCGTGTCCGATACGGCCAACGCCGCAACATAACTGCTCATTCCCGAACCCAAAGCCGTCCACTTGTTGCCATCCCACTTAGCAATTCTGTTGACTGTTGTTCCACCTGCAGCTGCGAAATTGCCCGAAGCAAACAGATTTGTGCCCATTACTACTATGTCACTTACAACATGATTGACTCCAGAACGCAAGGCGGACCACCCGATCCCATTCCATTTGGCTATCGAATAGGCCGGTGTTCCACCTGCCGCAAGAAAATCACCAACTGCATATAAGTCTTTCCCATCCACAGCTAGAGAATAGGCGTAGCCGCTTAAGCCTGTTCCAATAGCTGACCAAGCAATTCCATTCCATTTAGCAATCCTGTTCGCAGTCATTCCTTCCGCTGCGGTAAACAGCCCACCCGCGTACAGGTTCGTTCCTGATACTGCTAACGTCGCGACCGTATTGTTCATTCCCGCTCCAAGCGCCGACCACGCGTTTCCGTCCCATTTGGCAATTCGGTTGGCTGAAGATCCACCAGCTGTCGTAAACGAACCACCTGCAAACAAATTAGTATCCATGAGTGCTAGCGCTTGGATATAAGGAGACATACCTCCAACACCAGACCCTAACGGAGACCATATGCTGCCATTCCATTTAGCAATACCATTGGCCACCAGACCTCCTGCTGTTGTAAAATTACCGCCCGCATACAGATTTGTTCCATCTATTGCTAACGCCGCAACAACAGGGGTGGCGATTCCTCCTATCCCAGAACCCAATGAAGACCAAGTGTTGCCGTTCCATTTGGCAATCCCATTGACTGTCGTCCCACCTGCCGTAGTAAAACTGCCTCCAGCAAACAAGTTCGTACCCAATACTGCGACCGCTTGAACCGAACCATTCATCCCAGACCCCAGCGCAGACCAAGTGCTACCGTCCCACTTTGCAATGTGATTGGCTGGCGTTCCTCCCGCCGTTGTGAACGAACCTCCAGCATAGAGATTCGTGCCGGATGTCGCTAGCACCCTAACACTGTTGTCCATTCCAGCCCCCAACGCAGACCACGAGTTTCCGTCCCATTTAGCTATTCTGCTCGCATTGACATATTGGACAGCTGCAAATAATCCTCCGATGAAGAGATTGCCAGCATCATCAACTACGGCGGCATATACGATGTAACTGGCCCCGGGTGTTCCACCTCCCCCCATGCTGATCCAATCTTCGTCGCTGAAGGTGGGATCAATGCGCACGGGATATATTGCTGCGGCATCATCCACCAGCACGGCCAGTCGCGTGGCGGCAGGCGTCTCCGCCTGCCGTAGAGCCGTGGCTTCCAGCCCGGCGGAAATACCGGAGCTTGCAAATGGGTCGCTGTGGAAACCGGAGATTTCCATCGTTTGTGCGCCTCTTCCGGGCGGCAAGATGCCGCCCTCTACGGCAGGCAAGACGCCCGCCGCTACTTCCATCCGCGCAGGCAACTCGCGGCCCGTGGCATCCACCACGCGCAGGCGGTTGTAGGCCAGCTTGCGTCCGGAGCCGTCCAGCATCAGTCGTACGCCATTCACGAGCGGCTCGGCTTTGGCGCCGGCCACGTCCAGTTCCACGCGCAGTTCGCCTTCGCCACCGGGCCGTTGTTCCACGATGAAATCCTGTCGTACACCGTCCACGCTCACCGTGTATTCCTCCGTCAACCCGTCCCGGATGAACCGCGCAGTTTGATCCTTCACCAAGACCGAACCTTTGACCGGCAGCGTCATGGACTGCGGCGGGAAGCTTGTCGCCACGCCGCTTTGGAATTCGGGAAGGGCTGTCTCCATCCAATCGCCCTCCAAAAGCGGCGTCGGCGCTACGCTCTGCCGCCGCACTCCATAGCCATCAGCCCGCCCTACCTCTACTGCCATCACACGGAAGCGTTCGCCGGAGGCAGTGTCTGCAGTGGAACTCAGCCAGAGACCTTCGTGCGTGACGTGGCCTTCGAGCCGTTGGAATGCGCAGCGCAATCGTGCGCCGTCCGGCGTGGCGGTCACGGACAAACCGTCGCCGTGATATTGTTTGCCGGCCACGGCCCCGAGTTGATCCATGGGAATCGGTGCGGATTTGTTCGGCTCGGTGCTGGAGGCAGGTTGCGTCTGGCCGATGGCCTGCGCGACGAGCATTGTGCCCAACGAAAGAGCGAGCAGGCGGGCTGAGAGGAGGGCGGCTTTCCTTTTCATGGCGTGCAGGTTATGTGAGCCGACTTTACGCCCGTCATGGATCTTGTCAATTGTGGAATTCTCGAATGTTGTGATTAAAAGTGCCAGGCAACGGACGTTGGAGATTTAGGTTAAGAAAAAGATTAAGATCGTGCAGTTGGCCAAGCCGACTGAATTTGATGGAAGGGTGACGCTCTTTTCGATACTTACCGGTTCATGCAAATCAACCGATCACCGTTCCACGGCACATCTCTGAAAAGCTTGCTCGCGGGCGCAAGCTGGATGCTGTTGCTCGTGGCCAATGGCGAAGTCGTGGACATCGGTTCGCGGCGCGAGTTGTTCGTGGACCGGTTGTTGATTGATTCCATGCGCGGAGTTGAATTGCGCCTGCATGAGCCGCGTGAGGAAGGCACGGTGTTGCGATTCGACGAACCTTGGGAAGGAATCCACTGCGGCTACAGCACGATGATCAAGGATGGCGGGCGGTTCCGGGTTTATTATCGCGGCATGCCTGCCGACGTGAAGGATGGCACCTCGGGTGAAGTGACGTGCGTGGCTGAATCTGATGATGGACTGCGCTGGACGAAACCAAAGCTCGGCCTCTTTGAAGTGCGCGGGACGAAAGACAACAACGTGGTGTATGCGGGCGATCCTCCGTTCTCGCACAACTTCAGTCCATTTCTTGACGCGCGGCCTGATTGTCCCTCCGATGAGCGTTACAAGGCGCTGGCCGGAATCTCCAAGAGCGGACTTGTGGCGTTTGTTTCGGCGGATGGATTGCGCTGGCGCAAGGTGCGCGAGACGGCGGTGATTCCAGAGAAGGCGCCGTTCAAGTTTGAGTGGATGTTCGATTCTCAGAACGTGGCGTTCTGGTCGGAGGCGGAGAAAAAGTATGTCTGTTATTTCCGAGTCTGGGAGGGCGTGCGCCGGATTGCGCGCACAGAGAGCAGCGATTTTGTGAACTGGAGCGATCCGGTGCTGATGAAGCAGATAACCGATGGGAAACCTTCGCCAGCGGAAGACCTCTACACGAACCAGACCGATCCCTATTTCCGTGCGCCGTATCTGTACGTCGCAGTGGCGGCTCGATTTATCCCTGGCCGGCAGGCCATCAGTGACGAAGACGCCAGAGCGCTGAAGGTGGCGAAAGGTTACGAGAAGGATGTGTCCGACGCTGTATTGATGACGACGCGCGGGGGAAACATCTATGACCGGACATTCCTGAGTTCATTCATCCGGCCCGGCATCGGCCCGCGAAACTGGGTTTCACGGAACAACTATCCCGCGCTTGGGATTGTGCAGACCAGCCCGACTGAAATGTCGCTGTATGTGAACCAGGATTATGCCCAGCCGACCGCGCACTTGAAACGTTACTCGATGCGGCTGGATGGTTTCGCCTCCGTTCAAGCGCCGTATGCCGGCGGTGAATTGGTCACCAAACCGCTGAAGTTTAGCGGAGCCAAGTTGGAACTGAACTTCGCCACCTCCGCTGCCGGCTCGATTCGCGTCGAGATTCAGGATGAGGCGGGCAAACCCATCGGTGGATTTGCGGCGGGCGATTGCGTCGAGATCATCGGCAATGAAATCGAGCGGGCCGTCCGATGGAAAAGCGGCGCGGATGTTTCCAGTCTTGCCGGCAAGACCGTGCGTCTGCGTTTCATCATGAAGGACGCCGATTTTTACGCGCTGCGGTTTGCCACGACCACGGCCAAATAGCCCGTCGCGTTCCAAAACAAATGTCCGCAATCACGCACTCATGAACGTCCGACTTGAAATCGCTTTGAGAAGTCTGATGGCTACCGCAGTCGGTTTGCTCGCGATGTCGCCCGGCAATGTTGGCGCGGCGGAAAGTGCATCGCCAGATTACACCGTGAAGCTTGAGACCGTGATGAAACATGACGATGGACAGTTCCTCTGGTTTCATCCGCGCGCGGCTGCCATTCCTTTGCGCAGCGGTGACGGGCCTGCGGTCGTGATGACAATTCAAAAACATCTGAAGATTTCGGATTATTACTCCGGCCTGCATGTGATGACGCAAAAGCGACCAGGCACGCCGTGGACAGGGCCCGTGCTGCCGCCCGAACTGGATTGGCAGAAACAAACCAATGGCGTCACCATCAGCGTGGCCGATGTCACGCCGGGCTGGCATGCAGCATCGAGGAGGTTGATCGCCATTGGCTGCCAGGTGCGTTACAGCCCGAAGGGTGAGCAGCTCGATGATGTGACGCGCGCGCATCAGACAGTTTATGCGGTCTTCGATCCAAGAACTGAAAAGTGGTCGAAATGGCAGGTGCTTGAACTGCCTTCGGACGAGATTTTCAATTTCGCGCGCAACGCCTGTTCGCAATGGCTTGTCCGCCCGGACGGTCTGTTGCTCGTGCCTCTGTACATTGGGCGCAATTCTCGCGAGCCATTCAGCACCACGGTTGCCGAATGCCGCTTCGACGGTACGAAGCTGACTTACGTGCGACACGGCTCGGTGTTGAAGCTGAACATCGCGCGCGGACTCTATGAACCGTCGTTGATTGCATATCGGGGTCGCTACTTTCTCACGCTGCGAAACGACGAGCGTGGCTACGTGAGCGTGAGCGATGACGGTTTGCAGTTTGCGGAAACGAAACCCTGGCTCTTCGACGACGGCGCGGAACTTGGCAGTTACAACACCCAACAGCATTGGCTGGCACACAGCGACGGACTGTTTCTGATCTACACGCGACGTGGAGCGAACAACGACCATATTGTCCGCCACCGCGCGCCGCTGTTCATGGCGCAGGTGAATACAGAAACGTTGAAGGTGGTCCGTGGCACGGAAAGGGTCGTGGTGCCGGAGCGTGGTGCGGAACTCGGAAACTTTGGCGCGTGCGCCATCAGCAAATCGGAATCATGGATCACGGTTTCAGAGGGAATGTTCATGAAGGATTCGCGTGAACGTGGTGCGGAAGGTGCCACGTTTGTGGCTCGAATCCTCTGGACCAAACCCAACAAGCTGGAGCGAAGATGACAGTGCGTGAGCAGGACTCGCGATCCTCAATTGTGATGATGTCACAATTACTGAAGCGATTCATTGGCGGAAAATGACGAACGAAATGAAGTCGTTCAGACTGTGCAGAACAATTGGTCCCCACAGCGACTTGCAGTACCGGAATACGACGGCCAGCACGCTGCCGAAGATGAAAACAGAAATCACGTTCTCTGCCGTTAGCAGGTGGAGAGAAATCCAGCCTGGCAGATGAATGCTCAGGAAAAGAAGTGATGACAGAAGATTTGCGATCCAGAAGCCAAAGCGTTCCTCGAATTTCTGCAGGATAAATCCCCGATAGGGGATTTCCTCAAAGAAGCCAATCAATAGGGATGTACTCAGAATGCTGTTCCATGTCACAGAGCGCAGGGTCGGATGTGGCAACCCAGACCGCAAAGCGGTGCCGAGGAAAATAACCACGGCAAGCACGAGTCCGACGATGATGCCCTTTCTCCAATTCTGACGCAGCTTCAGGTATTCAACGGGGCTACGTTGGTCAATGTGGCGCAGGTAGAGGATGACGGGAAGCACCCAGATACAAAATCGAATCGAGATGTTTACAAGAGCGTAGTGTAACGTCGTGTCTCCTAAAGTTTTCATCCAGGGATAAACCCAGAACACATATCCCCACATCCAAAATGTGTGAAACAAGACGAGGTAAACCAGGAAGGGGGCAATACGTTGCTTTGTCGCGTTCATATCACTTGTGGCACAGGAAGTTCACACGAACCAACTTCGCTACGCAAGGGTCTTGCGTGGATCAACTGGCGTAGTTTCGTGGCTGACGATCAACGAATCGGCATCCTGAATCACAAGTTTCGGTGGGAATGATCATGAACGATTCTCGTGAGCGCAGAGCGGAGGGCGAGACTTTTGTTGCGCGTGTGATCGGCCTAAACCCAACAAGCTGGCCGGATCGTCGCAGCCGTAAAGTCACCCTTGCCCGGGTGACTGAATCGAGCATCCTTCTTTCCGCCATGCGGAAGCACAGAAAACGGAACGTTGCCATTCTGGCTGGGCTGCTGACAGTCCTCGCAGTCAAGTTTGCGTGGCCCGAACGTCAGCCCAGTTATCAGGGCCGACCTCTGACCTATTGGCTTAACGTCAAGAATAACGACGACGATGATGCTGTCAGGGATGCACCTCAGTTTGAGGAAGCAATCCGCGCGATGGGGACCAACTGCCTGCCTTGTTTGGTTCGTTGCATTGCTTACGAGCCTACAGCTTGGAAAAACAAACTCATCAATGTATCCGTCAGACTGCAATGGTCACCCGAGAGTTTTCAGGAAGACCGGGATCTAAGACTTGCAGCAGGAGCTGTGGCTGCATTCAAGGTCTTGGGCCCTCGTGCCAGCCCGGTTATCTCTCAACTGGTGAAGTTGGTAAAGGAGAGATCGCGGAAAGCCAGTGCCGAACGGGCTGCTTATGTTTTGACGTCATTCGGATTGGAGGCTCAAGCCATCGTCGTGGACATGTTGGATGATCCGAGGCCCTTGATTCGTCAAGGGGCAATCTTTCGCGTTCGTGAGTTTGGGACGAACGCATTGCCTGCCATCCCAAAGTTGATAGCGATTCTAAATGGCTCCGACGATTTTTGCGCAATGATGGCTGCTCAAACTTTGGGTGAACTCCAGTTGCGACCGGATTTGTGCATTCCGGCTTTGACCAATGCGCTCCAGAGCGGCCGGTTTGAAGTTGCGCAAGAGGCACATCGCTCGCTCGGCCAGTTCGGTCTTGTTTTTCCTGACCCTCAAGATGTGCGTTCTCGTGTTCTGATGAAGAATAGGCAGCCTTAAAAACTTGTTTGTCGGCTGTCGGGTGGGCAATGATTTTGCACTTTATGCAATTCACAATGTCCGCTCGAAACTTTCTGCTGTGTCGGATATTCAGTCTGATGTTTGTGGCTGTGGTTCTCAGCGCCGACGCGCAGATCAACTGGCCTCAGTTTCGCGGCGAACAATCGCTCGGTGTGGCTTCCAACAAAAACCTGCCGGCGGTCTGGGGCACGAACCAAAATGTTGCCTGGAAAACCAGCGTGCCCGGCATGGGCTGGTCTTCGCCGGTGGTTTGGGGCGATAAGATTTTTGTGACTTCAGTTGTCCGGGACGGTGAGGTGGAGACGCCCAAGAAAGGACTCTACTTCGGTGGGGAGCGACGTACGCCTTCGACGAACACCCAGCATTGGATGGTTTATGCATACGACTGGCAGTCAGGCAAAAAAGTCTGGGAGAAACAAGTTCACGAAGGAACTCCCGCCACGTCGGTCCATTTGAAGAACACTTACGCCTCGGAAACGCCTGTGACCGATGGCGAGCGTGTCTATGCCTACTTTGGCAACCTCGGGCTGTTCTGCCTGGACATGAACGGCAAGGAATTGTGGTCGCAGAAACTGGGGCAGTTCAAGACGCGCGCAGGTTGGGGCACGGCTGCGTCACCGGTGCTTCACAAGGACCGCATATTTGTGGTCAATGATAACGATGAGAAATCCTTCCTCGCCGCGTTCAACAAGAAGACCGGCGAACATCTCTGGCGGATTGATCGCGACGAGAAGAGCAACTGGGCCACGCCGTTCGTCTGGGAAAACAAGGAGCGCACGGAGTTGATCGTGCCTGGCACCAGGCGGGTTCGCTCGTACGATCTCGATGGCAAACTCCTCTGGGAATTTGGCGGCATGTCATCCATCGTCATCGCCACACCTTTCAGCCAGTCTGGGTTGCTTTATGTTTCCTCTGGTTATGTGGGCGACTCGACGCGTCCCGTGTTTGCAATTCGCCCCGGGGCATCGGGCGACATCAGCCTGAAGGCCGGCGAGACGAACAGCCAATACATTGCGTGGTACGAAAAGACAGCCGCGCCGTACAATCCCTCGCCCCTGGTGTACGGCGATTATTTCTACGTACTCTTTGACTTTGGGTTTCTGGGCTGTCGCGATGCCAGAACCGGCAGGGAGATTTATGAGAAACAACGCGTCAATCCCGAAGGTGTGACGGCCTTCACATCTTCACCGTGGGCTTACGACAACAAAATATTTTGCCTCAGCGAGGACGGAGACACCTATGTTTTCCAGGCCGGGCCGGAATACAAATTGATCGGCAAAAACAGCCTCGGAGAGATGTGCATGGCCACTCCGGCAATTGCCCGCGACAGCCTTGTCATCCGCACCACATCAAGTCTTTATCGAATTCAAAACGACCAAACGAAACTGCACCCATGAAAAATCCTCTGCCATTGATTATCGGCCTGTCGGGGTTGGCCCTGACCGTCTCGGCGCTTGAGAAACCGTACCTGCACGCGCCATCCGTTGACACCTACGCCAAGCACGATCCAAACGGGCTGACGATTCTTTCTTCGGGCCGATATCTAAAGCCTGTCGGTCGTCATGTGCCGGTGGGCAGCGAGCCCTATGGTTTGACGATGAGTCGCGATGGCAAAACGCTGTTTGTTGCGAGCGACGGTGTCGGTCAGATCATCACAGACTGGCGCGAAGCGAAACCAGTGGTGACGGTTGTCAATCCTCCGACCTACCTGAAGAACGGCAAGAAGGAGAAGGCATCCAATGCTGGCGGCACAGACTTCTCGCCCGATGGGAAGACGCTCTACTGGAGCAGTGGTGATACGGGTGCGGTGTATTTCTACGATGTGGCAACGCGTGAGAAGATTGCCGAGGTTTCGTTGAACACCGAGCTTGGAGATCGCAAATTCGAAGACAGTTATGCCGTGGACGTCAAGGTGAGCGCCGATGGCAAACATCTCTACTGTGCTGACGTGACGAATTTCCGTCTCGTGGTGATTGACGCCGAAAAGCGAAAGGTCGTTAGCTCAGTGCCGGTGGGACGTTACCCCTACGCGCTGGCGGTGGTGGGCGACAAGGTGTACGCCGCCAACATCGGCCTTTTCGAATACAGCCCGATACCGACCACTGACGATCCGCGTTATGATAAACGTGGTCTTACGTTTCCGCCCTTTGGTTATCCGAGCAAGGAAGCGCGCGATGGCGTCGAGTTTGAAGGTCGGAAGATTCCCGGTTTGGGCGAGCCGAATGTGCCCGAATCTTTTTCCGTGTGGGGTGTGGACGTTTCAAATCCCGAGATGCCCAAGGTCATCAGCCGCGTGAAGACGGGACTGCTCGTCGGCGCACCATCAGACAACGGCAAAACGGTTGGCGGCAGTGCGCCCAACTTCCTGGCCGCGCACGGCGACCAGCTCTTTGTTTCCAATGGGAACAACGACATCATCGAGCGGATTGATCTGGCAAAGCAGGAGATTGTGGCCAAGCAGCGCATTGTTCCTTCGCCCTTGGTGGAACGGGTGCGTGGTGTGAGTCCGTCCGGGATGGTTGTCTCGCCCGACGGCAAACGGGTTTTCGTGGCGGAACTGGGCATCAACGCCATTGCCGTGCTCGATGCGAAAACGCTCGCCGTTCTCGGACACATTCCCACGGCGTGGTATCCCTATCGCGTCGCACTCTCGCCGGACGGACGCCAGCTTGTTTGCATTTGTTTCCGTGGATTTGGGAATGGTCCCAATGCGGGCAAGGAAATTCCGAAGAGTGATTTTCTCGGCATGCGTGGAGTTGTCAGCGTGCTTGATGTGCCGTCCGACGCTGAACTCAAGACGATGACCGCCGATGTGCTTGCCTACAACGGGATCGTGGACAGCAGTGCGGATCGTGATGTTATGTCCTCTCCGGTCATTCCTACCGTGCCGGGCAAGGAATCCAGGCAGATCAAGTACGTGGTTTTCATCACCAAGGAAAATCACACGTATGACACCATCTTCGACCGGATTCCCGGAGCAAAGCACGACCCGAGTTTGTTGCGATGGGGATTGCACCAGACCATTGAAGGCAAGGGGCAACCCAAACTCGATGACGTCGGAGTGATGATGAATCACAACTCCCTCGCGCGGCAATTCACCGTCAGCGACAATTTCTATATGGAGCCGGAAGCGTCCGGCGTCGGTCATCGCTGGCTGGTTGGCGTGCAGCCGAACAACCTGATGCAGATGACCTACTCTGTCGGTTGGTCTTTCAAGAAAAACAGCACAGCGCCGGGTCGCCGCTACTCGATGGGATCGAACGGTTCGCTCATTCCGGAGGATTATCCCGAAGCCGGTTCCATGTGGGAACATCTGGCGCGGAGTGATGTGCGTTTTCGAAATTATGGCGAAGGCTTCGAGCTTCCTGGTGTGTTGGAAGACGAGGACGAGCATCCCACGGGAGCGCGAGAGGTGGTCAACATTCCGATGCAGAAGGTTGTTTATGACAACACCTGCCGCGAGTTCCCAATTTTCAACATGAACATTCCAGACCAGTACCGCGCGCATTGGTTCATGAAGGATGTCGAGAAACTGTTCCTCAAGGGGAAGAAACCCTTTCCGTCCTTCGTCAACATTGCCATCTGCAATGACCACGGCAGCGGCACCAAACCGGGCAAGGGTTATCCCTACCTTGCCTCATGGATGGCAGACAACGATCTGGCCCTGGGTCGCATCGTTGAATTTTTAACCCATACTCCGTACTGGAAAAACATGGCAATCTTCGTGACACAGGATGACTCGGGCGGCGAACCGGATCACGTGGATGCACAGCGCAGCGTGTTGATGGTCATCAGCCCTTGGGCAAAACGCGCCAACGTTTCCCATCGGCACACCACCATCGTCAGCATGCATCGCACACTCTACCAGATTTTCGGCCTGCCACCGTTGAACATGTTCGATGCCTTGGCGAACGACTTCTCGGACTGCTTCACCACGAAACCAGATTTCCGTCCTTACAAGTGCGTGTCCGTGGACCCTCGAATCTTCGATCCTGAGAAGGCCGTTGATCCCAAGGACCCGGATTACGGCAAGGCCCGGTTGCTGCCGTCAACACCAATGGATGATGATGATGACATGAAGGAAATTCTCAAGCGCGGGGAAAAGGAAACCAAGCCGCGTTGAGAGTTTCAACTTATGCGACTCGCACATCTCGCGCTGCTGGCGTTCGGAGCGTCAGCAGCACTTTCCGCAGAAGATTTTCCCAAGCCTTACGATTCCGAAACACGCGGCCAGCCCATGTCCGCTGAGGAGGCTGCGCGGAGCTTCAAGATGCCACCCGGTTTCAAGGTCAGCGTCTTTGCCAGCGAACCGGACGTGCGTCAGCCCATCGCGATGACGTTTGATTCACGCGGACGGCTGTGGGTTGCCGAGAACTACACCTACGGCGAAGCAAAGGTGCGATATGACACGAATCTCTCCGATCAAGTGTTGATTTTTGAGGATACCAACAACGACGGTCGTTTCGATAAACGGACGGTGTTCTTTGATCGCGCGAAGGTTCTTACCAGCGTCGAGGTCGGGCATGGCGGCGTGTTTCTGATGTGCCCGCCGCGCCTGTTGTTCATTTCCGACCGGAATCATGACGACATTCCCGATGGAGAACCGGAGGTGTTGCTCGATGGGTTCGATGTCACCGGCGGCAACTATCACACCTTTGCCAACGGTCTGCGGTGGGGACCGGACGGCTGGCTCTGGGGACGCGTTGGCATCTCCAACACCCCGCGCATCGGCCGGCCGGGCACGCCCGAAGCCGAACGAATTCATATTAACGGCGGCATCTGGCGCTATCACCCAACGCGGCACGTTGTCGAAGCGGTCTGTCATGGCACCACAAATCCGTGGGGCAACGATTGGAACGAGGTGGGCGAGCCTTTCTTCATCAACACCGTGATCGGTCATCTCTGGCACGCGATCCTCGGTGCGCACTTCAAGCTGATGTACGGCGACGACACCAACCCGCACAGCTACGGCTTCATCGATCAACATGCGGATCATTATCATTTTGATACCGGAGCGGGCTGGACAAAGTCGCGCGCGGCAACGGATGGCAGTACCTTCGCGGCAGGCAGTGATTCATTGGGCGGTGGCCATGCGCACACCGGCCTGATGATTTACCAGGGCGACAACTGGCCCGAGGAATATCGAAGCAAGCTTTTCACGCTAAATTTTCACGGGCGCCGCATCAACGTCGAACGCTTGGAACGGCAGGGCTCCGGTTACGTGGGCAAACACGATCACGATTTTCTGACCGTGGGTGATCCGTGGTTCCGCGGCATGGATTTGATCCAAGGTCCGGACGGCGGCGTGTTCATTTCCGACTGGTCGGACACGGGCGAGTGTCATGACAGCGACGGCGTCCATCGCAGTTCCGGCCGGATTTACAAGGTGACTTACGGGAATCCGAAACCGCCGACGATTGGTGATCTGGCAAGTCTTACGGACAAAAAATTGGTCCCGCTGCTGTTTGATAAGAACGAATGGCTGGCGCGGCACGCACGACAGGTCCTGGCGGATCGTTTCGTGGAAACCGGCAAGATGCCGGCCATTGCCAGGGAACTCAGCCGGGCTTTTGAAAAGGAGAAGGAGGTTCCGCAAAAACTGCATGCGTTCTGGGCGCTGGACGCCGTCGGCGGAGTCTCGAACGAATGGTTGATCAAACAGACACATTTCACGAATCAGTACATCCGAAGTTGGGCCGTGCGCCTTCTTGCTGATCGTGTAGCAGCTGAGGTGGCGAAGTCCGCTTCGAATACTGGGGACAAGGAAGGTGTTTCCAGTCCAACCAATAACACCCTCATTCCCTCGGTTCCTTTCCGTTTTGAAGTGCTTGCCCGCTCAGATTCATCAAGCCTGGTTCGTCTTTACCTTGCTTCGGCGCTTCAAAAGCTTCCGGTGCATTCACGATTACAAACCGCCCTCGCCCTCCTGCGTCGTGCCGAAGACGTCGGCGATCACAATCTCGGTCTGATGATTTGGTACGGGATCGAGCCATTTGTTGATGCAGAACCGGTGTTCGGAGTTGGACTGGCAACAGCCAGTCAGCATCGTATCGTCCGCCAGTTCATTGCCCGGCGATTTGCAGAGGACATCGAAACGAAACCGGAGAATTTGGGGCGGCTGCTGTCGGCTGTGCAGAGTTCAAGCGATGCGTTCATTCCCCAAGCCCAGGACGTGCTTCGCGGCATGAGCGAGGCATTGCGTGGCTGGCGAAAAACCAAACCACCTTCGAGCTGGGCTGCGTTCGCCACGCGAGCATCCACCTTGAACGATCCGGAAATCACAACCCGGGTGCGTGATCTGGGTGTTCTCTTCGGGGACGGTCGCGCGCTCGGCGATGTTCGCCATATCCTGACTGATACTGCTGCCGATCCTGCCGTCCGACGCAATGCACTGCGCACGATGCTCGACAACAAGGCCGACCTCGCACCATTGCTCAAACAGTTGCTCAATGAGGAATCCATGCGCACAGACGCCACGATTGGTTTGCTTGAAATTGGCGATCCGGATGCTCCCACCCTGGCTGTGAGCCGATATCAAACAGCACCGGTTCGCGATCATGACCCGTTGCTTGGCGCGATGGTCACGCGTTCTTCAGCCGCAAAGGTTCTGCTTGAAGCCATCGCTGAAAAGCGGATTCCGCGGACTGACCTCACGCCGTTTCACGCCCGCCAGATCGCCAGCCTCAATGACGTCGCGCTCACAAAACGGCTCGGTGATGTCTGGGGTTTTGTTCGTACCACGGATGCGGAGAAACGCGCGAGCAGCGCGCGTTTGAGGCAGGAACTTTCCCCGGAGTTTCTCAAGTCCGCCGATCTTGGTCATGGCCGTCAGTTGTTCACGCAGGCCTGCGCCGTATGCCATAAGCTTTACGGCGAGGGCGGCAATGTCGGCCCCGATCTCACCGGCTCGGGTCGTGCAAATCTCGACTACCTGCTCGAAAACATCGTTGATCCCAGCGCCGTGGTGTCTGCCGACTACCGGATGACCATTGCCACGTTGAAGGATGAGCGCGTGCTCAACGGCGTCCTGCGTGATCAGACCGCACGCACTGTGAGCATTCAAAGCCAGACCGGGCTGACGACCCTTGAACGGACAGAGATTGAATCGTTGCAGGACTCTGCTTTGTCCGTCATGCCCGAGGGGCTGCTCGAATCGCTGAAGCCAGAGGATCGCCGCGATCTCATTGGTTACCTCATGCACCCGCAACAGGTGGCGCTGCCGAAGTGATTCTCGTTTGTGGATCATCACGTTTCATGAATCGGTTTGAACCCGAACTCCAAAATGGGAAGCGTGAGTAATCGGTCGAAGTGCCCCGGAGTGCGCCCGTCCTCGGGCGCAGCAACGTCCGCCAACCGAGGCGCAGGACATTTTCAAACGCACTCGATGCCACGTTGCTGTGGCCGAGGACGGCCACACTCCGCCCGATGCAAAATCCTATTTCGGAGTTCAGGTTGAAGGCGGCGGCGGACTTGCCAGCCTCGCCGGGGTTGCGACACACTGAGGTCATGGCACATTCAACAACGCGCGAACTCTCGTGGCGCGGTTTCAAACTCTGTGGTTTGGGTCTGGTGACGTCCATGATCACGTTCGCGGCAGGTGAATCCGCCGGTCAGGTCGGCCTCTCCAACGTGCGGCACGTGAATGTTTATGCCGAGCCTGGCCGTTTTGGTGGCTGGCCGGCCAACCATGGTCTCTGGTCCTGGGGCAATGAAATACTCGTCGGTTTCAGTCGCGGCTACTACAAGGACCTCGGTCCTGACCGACACAACATTGATCGCGAGAAGCCGGAGGAACATCTGCTCGCGCGCAGTCTCGACGGCGGCGAGACATGGAAGATCGAAGACCCTTCCGCCCAAGGCGCGTTGATCCCAAGAGGCAAAATGCTGCATGGCGTCGCCCCGCCGTGGCTGAAGGAAAAACCCTGGCAGAATTGTCCCGGCGGGATTGATTTCACTCACCCGGATTTCGCGATGACCTTGCGCATGACAGACGTGGAGTTTGGACCGTCACGGTTCTATTATTCGACGGACCGTGGGCATCAATGGGCTGGACCGTTTCGACTGCCCCTGTTCAACCAGCGGGGCGTTGCAGCGCGGACCGACTACCTCGTCAACGGCCCGCGCGATTGCATGCTGGTCTTGACCGCGTCGAAACCCGACGGCGATGAGGGACGGCCTTTCTGTGCGCGCACCACCGATGGCGGACGCACATGGAAGTTCATTTCCTGGATCAATGAAAACCCGGATGGCTACGCGATCATGCCTTCGACCGTTCGCCTGAGTGAAAGCGAACTTTTTACTGCCATCCGCTGCCGCAACGAAACCAGGGCGTGGATTGAAACCTATCGCTCATTGGACAACGGCAGGCACTGGAAATTGGAGAACACGCCCGCGCCTGACCTGGGCACGGGCAACGCCCCGAGCATGATCCGGTTGAAAGACGGGCGCGTCTGCCTCACCTACGGCCACCGTGCGCCGCCCTTTGGAATGCGCGCGCGGTTGAGCAAGGACGGTGGGCGGAACTGGGAGCTGGAGATCATGCTTCGCAACGACGGCGGCGGAACGGACATCGGCTATCCACGCACGGTGCAGCGTCTCGATGGGAAAATTGTCACGATCTATTATTTCCACGATCAACCCAAAGGCGACCGTTACATTGCGGCAACGATCTGGGATGCTGGTGAGGCAGGACGATGAGTGGAATTCGTATTGCCGGAAAGCCTCAGCCGATTTTGGCCGCGTTCACTGCTCTCGACGAGCATGAATCATCGTCAAAAGTAACATGCTCCCTGCTCGCCGCCGTTGCCATTGGCACGCTGTTGCATTCGCAGCCTGCTTTCGCAGCGGATGATTGGAAGCCAGTCATCTGCGAATCAGCCAAGACATACCACGGGAAGAAGCTTCATTCACCGCCAGCTAAAAAGGTATTTCAAGATGCAGGAGAGAGCATCACCGGCAAACTCGATGTCGAAACGGTAACGCGCCTGGAGAAGGCGTTGGAGAAAGCGCTCGTTGCAACTGGCGCTCCCGAAATGTCCGTTGCCGTTGCCGTGCCAGGCAAGGGTTCGTGGAGCACGAATCGAATGCAGGCGGGTGGGAGCAGCCAGCCGGCATCTCAACAATTTTGGTTTGCCAGCGTTGGCAAGGCGTTCACTGCCGTGGTCGTGCTTCAATTGGTGGAGGAACGCAAACTCTCGCTGGACGACAAGCTCGTGCGCTGGTTTCCAGATTTCCCGAACGCCAGATTCATCACCATTGATCATCTGCTCACACACACCAGCGGCATTTTCAGTTTTCAGAACGACTCGAAGCTGCGCGCCACCCCCGGGTACAAGTCGCCTGAAAGGTTGATCGCAGTTGCCAGGGAACATGGCAACGGCTTTTGTCCCGGCGAATACTGGTCCTATTCCAACACCGGCTACGTGATGCTCGGTCGCATTATTGAGGCGATAGAAGGCAGACCGTTTCATGAAGTGCTGACCTCACGCGTTATCAAGCGTCTCGGCTTGAAGAATACCAACGCACTGTCGCCTGAGGAAAAACTCGATGGCATTGCAAAACCGCATCCTTCCAAACCGCAAGACGAACCTGTGGAAGATTCAGCGCCCACCACTCCGTTTGCGGCGGGCAATGTGGTTGCCACGGCGTCAGACATGATTGAGTTTTGGCACGCGCTATTGGGAGGCAGAATTCTGAAGCCTGAAACCGTGCGTGACCAGTTTCAGCGTCTCTATCCCATGTTTGATAATGGAACATTCTACGGTCGGGGTGTGATGCTGTACGACGTGCCTGATCGCGACGATCGCCGGCTCACATGGTTGGGACACAGCGGTGGTGCGCCCGGCTTCAAGGCGATTGTCGCCTACTCAGTGGATGCGAAGGCGTTTGTCGCCGTTGCTCTGAACAACGACGGTTCTGCTGAAGCAACCGCGAATCTCCTGCTCAAAGCGCTGACGAAAGCGCCGTGAGGATCTGGAAAACCCTCCCTTGCCGTCGCGATCAGCCGACGCTTTGGCGTCTCCCACTCAATTAGCCATTTCTAAACTTGCGCGCGTGAAGTCGCTGACCAAAATCATCGTCATGCGAGTCTTCATTCTGTTCACGATATTGTTGAGTCCGTTCGTGGCGACGGCAGCCGACGACCTCCCCGAGCCGCGCGCCAGGGATCATCGGCGCGTGATGTATTACGTGGATGATGCCGGCCACGAGCGACCGGTCAAATCGCGCACCGATTGGGAACGTCGTCGGCGTGATGTGATCACGGGTGTTGAAGCTGCGATGGGCAGGTTGCCGGATCGTTCGCGGCTTGGGCCGGTGAGATTCGAAGTCGTTGCAGGAAGCCGCGTCGAGACGGACAAGTTTACGCGGGAGAAACTGAGGATTGATGTCGGTGAAGGTGATCCTGTTCCTGCATGGCTCATGATTCCAAAGGGCATCAAGCGTCGAGTGCCGGGCATCATCGCGTTGCATCAAACGAATGGCCAGTTGGGAAAGGACGAGGTGGCCGGGCTGGCGGGTTCGACGAATCTGCATTACGGCATGGAGCTCGCCGAACGCGGGTATGTGGTGATTGCTCCGGATTATCCGAGCCTGGGCGAATACACCTATAACTTTGAAAAGGACCGGTACATCTCCGGTTCGATGAAGGGCGTGTGGAATCACATGCGCTGCGTGGATCTGCTTTGCGAACGTACCGACGTGGACCCGCGACGCATTGGTGCGGTCGGTCATTCGCTTGGCGGACACAACTCGATGTTCCTGGGTCTGTTCGATACGCGCGTGAAGTGCATCGTGTCGAGCTGCGGCTGGACGCCGTTTCACGATTACTACGGCGGCGATCTGAAGGGCTGGTCGGGCGAGCGCTACATGCCGCGCATTCGCGAGTTGTACGGCCTCGATCCGAACCGCGTGCCTTGGGATTACTACGAAATGGTATCCGCTTTTGCGCCGCGCGGATTTTTCTCCTGCTCGCCGGTGGGCGACTCAAACTTTGCCGTGGCCGGTGTGAGGAAGGTGATGTCAGTGGCAGGGGAGGTTTACAAACTCCACCGGTGTCCCGAGCGCCTGCAGGTTAGTTACCCGGATTCCGCTCATGACTTTCCTCCGCAAGTGCGGGAGGAGTCGTATCGGTTTCTGGATGAAATGCTCAAGCAAAAGCCCCGGTGACTGTGCCGCAAAGGGACAACTCTGGAAGCAGTGAAAGCTACGGAGGGGTTTTCCTTTCCATGTGCTCATAACCTTCTTTTGGGGCGATGGCGATCGTCCATCTATTCGACGAGTTGCCGCACTTTGAAAAAGGCAGCGCTGCGCGGCTCAGGAATGTCGAAAACCAGCGTCGTAAAGAGCTTGCTCGCTGTAATCTGCTTCGTGGTGATAGTTTTTCCAGGCAATTCGCAATAATCCACCTCGTACACACCGTTTGGTGTCGAGATAAACCCAATTCTGAATTCATTGTTGATATATTCCTGATTCCCGATGGGTATTTCCAATGAGTGCGGGGATGTCGAAGCAAGTGTTACTGGTGCTTGGGTGTTTGCGAGATGGCTGTTCGCGATGAGCGAAAGTTGGAAGAATTGTCCGAATGAGCTGAACGAGATATTGGTAGTCCACGTGGTTTGCGGAGGGTTCCCGAAGAACCGAGCAACGGTCATCCAATCCGCCAGATTGTGGGAGGCTTGGAGCTCAACCGTTGATGGCTGAATCCACGAATATGTCAACCCATGCACCTGGCCGTTCGTAAAGATTAGTTGGTCAATTTTTACATCAGGGATAAGTTCTATCCGCGAAACTATTGTAGGCGGAGAACCGTCTGCCTCCTCCGGGGAACAGGGAACAAGACAGTTCAGATTGACGTATCCCCCCAGACCACCCCCTTTGTACAAATCAACAAATTCCAAAAATATGCTGGTGACAAATCCCGGGGTCGCCCGCCTGAAATGCGTTGAACCACTTTTGACTGAGAAGCTGATTTCGTTGATCCGAGGTTGAGGGACTGTGGCATCGAACTTTATTCCTGCCCACACGCCATTGTAAACGAAATTGGTCCAATGATCCGGCAAAGTATTCGCCACATAATTGGTAAAAGGATCTGGGAGCAATTGGCCGAATCTAATTGCCTTGAAGAATGGGTCCTCAAGAGTGCGCAGACGATATTCAAACCATCCATCCCCATTGTAACGACTTTCCAACTCCAACACATCCCTGCCATGTCCTGCCGAGAGCCCGATTGTCCAGGCAATCCCTGCGATAAGAGTCGATTTGACGAGATTGGCATTCATTTGAATTTGAGAGGTAGAATGTGGTTTTACTAAACCAAAGATGTGGACTAACTATTTAATCATATGGGAAGCTTTCAATGGTATCGGATGTTTGGTGGCAAACATGGGCAATAATTTCTACGCGCCTTCCGGCTCACATTCGACTCTAGGACCGCTCCGGTTGTGGGTCAACCGATAAAATGCGACATCCAACAGTCTCTAAGCAACCGGATGAGGTATCGGGGCTGGAAAACTTTTTGGCCGGCTTCTACAAGTCGGAGGGCTTCAGTCACACCGGGATTCAACGTGGCTTTCAATGTCAGCCACGGTTACCTTTTCTCCAGGCCATTGACTGATCTGACGCATGAAAGAATGTCTCCCTCTTCGCGGCATTGTGACGGTGTTGAACACGCCGTTCACTGCGGAGAACGCCGTTGATGCCGGGGCGCTGCGTCGGCATGTGCGCGTGGCGCTGGCTGCGGGTGTCGCGGGCTTCCTCGCTCCTGCCATGGCAAGCGAGGTCGAAAAACTCACACCCGCCGAGCGCGATTTGTTCGTGGACACCGTGCTGGACGAAGTGAGAGGTCGCGCGGTGGTTATCGGCGGCGCTTCTGCAGCTTCGTCCGAGGAACGGAAACGTCTGGCGCGGCGGCTTGTGGCAGCCGGCTGCGATGGTGTCCTGGTTTCCATTCCATACGAGAACGACGAACAGTATTCCCGCGCCGTCCATGAAGTGGCTGAAACGTCACCACCGTTCCTGATGTTGCAGGATTGGGATCCGCGCGGCTACGGCGTGCCTGTGGAGACATTGGTGAAGTTGTTTGAAACCGTCGAACCTGTGCGGGCGGTGAAGGTGGAGGTGGTTCCTGCCGGGCGAAAGTATTCCGAGTTGCTTGCGGCCACGGGCGGGAGGTTGCATGTGTCCGGCGGCTGGGCAGTGATGCAGATGATTGAAGCGTTGGATCGCGGCGTGCATGCCGTGATGCCCACGGCGTTGCATACGCTATACGTGCGCATCTACCAACTGCACACGTCGGGACAGAGGATGGCTGCGCGGGAGTTGTTTGACCGGGTGTTGCCGATCCTCGCTTTCTCCAATCAACATCTCGACATCTCGATCCATTTCTTCAAGCGACTGCTTTTCGCTCAGGGCATCTATCCAACGTCCAATGTGCGCCCGCCCAGTCTGCCTTTCGACGAAACCCACGCCCGCGTTGCTGATGAACTCATCGCCTGGGTGCGAGCGCTGGAGGCGGAAGTGGCTGAAAAGTAGCGGCGAGCCTCCCGGCCTGCCGTAGAGGGTGGCATCCTGCCACCCGGAAAAACGTTGAGAATATCTGAGACTTGCGATAGTTCCGCGCGCCTGCCTCAACTGAGGCTCTTTCCGCCGGGCTGGAAGCCCGGCTCTACGTCAGCCAAGATGGCTGACGCTACAGAGCTCAACCCATCGGTCCAAAAACAGCAGGCAGTTTGCGACTAGGTTTTGCCAATTTTCGGGGAGACGGCTTTTCCGCGCGAACTAGGCTGGCGACAGATTATCCGATCGCCATGAAACCAGTTGCCCTTCATTCCCGGGGCGCGCAACTCACGCGCCGGTCATTCCTCAAACAAACCACCCGTGCCGCTGCCACGGTCGCCATCGCCGCTCCTTTTGTATCCCGTGGACGCGTGCTTGGCGCCAACGATCGCATAGGCGTCGGCTTCATCGGCGTTGGCGGGCGTGGGCGCAGTCACGTGAACACCGTCAAGAAACTTGGCGAGTCGGGTGAACTGGTGCAGATCGTCGCGGTGTGTGACGCCTACGGATTCCGCCTGAACGAAGTTTCACAGCAGGTTGGAGCCAAGGCATACCGCAAGCATCACGAACTCCTGGCGGACTCAAACATTGATGTGGTTTGCGTTGCCACCCCGGATCGGTTGCATGTGCCGCAGGCGATTGACGCGATTCGCGCGGGCAAGGATGTTTACTGCGAGAAGCCGATGGGGCATTGGAGCCAGTTTGATCTCTGCCGGACGTTTTTTGAGGAGACGCAAAAACTCAAACGGGTTGTGCAGGTCGGCAACCAGGGGAATTCGAGTCCCGCGTGGGGCAAGGTGCGTGATCTAGTGCAGCAGGGCGCCGTAGGACGCATCCAGCATGTGCAAGCCGGGTATTATCGTTTCGGTGACTGGGGCGAGCGCATGCAAATCCCCGATCCGCAGGCGAAACCCGGCCCTGAACTGGATTGGGACGCTTTTCTCGGCGATGCGCCCAAGGTGCCGTTTACCGTTGAGCGGTTTTTCAGTTGGCGGCGGTATCTGGATTATGCGGGCGGGCCCTGTACCGATTTATTCCCGCACGTCTTCACGCCGTTCGTTAGCGCATTGGGGCTGAATTATCCATCGCTGGCTGTCGCCTCGGGCGGTGTATTCAAATTCACCACATACGATCGTGAAGTGCCGGATACGTTTAACATGTGCGTGGATTATCCGGAACTTGCGAGCGTCAATCTCGTCTGCACCTTGAGCAACGACCATGTCTCCGAGCCGGCAATCCGTGGCGATGAAGGCACACTGACATTGCAGAATGCCGGTGGTTGGGAAGGGGGCTTTGACAGCATTACCGTCATCCCGCACAAAGGCGAGCGCCGGATCGTTCCTGGTCTCAAGACCGAGGCAACGCCGTTGCATTGGAAGAATTTCCTGTCCTGTGTGCGCACGCGTGAGAAGCCCGTGAGCGATGTTGAGTTCGGCCTCAAGGTGCAGGCCGCGCTCAGCATGTCCATGCTGGCATTCCTGAACCGCAAGGTCGCCACGTTTGATGCGGCGAAACATCAAATTGTGCTCTGAAATCATGAAAAATCCATCAGATGCGGCTTCAATACATTTTGGATTTTCCAGCGATGAATCCCAAAGGGATTCTGGCTCAAAGCCCAAGGTTGCGAG
Source organism: Verrucomicrobiota bacterium (assembly GCA_013140495.1). GTDB lineage: Bacteria > Verrucomicrobiota > Verrucomicrobiia > Limisphaerales > JADLHS01 > JADLHS01. The sequence continues at coordinate 27,321 of JABFSR010000029.1, forward strand.
GAACGAGCTACCTTGGGAAACTTGGTCATCGGGGATCAACCCCAACGGGGTTGCGGCGCGGTCGCGGAATTGTGACACAACCCCGTTGGGGTTGGAAACCATTCGACTTGGCAACCAGGGTAGCTCGTTCCTCGCAACCCTGGGCTGGAGGACACAATCCCTTTGGGATTGCAGAACCACAGATTCTTCCTCTGCTCTTCTTAACTTTTCCTTCGCGGGGTATTTCCGAAGGGCATTGGTGTTGTTCGCGACGTTTTCACTCTCTGCGGCTGTTTGTTCGGCGCAATCACCCTTCCGCCTGGAAGCGGGTGTTGCCACGAACGCATGGGTGGTTTCGCATCAGGGCCAGCTGCTGTTGCAATATGTTTTCAACCCACGCCAGTACAAACCTTACGTTGCCGAGTTCAGTGCGCCCGGGGGACGCAACATCCTGCGCGACTCACCATCGGACCACTTGCATCACCACGGGCTGATGTATGCGATCAAGGTCAACGGGTTCAACTTCTGGGAAGAAGTCTCGGGTAGCGGCGTGGAGCGCGTGATCGAAACTTCAGTTTCTGCGACGGGCGGTGCTGCGACTTTGCACCAAGTAATTCATTGGCTTGCGCCGCAGGATGCTTTTCTTGCAGACACGACTCCAGCGGCGCTGCTGGTCGAGCATCGCACACTCATCCTGACTGTGGACAGCTCAACGCGCGAAGCAGCACTTGAGTGGAAGGCTGAATTCGAGGTTGGCAAAAAGACCAATGAGGTCGCATTGACTGGAACGATCTATCACGGCCTTGGCATGCGCTACATCCAGCAATTTGATGCTCTGGCAAATCATAGTTACGCTGGTCGAAAGCCTGACCTCGTCAACCGCCAGGAAGTGTCACCCGCAAAATGGGCGGCGGTTTCCTTCGCAGCGCCGGATCAGCCCGCGACGATCACCCTTGTGCCTCACCCATCCAATACCCGTGGCGACGGCATGTTCTTCTCAATGCAATCGCCATTTGCCTATCTTTCGGCCACACAAGGACTCGACAAGGAGGCGCTCGTTTATCACACAGGCGACAAATTTGCGTTGCGCTATCTCCTGCTGCTTTATCCTGAAGTGAAATCCACCGAGGCGCTCGAAGTTCGGGCCAAACGGTGGCGCGAATCAAATCCGTGAAATCTCTCAACCATCAAGTCCGCGCTGAGGACCTCCTTAAGAGCAACACGGGATTCGCCACTCAACTTCCGTCTGCGACCAAAGAAAACTTGCCAATCACCGAACAACCACTGACGTTGCCCTGCCGGACCAAGTCCCCGTAACGACCATATCCCAACAGATTATCTCAAAAAGGATCACCATGAAACTGACCTCCATGAACACCCCCCGTTTGTTGTTTGTTACGGCTTGCCTTTGGGCCGCAGTCTCCACTGCTCGCGCGGCGACCGTCGTATGGGACGGTGGCGGCGGGAATTACTCCTGGCAAAATGCGACCAACTGGGATGGCGACGCAGTGCCCGGTCCCGATGACGACGTCGTCATCAACGTGTCAAGCAACCTCACCGTCAGCAGCAGCGCCGATGTCACCGTCAAAAGTCTCCAGTGCAGCAACGATCTGGCGATTGTCGGCGGGACGTTTGGCGTGACGGCCAACGCATCCATCGTGCAAGGGGCGTTGACTATGTCCAGCGGAACGGCGCTCTCGGCAAGCGGCGGCGGCACAAGTCTCACTGCGATCGGCCCTGATAATGTGGACGGATCGACTCTCTATGCGAACGGCGGAGCGACTTTGTCATTGCCGGCATTGCGGAGCTACCTGAAGGACGGTTGCGCCGGTACCACTTTGCAGGCCAGCGGGGCCGGAAGCGTGCTGGCACTGCCGGCGCTGACCAATTTGGTGGCCGCGACCCCGTCCGTTTACGGGTGTGCCGGGCTGAGTGTGCAGGCGCTGGCGGGCGGGCAGGTGTTGTTGACGAGCCTGATGAATCTGGACGGGACGGTGAGCGTGTTGGCTGACGGAACCAACAGCGTGGTGGACCTCTCGCAACTGACGGCAGTGACGGCAACCAATGGCACGGCTTCCTTCACGGCGCAGAACGGCGGAACGGTGCTGATGCCGGCGCTGGTGGCGGTGCAATACGCCAGTCTGAATGTGAGTGGCGGGAGTGTGCTGAGCCTGCCGGCATTGCGGAGCTACCTGAAGGACGGTTGCGCCGGTACCACTTTGCAGGCCAGCGGGGCCGGAAGCGTGCTGGC
>JABFSR010000130.1 GCA_013140495.1 Verrucomicrobiota bacterium
TCATGCACGAAGATGAGCAGCACGAAACCAACAGCGAACCACACGCCCAACATCATGGCATAGGCACCGATGGAGAGAATCATCGTGCCGCCGGTCTTGAGGATCACCGGAAAGAACTTCGCAACCGGAATGAGGATGAATTTCAGTTTCGCGCCAAACTTCAGCAGCAATAAACCAACGATACCGAGTGGCGCCAGGAATTTCTTGGCCTTGTCCCAGCCGGAAGGCGGAGGCGGTGGACCGAAATTGCCCGGCAATGGTGGCGGCCTTATTGGCGGCGGCGGCGACATGACTGGTGGTTGCTCCATCAAAGCAATCATTTCGACTCGCACCTGCCCGGGTCAAACTCAAATGCGCGCGCAGACCTCGGACATCTTGAGCGAATTGTTGACAGCACAAACCAATAATCTATGGTGTTCAAATCACGGCTATTCGATTGAAACAAGCGGCAAAATAATGAGGCGCTCCGCCGCACAATGAACCAAAACTAAATTCCAAAAACAATTCCATGAAGAAAATTCAACTGTTGTTAGCCGCACTCGGACTGGCTTTTGCCCATCAGACATTCGCCGCCGAAAATTTGGAATCCGGGTTGCTGGGTGAATACTTCGACATGGGTAGTTCGCTGGAGGACTTTCCGACAATCCCTGCGGACAAGAAGCCGGTGCTCAAGCGGGTGGACAAGACCATCAACTTTGAAAGCACACAGGAAGGATTCCACGGAACACAACTGGTGGATTTCTTTTTCATCCGTTGGACCGGGAAGATCCGCATCCCCAAGGACGGCAATTACACCTTCATCCTGGAGTCCGATGATGGCTCGCGGCTGTTCATTGATGGAAAACAGATCATTGATCACAACGGACTGCACGGCATGGAGGAAAAATCAGGCGATGCAGAACTCAAGGCTGGCGACCATGACATCAAGATCGAGTTCTTTGAAAACGATGTGGACGCGGGGTGCAAATTCTTATGGCAGCCGCCTGGCGCGACAAAGGAAATCGTCCCCGCCAGCGTGCTTCTTCATCCAGCGGCTGCAGCAACCCAGACCGGTTTGCAAGGTGAGTATTATGACATCGGCCAGGAGCTGGATGATTTTCCGACGATCTCGGCCGACAAGAAGCCCGTCGTCAAACGCGTGGACAAGAACATCAATTTCGAAAGCACGCAGGAGGCATTTCCCGGCACACAGTTGGTGGATTACTTTTACGTGCGCTGGACCGGCAATCTCCGCGTTCCCAAGGACGGCAAATACACCTTCTTTCTCGAATCCGATGACGGCTCGCGGCTGTTCATTGACGGCAAGCAGGTCATTGCCAACGGCGGCAGGCATCACATGACCGAAAAGTCCGGTGAGGTTGAACTGACCGCGGGCCGACATTCCATCAAGGTGGAGTATTTCGAAAACGAAGTGGACGCAGGCTGCATCTTCTCGTGGCAGCCACCATCAGGCGCCAAAGTAGTTGTTCCGTCTGACGCCCTTTCACCCTAGTCTTTGGTGGTCATCAGATGCTCCTCGTCATAGACAACTACGATTCGTTCACCTACAACATCGTGCAATATCTCGGTGAGATGCACGCTGAGATGCAGGTCGTACGCAACGATCAAATCACGGTGGAACAGGTGCGGGCACTAAAACCTGAGCGTTTGCTCATTTCCCCCGGGCCATGTTCTCCACGCCAGGCCGGCACCTCCAACGATGTCATCCGTGAATTTGGTCCAATAATACCCACGCTCGGTGTGTGTCTGGGCCATCAATGCATTGGGCACGTCTTCGGGGCCAACGTAGAGGTCAACTACCGTATGATGCACGGCAAGGTTTCGCCTATTAAACACAACGGAAAGGATTTGTTCGAGGGAATGCCGAATCCATTCCCGGCCACGCGCTATCACTCGCTTGTCATCACACGAGATTCAGTCCCGGACTGCCTTGAGATCACCGCCGAGACGGACGAAGGCGAAATCATGGGGGTGAAACACAGGCAATTTCCCATCTGGGGCGTGCAATTTCATCCAGAGAGCATCCTCACTGAGAACGGCCGGACGATTCTGGCAAACTTTCTGAAGCTCAAGGCGGCCTGAGTCGTTTCTTCCGGAAAAATCACGCCTGCCATTCCCATCCAGAGCGAGTTATTCTCAGACCGCTTTGCGGGTCAACCGCAGCCGGGCCACGAGCGTGCCTTCCATTTCCTCCACCCGCAATTCGCAAGTCCCAACGCTGACGACATCGCCAGGTTTGGGAAACCCACCAAGTCGCTGCGTCACCCAGCCGCTCGTCGTCGTCACGCCGGCATCGCGCAATTGTTCGCCGACAAGTTCCTCCAAGTCGTGCAAAGGCAGGGCGCCAGCCACGTCCCACGTTGTTTCGCTGATGCGCGATTGCAACGGCTTCTCCTGATCGAACTCGTCCTGAATCTGGCCGACGAGTTCCTCGACGATGTTCTCGAGCGTGACCATGCCGACTGTGCCGCCGTATTCATCCACCACCACTGCGAAATGCAGTTTGCGTTCGAGAAATAATTGCAGCACTCGTTCCAGCCGGGCTGTCTCCGGCACATAAATGATCTTCCGCGCCACGGGCAGCAGCTCGGCCCCCGTCCTGATCTTCAATCGCATCGCGAACAAATCCTTGATGTGAACCGCCCCCAGTGTCTTGTCGAGATCACCGCCATCGCACAGCGGGAATCGCGAGTAACGCGTCTTCTCCGCCACATCGAGGCACTCGGCCACCGTGGATTCCGTGTCGAGCACAACGATCTCCTGTCGAGGTCGCATGACATCGCGCACGCTTCGATGCCGCAAGTCCATGGCACTTTGGACGAGATCGCGGCTGTAACTGGATGCACCGAAATGTTGCTGTGACGTGGATACGAGTACGCGCAGCTCTTCCTCGGACGACACGCCCTCGTGCTCATGGGCGGGTTGCAAACCGAGCACACGCAGCAAGCCGAGGGAGCTTTCGTTCAATACCCAGATGAACGGGAATGCAATGAAGTAAAAAGCCCGCATCGGATAAGCCACCCACAATGCCGTCTGCAACGGTTGCCGGATGCCGAAAGATTTGGGAGCTTGTTCACCCGCGACAATGTGAAGGAACGTGATGGATCCGAACCCGATGATGAACGCGATGGTGTGGCGCAGCGTCTCGTGTTCCTGCCCGGCCCAGCCCAACGCGCCAAATACGGGCCTGAGCAGGTCGGCAAATATCGGCTCACCGATCCAGCCCAGCGCCAGGCTCGCAAGCGTGATGCCGAGTTGAGCGGCGCTGAGGTAGGCATCGAGATGCGAAATGATGTGGCTCGCCATCATCGCACGGCGGTTGCCCTTGGCCACCAATGGCGACAATTGCGTATGCCGCACCTTGACCAGCGCGAACTCCGTCGCCACAAAAAATCCATTCAACATCACGAGCACCAGCACCGCGAGGATTTTCAGGCCGACTACGAATACGAGGTCCCAGTTCATCAGAGCTTCACCTCCCCGAACAGCGTCTTGACGATGTCATGGAGACTCAGGACGCCGGACTCGCGGCCGTTGCGACCCAGCACCACCGCGAGGCGCTCACCGCCGCGCTGCATTTTTTCAAGCGCCTGTTCGAGCCTCAGATTTTCGTCGAGAAACAATGCCGGTTTCAGGAAACCTCCGGCGGGACGTGTTGCGTCCAGTCCATCGAGATAAATCAAGCTCTGCAAATCCACCAAGCCGGCCACGCGCCGCACGCCATCGCGCTTCTGCCAGACCGGCAACCTCGTCAGCTCGTGCTCGCGAAACAACTTCAGCGCCTCCCCGACGGGGGTTTCCTCCTCGACCGAGATGGTTTCCGCCAGCGGTCTTGCGACCTGGTGAACGGTGAGATTCTCAAGATCGAGCACGCGATTGATCATCGCCCGTTCCTCGGAGCTCAAAGCTTGTCCCGAATCCTGCATGGCCTGGCGCAATTCCTCGCGGTTGCCAAAGAGATGACCGGTGAAAACCTTTCCGCCCGTGAGTTGCAACAGCAATTGAGAGCACCACTCCGCCACCGCCACGACTGGTCGCAAACCGATGTGCAGGATCCGGAATGGCCGCGCCAGCATCAGACAAAGGCGGTTCGGATAACTGCGGAACAACATCTTTGGCAGCAGATCAAAGAAAATGTAAAACAGAAACACAGCCAGCATGAACACGACCGCAAACCAGACGGATCGAAGCGGCATCCGGATTTGCAGTTCCGAAAACAGCCAGCCCAGTATGGTGAAATTCACCAGCGTGTTGCCGACCACGATCGTCCAGAGAAAATTTTCCGGATGATCCAGAAACTGGTGCAGCAACTTCGCCGACGGTTTCCCCGAATGCATCAACCGCCGCACCCGCAGCCGGCTCAACGCAAACAGTCCAGCCTCCATGCCCGAAAGACAAAACGACACCACCAGGCACAGGCCGAGGACGAAATAGGTGAGCAGGTTGGTGGTCATGTCGGGAAGATGGAACAAACTCCAAGCGTCAACATCCAAGCTCCAGAGAAGCACCAAACATCAAACTTCAACACGGACGGCACACGATGGGACAGGAGCGCAAACCGCCGAGTCCGCGTGTTTCGGAGGTGCGGGCAGGAACTCGCGGACTCGGCGGTCCGCGCTCCTGGAAAATCTCCGGCTCTGCGTTCCTCTGCGTTCTCCGCGTCACTGCGTTTCTCCCATCCGCTTCTCCTGCATCGTTCCGGCTGAAGCGGCCCGAAGGCCGCGCTCCTTGAATCTTTGAGCTTGGAATTTCTCTGGTGCTTGGTGCTTGGTGGGTGCTTCATTTGGTTTTCTCCACAATCAACGCACGCGCGCGGCGTTCGTCCACCTCATGCGCAGTCAGCTTCAGTCCACGGAACGTTGCGGATTCACCTGCCGCTGGCACGGCATCGAGCAACTTCATCAGCAATCCACCCATTGTTTCCGTCCCGGGAACTTCACCCAGTTCCGGGTACTGCCGTCGGAAATCATCCAGCCGCATCGTGCCGTTCACGCGCCAGCGACCCTCACCCAGCTTTTCCATCACGAACCCGCTCGCGGCAACTTCGCCGCGCAACCTCCCGACAAGTTGCGCGAGAATATCCTCCATCGTCACCAAGCCCGACACGCCGCCGTATTCATCCAGCACGATTGCCATCCCGCGTTTCTGCCGCTGCAAACTCTTGAACAATTGAAGCAGGTTCATGCTCTCCGGCACGAACGACGGAAACTCAATCACCTCGGACAAGTCCACGTCAGGATCGAGCAACAAAGCGCGGGTGTTCAGAATGCCCACGATCGTATCCGGCGTTTCGTCGAACATCGGCAGCCGGCGATGCCGATGCTTGCGCGCTGCCGTGAGCATGTCCTCAATGGAAAGATCATCCGGAATCGCGGCCATCTTCGCGCGCGGACGCATCACGTCCTTCACCGTGTGCCGGTCCAGGCTCACAATCTGGAGAATGATGTCGCGCGCGGACTGCGCGAGGTTACCCTGCTGAAACGCGAACTCAATCAACTCGCGATATTCCGCATCCGAGAAGACCGTCTGTGGCTTCACCGATTCCGGCACCACGGCAGCCAGCAGCAGGCGGTTGATGCGCTGGGCAAATTGATGCAACGGCCGCGCCAGTGTATGCAGCCACGCGAGCGGACGCGCCACTCGCAGCGACCACTCCTCCGCTGCGCGCACCGCCAGTGTTTTCGGCAGCACCTCGCCGCCCAGCAACGTCAACACCAGCACACCGCCCACTGTTCCGACCATCGGCCAGCGCGTCGTCAGCGCCATCCACAAGCCGATCGCAAGCATGCCCGCGTTGGCGAACGTGTTTCCCATCGCCATCGTCGCGAGCAAATCCTGGGGTTGCGCCAGCAACTTTGCCGCAAGCTCGCCGCCTGAGCGTTCTTGAAGACGACGCACCTGCCAGGTGTTGAGGGAGAAGAGGGCGGTTTCGGCCAGTGAAAAGAAAAAGCTCGCCCCGGCGCAAACCAGGACCACCACGGCGGCGAGCATCGGCGCGAATTCCACAAGCGCAGCATGGGGGAAATCCGACCTTGGCGAAAGTTGAAACTGTTTTCGTGGCGGCGGGCCTCTGGCCTGCCGTAGAGCCGGGCTTCCAGCCCGGCGGAAAATGCGTGGACAACTGAAGAGGCGAGAGAGAGTTCGTGTGACGCAGGAAGTTTGGGGGCTCGTTCCCGGAACTCAGGCGGTCCCTCGCCCGCAGCGCTCACCCACACTTGGAGATGTCCAGGATTTTCAAAGCTCTCCTCATTATTCACACGCTGCGACCGGGGACCGGTCGCGCTCCGTTGGGTAAAACGCTGGCGTACAATTCACCTTCGGAAGCTTTGAGACTCATTAGGACCGTCAACTTGAATACCTGGGTAAACACGATTGCCAGCCGGATCAACAATCGTGGGAGTGATCAGCACGATCAATTGCTTCCGGCCCGGCTTGCTAGATTCACTGCGGAACAACTTGCCCACTTCCGGCAGGTCCCCAAGCACGGGCACTTTGTCTTTTACCCGGGTGATTTCCTTGTTCGGAATATTCCCAAACAACACAGTCTGACCATCCCAGACAGAAACTGAGGTTGTGACGCGACGAATGCGATAGCGCGGCACGGGCCTCGTCACACCCGCCACCCCAAGTGAACTGCCGCTTCTGATTCCGATGGCAGGAAGATCCGAGGCCAACGCTCTTCCTTCAAGCTGTTGCGGTGGTTTTGGCTTGATGGGTGAATCATCATATCGCCTTTGATAATCCATCCCGACGAACTCGTTCACAGTTGGGGTCACTGTCATCTGGATGGTGTGTCTGTCCCACAATATCGTTGGCAACACGTCAACCATCGGCCTGGACGGCAGCGAGTCTGCATATCGAATAACTTCAGTCGAACCATTCGTCAGCACGCTCTTCATTCCACTCCTGAACGTTTGGACTTCCACATCCTGCATCTGCGTTTGACGACCACTGAGAGTTGTGACTTCCGGACACGTGTGGACATCAACACCGGGCATGGTTTTCAGGGCGCTCAAAAACGCCTTCGTCCGCGCCTCGGACAAAGTCTCGATGAATTGATTCGTCCCCGGATCAGGCGCGTTGGCAAAGACCGTCTGGAGCACACTTCGCATCTGCTCCGCCGGCACTTCGATGAACTTGACCTTCATGTTGATCATTTGAGGCGGCGTGTTTAACGCTTCCACTACAGACACGATTGTTTCAAAGGCTTTCCGTGGCGCGCTAATGAGCAACTCACCACGATGGTCGTTCAAACTGAGGCCAACGCCATTTTCAGGCTGATCAACTTCTATACCAGCGCTGCGAATTCGCTCCTTCAAAGCCGCCAGAAACACATGGGCCTCGTTCGTCCATGTTTCACTCGCAGGATTCGAAGCAGGCTGATTCTCATTTGCACGTCTGACTGGTGCTGGCACGCCAAGCGCAGCGGAAACCACATTGAAATCAATTTTGATGGTGCGCCAGTAAACCAGTCCTTGTTTGATAGCCACACTTGGCCAATCAAGTCTCCAGTCGGGCAATACAGGCGAGGAAACTAAAGACGTACCGGGGGAGGAAATCAGGTCGGTAAACGTTTTGGCTCTGCCACTTGGTTGTGACTGATTTAGGCCCGGCAATGTGGGAACACGACCCTCTGAATTCGTAGATCCTGACTTGATGTTGGGTGGTGGCTGAGGCGGAATGCCAAACGGTATTTTTTTGTCTGAATGAACACGATTGCCCGCCGGATCAATAACCGTGGCCGTGACGAAGACCAGCAGTTGCTTGTCGCTTTTGGGAGATGCGCTCGCCTGTGATTTTCCATCTGGTGTAACTGAAATGTTTATGTCTCTCAACCCGCCCAAGACGACTGTCCGCCCATCCCAGATAACCACTGCATATTCTGATTGCCGCACACGAAAGCGAGGCAATGGCCGGGATGCTTTCTGGCGTTTCCCATCAATGTAAACCTCCACAGAATCTTCCGATTTGTCGTAGCCGAGAAACTCTGTGATGGACGGAGAGAGCGTCATCTTGATCGCGAATTCATCAAATGAAACCTGCGGAATCACATCCAGTACCGGCCCAATTGTAACCGGATTTGAAAGATACAACCTATTCGTGCTATCCGGAGCAGTTGAGATGCCCGGTGATCTTAATGCCAGCGGGTTGATGCCGTTGGTCAAGGTAAGAATCTTTGTGTCGCCAATTATTTGCGCCTGTCTGCCGCTCAAGGTTGTGACTTCCGAAGTGAAAAGCAGCTTCACTCCACCCCGTTGCTCCATTGAGCGCTGCACAATCTTGAATTGATCCTCGGTCAGCAGCCCACACAATCCGGAGTTGGAGCCCGTGACAGAAGCGACTCGAGCATTGGCACGGAGCCAATCGATCCCGATGACCTTCAAGTCATCATCGGAGATTTCATAAAACCATGCCTTGACGTTGATCTGCGGAGGATGCGTGTCCATCCCTTGAAGCAATGATTCAATCGCATCCAGGTCCTTCATAGATGCACGGACAAGCAGTTTTCCAACGCCATAACCCAAATACAAAGACTTCGGCGGCTGCAAATCCACGCCCGCATCACGAATCCGATCCATCAAACGCCGATACAATAGCGACGGCTCGTTCGTTCGTGTTACGCCGTCCGGATCGGAAGCTGCGTGGGTCTCATTCGTGAGTCTTGTGGGAATGGGCACTCCCAGCGCGGCTGACACAACATCAAGATTCAGCCAGAATGTGCGCGTGAAAAGCGGCTCAGGAGCTTTCCCCGAAGTGATCACGATACCATAATCCTCGACGAAATAAGAAACCGGCATTGTGGTTGATTTGACTATCGCGTTCAAAACCTCCTCGACCGAAACCTCACGCAATTCGGAATCCATGTTCACAGTTACAAAGTTTGTCCACGCCTCGTTGTAGGCGATTCCAGGAATATTTGGATCAACAATGAAGTTGATTCCTTTCTTCTCCTGATCGCTCTTGCGGACTTTTCCAGTCAGGTCTTGAACCACTTCATTCAACGTCACCCCCCGATAAATCACTTTGTCGAGCTTGATTCGTTTGAGCTTTTGCAGAATGGCCTGGCGGCCTTTGTTCGGGGACTGAGCAATGGATTGAGTAGATTGAATTCCATTGATCAATGTTTCGATTGGCCCGCTGGTCTGTTGTTGAAATGAAGTCGTTGCGTTTGTATTCTCAATCGGCTTGGGCACTCTTTCAGTCGCATTGGTCACCACCGCGCCGACGACATTTCGCGCACCCATGGCGGAGAGAAACAACAGAGCACCACCCACCAGCAACGCCGCCAACATCGCGCGCCACGTCAGTCGCAACGCCGGGCGGTAGCCCGGCACAAGCAAGCGCTGAACACGGTCGGAGAGCGACGAGGGTTCGCGCTGACCGTCGCCAAAGGCTGTCGCGGCGGCGGGCGCAGGCGACATAACATTCTCCGCCACATGCACCAACGTCTTCGCGTAATCCACAGGCGCGCCGCTCAATTCGATGGCCAGCGCGTCGCAACACGCCTCGCGTTCGCGCCGCACCAGATGGCTGATCCACCACACCGCCGGGTTGAAGAAGAGCAGCGCCTCCATGAACAGTTGAAACAGATTGGCGAAGTAGTCGCCGCGCCGGATGTGCGCGAGTTCGTGCAGCAACACAAAGCGCAACTGCTCCGGCGTGAGCGCGGTGAGCAGTGTGAGCGGAAGTATGAGCGTCGGCACAAGCACGCCCACGACAGCGGGCGAGGTGAGTTTGTCCGTAACGGCGACGCGAATCCTGCGCGCCAATTGCATCGCCTGTTGCGCCTCTGCCAGCAACCGCGTCACACGTTCATCGGCGAGCGGTTTGCAGGAACGACGCAACCGTTCCGCACCCGCCACCTGAACTCCGGCGCGAATCACCATCACCAAAGCACCAAGAATCCAGACCAAGGCCAGCCACGCGGTCCAACCGGCTTTCACCGAATCACCACCGGCTTGTTTTGTAGCGGCGACCCGAAACACAATCGGATCGCCAATCGGATCGGGTGCAAGACTCCCCTGCTCTGCCAAAGGGGCATCCGGCAGCAAAACAGTTTGAGGGAAAGTTTCTGGACGGTGCGAAAGTTGATTCAACACGGCCCACGAAACCACGGCGGCAATCAACACGCCGCCAAGCGAGCCGAGCGCGAACCGGTAGCGCCACGCCGGACTTGCGATGCGCCGCAGCAACAACCCAAGCACCAGCGCGAAAAGACCAGCCTGCCACAGCGAATGGAGCAGCGTCTTGACGACCTGCGCCCATTCCGGCGACGTGAGCCAGCCCAGAATCGCGTTCACACCTTGCCTCCAGATTTTCCTCCAGCGCGTTTCGCGCCTCGCGTCTGCTCATGCACGGAGATGAGCCGCTTGAGTTCATCAAGCTCGTCACGGGAGACGCCCTTGGTGTCGAGAAGGCATTGCACCATCGGCGTGAGCGCACCGTTGAACGCATGCTTGAGCGCGTAGAGCAATTCGCCCCGCTGCGCCTGCGCGCGTGTCACAGCGGCGCGATACACCGTCTGGTTGCTCTTTTTCTCCGCCGCGAGCAGACCTTTTACGACCATGCGGTCCATGAGCGTGCGCACGGTCGAGTAGGTCCACTCCATGCGTTTGAAAAGTTTATCCTGAATGGCAGGCGCGGTGCAGGGCTGGCCGTCCCAGACCGCCTTGATGATTGTCCACTCGGCCTCGGTGAGTTCTATGGGTTTGTCTGACATGGTTCGATTGGGTGTGACGGGCGCATCATCTCTACAACTGTAAAGCGAGTCAAGCGGAATCTTTACAAGTGTAAAGATGGGTGGCAGTCGGGGTGAGGAGGCTCGAACAAAACGGGCGGGGTGCGCCCGTCCTCGGGCGCAGCAACACAGAAATGACGAACGATGCGGATTATTCCAGAGCGTATTGCAATGCTCACATTGCTGCGCCGTCGACTAATGGATTGGTTGCCACGCGCGCCGCAACGCCTCGGGCGATTCGCCGCTCTCGCGAAGTTTGCGAAGGCTCAAAGCATCGTGACGTTTGGCAAGACGGACGCCGGCTTCATCCAGCATCAACGGGCAATGAAAAAAGGCCGGCGGCTGAAGCCCCAACGCACGATGGAGCAGGATTTGTCGAGCGGTGGACTTGAGCAGATCCGCACCTCGCACAACTTCAGTGATCTGCATGGCGGCATCGTCAACAACACAGGCGAGTTGATACGACGGCACATCGTCGTGCCGCCAGACGATGAAATCACCAAAGTCCTTCCCGGCAACAAACGACTGTGGGCCGAAGTGGCCGTCGTTGAAGGAAATGGTCTCGCCGTCGGGAACTCTGAAACGAAGTGACGCGTGACGCGTGACGGGTGACGTGATGGCGCATGCATCCCTCGCGTCACCCGTCGCCCGCCACTCGTCACACATCCGATGCCTGCACGTTCCCGGATAAATCACTTCATCGTCGTCCTCCGCATGTGGCGCACGTGCGGCGGCTGCAATGTCCTTTCGCGAGCAGGTGCAGGGATAGATGAAACCTCCATCGCGTAACTTTGCCAGTGCAGAGCGATAGTAACTCATCCGCTCGCTTTGGTCATAGGGAGCGAATGAGCCGCCAACATCCGGCCCTTCCTGCCAATCCAATCCGAACCACCGCATGTCCTCGATCATTGCAGTGGCGAACTCAAGTTTGAATCGCTTGGCATCCATGTCTTCGTTGCGCAATACGAGCTTTCCCCTGCTCTGCAACGCCCGTTCCTGCGCGATCCAGAAGGTTCGCGCGTGGCCGAGGTGCAGATAGCCGGTGGGAGATGGCGCGAGTCGTCCGCGATATTCTGAAGTGCCAGGGGTCATGTGTCAGGTGTCAGGTTCATCGTGCGTGTGCAACACTTCGGCGAATTTCATCCGAGACCCGTTCCAATTACAAGTTCGCCATGTCAGTCTGTCCCGGGAGCGCCAGCAACACGCTTCGGAATTAAAAGCTCTTGCCGCCCGCTTCACCATGCTTTACAAACGGCCCCGCAGGAAGATTTGGATCAAGTCACACAACACGGCGTACCACGGAAGGAAAACCGGTTATGGCAGCAGGGACACCAACGGCGCAGGGAATGGATTCCCGGCAAAACTCGGAACAAACGGGGCAACACGGAAGTTTCACTTCCAACACCTCGCACGATTTATCCATGGCAGCACTCCGGGAAAGCAGGGAATGGCTGACTGCGGTTTTTGCAGCATCGCGGGACGCCGTGGTGCTCGAAACCAGCGGCCGCATCACGCAGGCCAACGACGCCTGTGCGCGGCTGTTCGGCCACACCAAGGCGGACGAACTCATCGGCCTTCCGCTCTCCAAATTGCTTCCCGAGCATGACGCAGCGCGCATGTTGAAGTCAGGTCATTCGCACGCGCCCGGCAGCGCACCCGAGCTTTTTATTTTCAACTCGATCCGCCGCGACTCCACGCCTGTGCAACTCGAAGCCTCCGTCGGGGCCGTGGCACTGGACGGCGAACCCCACAGCGTCATCGTCCTGCGCGATGTTTCAGCGCGCGCCAATCTTGAGGCGCAGTTGCGGCACGCGCAGAAGATGGAGGCCGTCGGCCAGCTTGCAAATGGCGTAGCGCACGATTTCAACAACCTGCTCACAGCCATCCGCTGTCAGACGGAGACGATCCTTGCCTACGAACAGATCACGCCGACGACGAAGGAGATGTTGCAACAGGTGGTGGAAGCGACGGAGCGCGCGGCAAACCTCACACGCCAGTTGCTCACGTTCTCGCGCCGCACGCCGATGCAGCCGTCCACGGTCAATCTCAACGACCTTTCCACCAATGTCACCAAGCTCCTCAAGCGACTCATCACGGAAAACATCGTGCTTGATCTGCAACTGCACGACCCGCTGCCACCGGTCTGCGCCGATGCAAGCATGATCGAGCAGACGATCGTGAATCTGGCCGTCAACGCACGCGACGCCATGCCGCGCGGCGGACGGCTGACCCTCTCCACTGCCCTGAACTATGTGGATGCGAACCATGTGAAACGTCAACCCGGCGCGCATGAGGGTGAATATGTTGCATTACGCGTCACGGACACCGGAGGCGGAATTGCACCGGCGGTGTTGCCAAGAATTTTTGAGCCATTTTTTACCACCAAGGATGTCGGCAAGGGCACGGGCCTCGGACTTGCGGTGGTGACAGGCATCGTTCAACAACACGAAGGATGGATCGAAGTCGAGAGTACAGCAGGCAGGGGCACGACGTTCACAGTCTTTCTGCCCGCGCGACGCGACCTGGCCACGACCGCTGCCGCGATTCCAAAGCAGGATACCGGCGCGATGCCCGTCGGAAACGAGCCGCTGCTGCTGGTGGAGGACGATCCCCAGTTGAGAAAACTCATCAAAGCCACCTTGGAAAAATTTGGTTATCGCGTCACCGACGCCGGCACGGGCGCGGAGACAATGCGACTTTGGGAAAAACACTCGGGCAAAATTCGTCTGGCACTGGTGGATTTGATTTTGCCTGAAGGTGTGAACGGACTCGAACTCGTGGAACAGATGCGCATACGACAGCCCGGTTTGCGCGTGATCCTGATGAGCGGTTACGGCGAGGAAATTCCTGATCTTGAACAGAAGGCTGTTCCGGGGGTGAAACTGCTTTCCAAACCCTTCGATCCGCAATCACTCGCACGGTTGGTGCGCAGTTGTCTGGATGAAAAAACGCCTTGAGCAGAGATGATCGCAGCACGGACTGTGAACCCGAAATCCGGCGCTGTTTACACCAACCCTTGCAGTAGCGACGGCAGCCGTTCGAGGCTTCGGCGCAATGCGGCACATGCAATGGCGCGTTCCGACGCCTTCCGATCGGGGAACAAAATATCCCAGCCGCTGGCCTGCGTCCAAATCTCCGACGTGACCATCGAGGTGTCACCGCTGTTGCCGATCTCGGCATGACGCACGAGCAGGTTCGCGATCTGCACGGCGGCGATGATTTGCAAGTGGTGGCTTGCGCGCTCCGGTTCGTGGTGGTAGCGAGCCGTCTCAATCATGATGTCGGGCAGGTTGTGATGCTGGAGATACATCGCGCCCAGTTCGGTGTGGTTCATGCCGAGCACTTCAGTTTCGATTTCAAGCAAGGAACGATGCCCCTGCGCAGCACGGTGTTGAACTTCCATGAAGTGATCGGGAAACGTCGCTGCCATCACAATTCTGCCCATGTCATGGACCAGGCCCGCCACGTAATCGGAGTCATCTGCGGGCGCTTGAACGCAACTGATCACCTCCCGCGTCATGATGGCGACGCCGATGCAATGCTGCCAGAACTCGCGCCATGGAAACGGTGTGTTGCCCGCGAGCTTTTGGAAATCCTCGATCACCGGCGTCACCATGGCGAGCTGGCGAATCTGCCGGATGCCAAGATAGAACACCGCCTCCTCGATGCTCTTGATGGGAGTGTCGAGACTGTAATAGACGGAATTGACGAGTCGCAACAGGCGCGCAGTGAGACTGGGATCACGCCGGATGATTTCAGAAATTTGTTGCGTGTAACGACGGTCGCTGTTTAGCAGTTCACGCAGGGCACTCTCGACACTACGCAACGATGGAAGCCGTGCGCACCCCTTGACACGCTCTTCAATAAGCGTGCGGTTCACCGGCGAAAGATCAGGCCGGGGGGCTTCCGTCTTCAAATCAATGGGCAAAGTAGAACTCATCAAAGGGAATCATCGTCAGAATCCGCCCGGAGTTGACCAAAATGAACTCACGACAAAAGGGGAGAACCAACGAGTTCCAAGCCCCGGGTTCTGTCAAGTTACATCAAACCTCAAACACGCAACTTGGAACGCGGAACTGGCGACTCCGTTTCCACTCAAGTTCACGCATGCAGATGCCGATAAAGGAATGAGTTGGTTGGTTGGCGGACATGGCTGTCCGCTCTGTCTCCTTATGCACGGACGCGGCATCATCATTTGCACCCTGCTCAGCGCGGGAGTCTTGCTCGCCGGCACACCGGGCTATCTGGCCAGGGTGGGACCGGCAGATTTACGCTTTGAAGTGGACACCTCGACGCTGCCAGATGTCCCGCTGCCACCTCTGCCTGCTGCTGAAACCTCGCAATCCGGAAAATCCGACACAGCCACCCCGGACGAAACTGCGCCGGAAGTGACGCCGGAGGCCAACACTGATCCGGTAGTCCCCGTGTCAGCCAGCCCCGAGCTGCCGCCCGCAGAATCATCTTCCACCAACACACCGATCACTCCGCAAATGTTTATTGAGTTTTTCAAGCCCGACGCTGCAGGCACGAAACGCGAGACGATCATCGTGCCAAACGTAGAATTCAGTCCGGCCAGATCATCCCAATCGAGTAAGGCGACCTTTACCCAGCCCAAAAAATGAAAGCCCGCAACTTCAAGCGCATTCTCGAACACGCGACAGCGTCACTGATCGTCGTGTTCGCAGTCGCAACGGCCTCGGCATCGGGTCAGGGCCAGCCATCCGGATCGTTTCCAAAAACAGCATCGTCGAATCACCCGCCCGCGCACCAATCCCAGGGAAATGAAGGCGTCGCGCTGTCCGCGAACACAAACCAACAAGCGCTCCCGGAAATCAACCCGGCACTTCGCAATGCGTCCGGAACACTTAGCACCGATAACATTCTTGACGCCTCGCGCGGTGAGACTGAGGTGGACCCGTCCAAGAATTACCAGGGCATGCTGGACAAGGCCATCCAGCACAAGCGTGACAAACTGTTCACATTGGCGGAGGAGTTGTTCGTGCGTGTGTTGAACTCGGATGCGCCGGTGGAGTTGCATCGCACGGCGTGTCTCGAACTCGCACTGATGGCACAGGACAACAAGCAAAACGCGCGAGCCCAACAGATATTCTCGCAGTTCGTTTCGCGATTCCCGGATGATCCCGACACTGCGGAGGTAATGTTGCGACAGGGATTGCTCTACCGAGAGATGGGCGCACCTGTGATGGCTCTCTCGAAGTTTTACGCAGTGATGACCACGGCGCTCCGGTTGAAACTGGACCGCCTCGACTACTATAAACGCCTCGTCCTGCAGGCTCAGACGGAGATTGCCGACACGTATTATCTCCAGGGCAAATACGGCGAGGCAGCCGAGTTCCAGCAACGTTTGCTCAAGCTCGACAGTCCGCTGCTCAACCGCTCGCAGATCGTCTATAAACTCATCCGCTCGCTGGCCGCGCTCAAGCGCGACTCGGAAGTGGTGGCGCAGTCCGATGTGTTTCTCGCGCATTATTCGGATTCAGCCGACCTGGCGGAGGTGCGTTTCCTCATGGCGGACTCGTTAAAAAAACTTGGTCGCACGCGCGATGCAATGCAACAGGTGCTCTTGCTGCTAAAGACCCAGCAGGCCGCCTCTACCAACCGCCCCGCCGACTGGGTCTATTGGCAGCAACGCACGGGCAATGACATCGCAAACCAGCTTTACAAGGAAGGCGATTATATCAACTCGCTTGAAATCTATCGGACGCTTTCGATGCTCAACACAAACGTCACATGGCAGATGCCGGCGTGGTATCAGATGGGTTTGGTGTATGAACGGTTGCAACAACCGCAAAAAGCCGCGGACATTTACGGTCAGATTCTGGCCCGCGAAAAAGAAGCCACCGGCGACAATGCGAGTGCGAGCCTGGGCGCTGTGTTCGACATGTCAAGATGGCGCAAGGAACATCTCGAATGGCAGTTGAAACTGGAACGCAAGACAGCGCTGGTGAAGGCTGGAAGCGAAGATGCGGCGGCAACGCGCTGATCCGTTTCTTGATTCTGAGTTGTCGCCGGGATTGTTCAACAATCACTCCGCCATCGGATACGAGCCAAGCACCTTCACGTAGCTGCATTCCTGTTCGAGACTCGCCATGGCCTTGGCGACTTTCTTGTCCTGCGCGTGGCCGTCGCAATCTATGAAAAAGAAATACTCCCATGCCTTCCGCTTGCTGGGGCGTGACTCGATCTTGGTGAGATTGATGCCGCAACGACGGAATGCAGCCAGCGCATGGTGCAACGCCCCCACCTTGTCCGACATGCTGACCATCAAGCTGGTCCGATCCCGGCCCGTGGGAGGACTGCATTTTCGTCCGAGCACTAGAAAGCGTGTCGCGTTCGCCGCGTTGTCCTGAATGTCCCGTTCAAGAACGTCGAGCTGATATTTTTCCGCCGCCAGCAGGCCGGCAAGCGCCGCAGCGTTTTTCTCCTTGGCTGCAAGTTCCGCCGAGCGCGCATTCGAGGACGTTTCGATGATTTCCACGCGCGGCAGATTGTTCTGAATCCAGCCGCGACATTGCGCGAGGGATTGCGGGTGCGCGTAAAGTTTTTTGATCCGGGCGCGCGGTGAATTGCTCAACAGACATTGCTGTATTGGCAGCACGATCTGCGAAACGATTTTCAGCTCACTCTCCACGAACATGTCGAGCGTGTGTGTGACAACGCCCTCGGTGGAATTCTCCACGGGTACAACACCGTAGTCCGCGCGGCTCTTGCTGACCTCGGAGAAGACGTCCGCAATGGTTTTTTGCGCGGCGTATTTCAAACTCGAACCGAAGCGGCGTATCGCAGCCTGATGCGTGAACGTCGCCTCCGGCCCGAGATAAGCAATGGTCAGCAGCTTCTCCAACGAGAGAGCGCTGGACATGACCTCCCGGTACACTGCGCGCAGGGAATCGTCGGTGATGGGACCACGGTTGAGTTTGCAGATGCGATCCAGCACGGCGAGTTCACGATGCGGCGCATAGATTTCCTCGCCGGCCTTGAGCTTGAGTTCGCCAATGGCAAGAACGTGCTGCGTGCGCTCGTTGAGCAGCCGGACAAGTTGCGCGTCCAACTGGTCAATGGCCTTCCGATGATCGGGAATGTTCATGTCGTCGCCAGCGTAACAAGCCCGGCTTCCAGTCGAAACTCAAAATCTTGCCTGTCACAAAACAAAAAGCCGCCCTCGCAGGCGGCTTTCATTTCGCGACGATGTCTCAGGCCGCAGCCGGCTTGCGCTTGGCTTTGATGGCGGTGGCGCGTCGTTTAAGGTAGGCCAGACGACGGCGGCGTTTGATGGTCTTGTTGAGTTGTTTGCCCATAAGTGTCTTTACATTGATTCGCAGTTGCGATTTCGTGTGTGCCACTATGGTAAGTCGCCGCGTGCGTTTCAACATCATTTTCTGCCTGTCGCTGCTCGCATTCACATTGAGCGGGTGTCAATCCTCGAAGAAAAGTGCCGACAAGCAGGTTGCCACGCTGCGCGTTTATATGGAAACGAGCCCTGCAATGGGTCGTGGTGAAACTGTCTCCATCTGCCGCTCATCGCCCATGCTGGTGTATGCCGAACGCACGCCGTTCCTTTACGAGGCGCACATCGAGTCAGCGAGCATTGTCACGAACACCGGCGGCTTCAGCCTGCACATCGAGCTTAAACGCGAGGGTTCCTGGCTGCTCGAACAATACACTTCCGCCAACCCCCAGAAACGACTCGCCATCCGCACGCAGTTCGGCAAGGACCCCATCCATGATCGCTGGCTCGGCGCGCCGCTGCCATCCAAACCGATTCGCAATGGCATCATCACCTTCACGCCCGACGCAAGCTGGGAGGAAACCGACCAGATCGTTCACGGCATCAATGCCGCCGTCAAGCAGGCCAACAAGTAATTCGCAATGACGTTCAGTCTCCCGCCTGCCATGCAGGCCATCATTTTCATACTGCTGACATCGTTCACCAGGACAAGCATCGCCGAACCCTTTCAACTTCCCACCGCCAATCGCGCCATCTTCGAGCGGGGCAGCGAGGAAAAGTTTTTTGTTCCCACCACCGGCAAGACCTGGACCAGCGGGACATTTGGCTGTGTCCGCTCGGACGGACGCCAGTTTCATGAAGGGCTCGACATCCGCTGTTTGCAACGTAATAAACGCGGTGAACCCACCGATCCCGTCATGGCTTCTTCTGATGGCACCGTTGCCTATGTGAATCGCAAGCCGTCCCTCTCCAACTATGGCAACTACATCATCCTCCGGCATCAGGTGGATGGACTCGAGGTTTACACCACCTACGCTCACCTGAGTGAAATCCGAACCGACTTGAAACCGGGAGTGACCGTCAAGGCCGGCGAATCCATCGGCATCATGGGTCGCACCGCCAACACTCGCGAGGGCATCTCAAAGGAACGCGCTCATGTTCATTTCGAGATCAATCTCTTCGTGAACGAGGGATTTCCTGCGTGGTACAAAAAGCAATTCCCTGATCAACGCAACGACCACAGCCAGTGGAACGGCCAGAATCTTCTCGGGCTGGACCCTCTCCAGATTCTTCTCGATCAAAAACATCTCGGCTCGAAATTCAATCTGGTTCAGCACATTCAACAACAGCCCGTGCTTTGCCGTGTCTTTGTTCGCAACACGGATTTTCCGTGGCTGAAACGCTACGCGCCGCTCATCCGCGCAAATCCTGCGGCACAAAAGGACGGCGTCGCAGGCTACGAACTCGCGCTTAACTTCAACGGCATACCGGTACAAATCACACCGAAGTCCGCCACCGAAGTTTCCGGCAAATCAAAGTTCCAGTTGCTGTCCGTGAACGAAGCCGAGCAGCGCGAGCACCCGTGCCGCAAACTCGTCATCAAACGCAATGGTCATTGGGAATTGACTACGGCCGGCCAGAATCTGGTTCAGTTGCTGACGTATTGAGTTACCGCCGAATTAGAGCTGCCCTGTTCGCCACTCATTCGAGCGCAATTTGTAAGTGAGTTTTGGCGCTTGCCTCGAAATCGCCCGCCGTTAGAGTGGCGAGGTGAAAACATACGCCATTCTATTCAGCATAGCAGCCTCGATGCTGTCGTTACAGGCACAGGTTGCGATCGAGGTCCGTCTGGATCAGGAGCAGTTTCTGGCCGGCGAATCGCTCACTGCTGCGGCGCGCATTTCAAACCGTTCAGGCCAGGCCCTCGACTTCGGCAAGGACGCGGACTGGTTGACGTTCCACATCGAATCGCAGGACGGATTCGTGGTCGAGAAACTCGGCGAAGCCCCTGCACCCGGCGAGTTCACAGTCGAAACCTCCAAGATCGCCACCCGCCGCGTGGACCTTGCGCCGTACTTTTCCGCCCTGCGTCCCGGCCGTTACAGCATTGTTGCCACGGTGCGTGTGAAGGATTGGAATAGTGAAATCATCAGCCCGCCAAAAAACTTCGACGTCATACGTGGAGCCAAGTTGTGGACACAGGAATTCGGCGTGCCGCTCGCGCCCGGCTCGACCAATCGCGTTCCGGAAATGCGCCGCTACACTCTCGAACAGGCGAACCATCTGCGCACGCAGCTCCGGCTCTATTTCCGGCTCACCGACGCCGCCGAATCCCGCGTGCTCAAGGTTCAAGCCATCGGCCCGATGGTTTCCTTCAGCGATCTCGAACAACAGCTCGACAAGAACAATCACCTCCATGCCCTCTGGCGTACGGGCAGACAATCCTGTACCTACGTTTCCTTCAATACGGACGGCGAGATGACCGCACACCAGACCTACGACCTCACTGACAGCCATCCAAAGCTCAAGCTAGATGAGAAAGGAGTTGTTTTTGTCTCAGGCGGGGTGCGTCGGATTACCCCAAACGACGTGCCATCGAAAACTGGCGATGACTCCGCACAACTCGAAAACAAGTAAGCGGCGGCCATAAAAGTCCGGCACAACTATTTCGCCACCGTCGCCGCTGATTGCACGAATTCTTTGAAGCGCTCCGCCACCCTGCCGTGTTTCTCGTCGCCTTCGTGCAACAGAATCCGGTAGCGCAACGTCAGGCTTTTGCCGGCAGGAATCGTGTAATCGCCAGTGCCCTTGGGCTTGCCCTCGAAATCGTGCGCGCCAAAAGGATTCGCCGCGAGCAAACCGTAATCGCGCGCGTGCCATGTCGTCGGATGCCGCAGATTTGACGGATGATCGAACACCGCGATGCCGACCGTCCTGCCGTTGACCGGGCCGTAATAATCCACCCACGCCGCGTGTTTGCCCCAGGCTTCGCCGTCCCGCACGCCGTCGCTGTTGAAAATGTGGCCGTCGCCGGGAATTGGTTTCTGTCCCCTGGGCGTGGACTTCACAAGACGCATGGTCTCGGCGATGCGGATTGCCAGCGCGCCTTCCTTGGTGTCACCGAGATGCACGTCACCGTTCGAGGCGTGAAGTGTGATTTCAAAATCAAACCAGCGGGCAGGTGCAGCACCGGAATTGTAGAAACGCATCCTGGTCTCATCCGTGCATAGAAGTTTGCCGGCGGAGTCCACCCAGTCATTGCGAGAAACAATCACACCGGAGTTCCTGCCTGATTTGAATTCGAAGAATCCCTTGTGAACGATCTTGCCGGTCTTCTCGCCCTTGTCCGTCCACACGTCCACGCCATTCACGTCACCGTGGCCGAACCAGAAGCCGCGATGGTGCGGATGATCACGTTCCTCACCGGGCGTCTCCTTCATCGGCCAGTCGCGTGTCATGCCCGCGCCGCCCGGCCCGATGATCGGATAGCAATACGGCTTGGCCGCGCCCTTGAAAAAATACTCTGTGAAAAGCTGGCCGTTGATTTCAACCCGCACGCGGTCGTCGAGCTTGGTGAGTTGAACACCACCGGATGATCTGGTGGATTGCGGATTCGTGACTGCGCAGCCGGCAGCCAGAATCGCCGCACCAAGGGACGCAAGGGAAGTTACGTGTGCAGCACCTGCCCGCAGTGCTCGTTGCATTACAGTGCCCGAGAGCTTGCTGATAATTGGCATGATTATCTTCATGATGTTTCACTTTTCCAAAAATGCGTGGTGAAGCAATCGAAGGTTGATTGCCGTGCGGTTCAGTTGTTCATTCGGGTTTCGCGCATCGCTCCGCAACGACGCGACCCGCCTTACTTGCTGATTCCGCGCTCGCTGGTGCGGACAAATTTGATCAGGTGCTGGATCTCCGGCAGTGGCGGCATCTTCTTTTCAACCAGATTCACCGCGTTGGAAATTGTCAGCTTCTCGCGGAACAAAATCTTGTAGGCCTGGCGGATTGCCAGCTGCGCCTCGTCTGAAATGCCGTTCCGCTCCATGCCAACCTTGTTCACCGTGACTGTTTTTGCCGGACTGCCATCGGCGGTCATGAATGGCGGAATATCCTGCACCACCTTCGAGCAACCACCAATCATCGCCATCCTGCCGATGCGGCAGAACTGGTGGATTGCCGCCAGCCCGCCGATGATTGCGCGGTCTTCCACCGTCACGTGTCCTCCAAGCGTGGCGACGTTGGACATGATGATATGGCTGCCGAGCGTGACGTTGTGGGCCATGTGGCAATTGGCAAGGATGTGATTGTGCGAGCCGACCGTGGTGACTTCGCCATCGCTCGTGGCGCTGTGGATCGTGACGTATTCGCGGAATGTGTTGTGATCGCCAACGTCTGTGCGCGTGATGCCGCCCTTCCATTTCAAGTCCTGCGTCTTGAGGCCGATGCTGGCGAATGGAAAAATCTCGTTCTCCTTCCCAAGCTTTGTATGGCCGTCAATGACAACATGCGAGTGGAGAACGCAGTTGTTTCCCAGTTGAACGTGCTCGCCAATGACGCAGTAGGGGCCGATTTTACAGCCTTTGCCGATGTGCGCCTTGGGGTGGATGATCGCTGTCGGGTGGATGTCACTCATAACTCAGGCGTCCCGCAACATGAAGGTCACGTTCGCCTCGCTGACGATTTCACCGCCGACTTTGCAAACGCCTTTTCCCTTGCCGATCTTGCCGCGCATTCTCGTCATTTCGACTTCAATCACCAGCACGTCTCCCGGGAAAACGGGCCGCCGCCATTTCACGTCCTCGGCGGAAAGAAAATACGCCACCTGATTCGGTGCTTCGATGAACTTGAGCAACAACACACCCGCCACCTGCGCAATGGCTTCAAGCTGCAACACGCCCGGCATGATCGGGTGTCCCGGAAAATGGCCCTGAAAATAGCCCTCATTGATCGTAACGTTCTTGATGCCGGTGATGCGGTTGCCCTTCATCATCGTGATGCGATCCACCATCAGGAATGGGTAACGATGCGGCAGGAGTTTGACGATTTCCGCGATGCCCAGCGCGCCCGATTCATCGCCCTCCTCCGTCGGAGCAGCCACGGCCTGGTCAGCAGCCACCGGCGGCGGCGGTGCGAATGTCTGCGCCTTGCGCAATGGCTTGATCATCTGCGCCGCGAGTCGCCGGGCCAGTTCGCAATTGCCCGAATGACTTGGCTTCACTGCGATGATATGCCCGTGAATCGGCCTTCCGAGCAGCGAGAGGTCGCCCACGATGTCGAGCATCTTGTGCCGCACGAATTCATCGGGATAACGCAGCGGCTCGGTCGTCAGCACGGCGTCGTCGCGGATGACCACGGCGTTCTCCAACGTACCGCCCTTGATGAGCCCGTTCTTGATGAGGAACTCGATCTCCTCGAAGAAACAAAACGTCCGCGCCTCCGAGAGTTCGCGCTCCCAAAGTTTCGGTGTGATTTCAGTCGAGTAAAATTGTGTGAACCTTCCGCCCTTGTCCGCGCTGGTGCAGGTGATCTTGAACCCTTCATCCGGAAAAATCGTCATCATCGTCTCACCCATCTTGAGTTCGATGGGCTCCGTGACGACATAAGGCTCGCGCTTCTCGTTCTGCGGGACGATGCCTGCCGATTGGATCATCTTGCAGAACTCGCGTGCACTGCCGTCGCCAATGGGAGGTTCGTTCGCATCCAGTTCGATGACGACGTTGTCAATGCCGTAGCCTGCGAGCGCGGCAAGGACGTGTTCCACCGTGTGAACCTTGATGTTGCCCTTGGCAAGCGTGGTGGAACGGTTCGTCTCGGAAACATTTTCCACCCGCGCCTCGATCTCGGGTTTTCCGTCCAGGTCCACGCGCCGGAAACGCACGCCGGAATTGGGCGGCGCGGGCAGGAACGTCATGTTGACGCGGTTGCCGCTGTGCAAGCCGGTGCCGGAAAAACTGGAGGCGCGGCTGAGAGTCTGCTGTTGTAGCACGGAAGAATTAGAACAGAGCGCGGGCGGAGTTGGCAAGCGGGAGATTTCGAGTGTTGCTGCCAGAATAGCGACCACCCCACAGGTTCTTAACCCTAATCATTTTCTTAATCGTAATCCTCACGTCCCGGCCTGAGTAAGAGTAAGAATGTGCTTCGCTCCAGGCGTTCTACTCCTCCCGCCCGGCTTCCTTCACGCGGATCACTTTGCGCAATGCGATCAATCCGACAGGTGCTACCGTCGCCATCAGCGCCACGATCAGCCACATCATCCACGATTGTCTCACGCCCACCTCCGGGCAGTACTTTGCGAGCAGCGGGCCAGAAACCGTGCCGACCAGCAGCTTCGCCAGCAGGAACGGAATGTAGGACAGCGCGGAATACGATGCTTCCTGTCCTTTGGGCGCAATGGAGGCGGCGTACTCGTAAACACGCGGGGAATAGAACGCTTCCCCAATCGAGAGGAAGATGACGAAGATCGTCGTCATGACGTAATAGGGATGCACGTCGCCCGCCAAACCAAGATAGCTATGGCCGATCAGACGTCCGAACGAACCATCCGCCAGCGATTGAAACCACACCGTCGGCAGGGCCATGAAAAAAACGGATGCAGCCGAGATGATTCCACCCACGATCACCATGCGATAGGCGGGAAAGCGTTGGGTCATCGCTCCTATGAATGGAACGATGAGTATCACAATCCAGTTGTTCAGCGCCAGCAACCGACCGACTGGCGCGCCCGGACCGAGTTCGCGGATTCCGAACTTTGGAAACACGTAATCTATCTGCATGAAGATCAGTTTGAGAAACGCGATCAACATCAGGAACGCCAGCAGTCTGTAAAACATGGACTGCTTCAAGAGTCCGGCAAATAAGTTGATCGTGTCGCGCACACTGTCGCGCACGGTCAGGCCGAACGAAGTCCAAAGGTTTGCGTTCGGATACTTGACCTGCTCTGGAATGATCCGGACTCCTTCGTCCGTCACCTCCGCGCCTCTGCGCATGAAATAAACCACCGACAACATTGAAATCTCGATGGCCAGACTTACCAGAAACAGCGCACGATAGGTCGTCACGCTTGTTCCAATCAGAGGCAGATCAAGATTGCCATATTCTCCCATGCCCTTGCGCACGTAATCGAAGATGTAACCTGCCACAAGAAAGCCAAGATTCATGATCGTGTAGAAGAGCGAGAACGAGACGGAACGCTGCTGCGTGGTGGAATACTTGCGCACCGCCGCCACCAGCACCGGCGTGCAAAGAGCCTCTCCGACCGCCAGCGGAAACAGGCCACAAGCCAGCGCCAGCCATTTCACCGTCGTAAAAGCCATCACCGCGCGGGCGATCACACAGATCGAGACACCGAGAAAAAATGTTTTGCGCAACCCGATGGCATCCGTCAGCGAACCGACCAGCAAGGTGACCACCGTCATCGTGAGCGACCACGCCAGCACCATGCGAAGCGCCATCTGGTCGCTGAAGCCGAAGTCGGATGAAAGCCACAGCACCAGCGTGACGTTCATCAGCTTGTAAGCCGTCACGCCCAGAAACTTCAGGGCGAACGTGATCCAGAGTTCGCGCGCCGCGCCTTTCAGGACGAGGAATCTGGCCAGGAAGGATTCAGGTTGTTTTGTGTCTGCCATGAACGAACGCGGATTCGGATTTGCTGCCGCGCATCAAAGACGAAGTCAGGCAGGGCGTAAAGGAAGAATGACAGTAGGATTATGCAGACCGCACAGCACGTTTGTGGAACTAGGATAAATCGCGCCGGAATGTTCGATGCGCAACGCACGAGGCATGACCCGGTTCTACTCCCGCTCCGATTTTGTGTCAATACTCGGGACTGACCCCCTTTTGACGGTGTACTGCCCGCTCACGATCAAAGGCGATAGCGTTGCATTGCTCCAAATCGTTGTTTCGAGATTCGTTGACCATTGCAGGGCGAAGCCGGGTGCATTGGTCGGCCAGTTGAACACAATGTTCGCACCTTGCTTCGTTCCGACCAGCAAGACGACGACCGTCATGGAGAGCGACCACGCCAGCACCAGACGGAGCGCCATCTGAGCGCTGAAGCCGAAGTCGGATGAAAGCCACAGCACCAGGGTGACGTTCATCAGCTTGTAAGCCGTCACGCCGAGGAATTTCACGGCGAACGTGATCCAGAGTTCGCGCGCCGCGCCTTTCAGGACGAGGAATCTGGCCAGGAAGGATTCAGGTTGTTTTGTGTCTGCCATGAACGAACGCGGATTCGGATTTGCTGCCGCGCATCAAAGACGAAGTCAGGCAGGGCGTAGCGGGCACGCGGAACGCGGACAGCCTTGTGCGCTAACAACAATCACGCGATTCGTGAAAAAGGCCTTCCCACTCCGTGAAAAAGGCAAGCCGGCACGCGAAGGTACGGGTGTTGGCTCATGCGCGGTTGCGGAGTTACTGGCGCAAGCCCGGCCACCGCCTTTTGGTTGTCATTTCTCATTCAACTTTATGTTCATCTCGGTTTCAATTTTTCAATTCAATACCACCTGCTCCGGCACGACCTGAGTGCCGCTAGATACTATTCATCAGTTGTGCGAGATGGCCGGTTAGGCCAGGGAAGTTTGTTGACGTTTGTGGTCGGTGGCGAGTCAGCCAGCTTCACCAATTTGAAGCCGCTTGCTTCGTCTGCTTCGACGTTCAGAAGATTTCCGATGCGGAACTCTTGAAGCTTCTGGATGTAGTTCTCCAGGACGCGTAGCGTTTGTTCGACGCTCTCGATTTTGCGTCCGGTATCCACCAGTTCCTTAAAAAGGTCATTAACCGTGATTTCCTGTCCTACATAAATCATCAAACCAGACGTGGCGATCTTCTTGGTTCTGACGCCAAGTAATTTTGGTTGTGCGCTTTCCAAGACCACAACCAGAAAGTCGTCAGTTAATTGACTGGGATTCTTCGAGTCGAAAGTCACCAAGAGCTTTTGCGTCGTTACTTTGAATTTCATGACAGCTACGCTGAATAAAAGAAAACTTTGTGGACTGTTAATTGCATACTCTGCTCAATTACTCCACGAGACTTGTAATTGCACGTGACAGGCGTGTTCACAGCTAAGTTCTGGATGGATTCTAGCATTGTCAAAATGTGTTCACTTTCTGCCGGTGTCAGTGTTCCTTTGCCGATGTAACGAGTAACAAAATCAGTAAACGTAAATGCAGCCACTTCTTTGACCCACCCGAATTTGGATTTCGTTTTTCCATCCGCCGCGCTTACAAAATGATGCTGAATTACGACCTTTTGAGGGACTTTTGACCGCGGTTTGACAAGCAAGACATCGTTATCCGTCGCAAAACAGCTGTTTTCAGGACTGTGGTTTCCCACAACAAGCTTTGAGTAGGTTTGTTCAATGTCGTTCATCTTCATGAAGGGGTCAGTCCGGTGTATTTACACAGAGTTGAGTTCATTTCGCTTCTTCTCGTACTCGGCTTTTGCATAATCCACCCAAGGTTTAGCAAGGTTCTACTCCCGCGCGGAAGTCGTGTCAACTCAGCGAATTGAACTTCCCGTTCACAGTTTTGCGCGCACAAACAACTGGAGGGACATTGGCATGTCGCCATAGGTGGACTTGAGACTGGAGGGAATGAAATGCGCGCTGCCCAATCCGCCCATGCCAAATCGCACCTGATGAAACTTGGGGAAGTCGTAGATGTAGCCGAGACTGACCTTGTTCACGGTAAATTTTTCATCTTCGAGCGGATCCCTCAGCGGGTACAGCCCATCTTTGCTCACGCGCTCGATGCGGCCAAGGATGGTGTGGGTTTCACGGATGTTCAGGGCTGATTCCAGCAGGAAACCGTCGAACGTCTTGCCGGGGTTCTCTTGATTTTGTCCCCAGGCAAAAATCGTCTGCCAGTTGAATTCCTCCCAGGATTTTTGGTACATGGCCGAGGCGGTCAAACGCACAACGTCCCTGTTCGCCTTTTGTTCTTCAGGGGGGACATCCCTGCGCTCCTTGAGTTTTTCAGGGCTGATGACGTTCCCGTAACTGACCTGAAACGCCCACGCCGGAGCCGGGTTGTAAGAAAGCCGGATGGCTTGTGAATCGAACTTCGGCCAGCGCAGCTTTGTCTCCAGATCAGACCGGTGCTCATCCGGCCTGCGGCCCGAAAAGATTGACCCATCGAGCTTGAACTGATTCCAGATGCAGCCAACCGTGGCCACACCAAACGATGTGTGCGAGGAATCAAACCAGTCATACGAAAGGGGTGCTTCGGGGAAATCAATCCCGGAAAATCGCCGCACCACATTTGGCGGACCCAGGGCGGGTTCACCGGGAAGGCCCAGGTAGGCAAAAACGGAACTAACGTCATTGAGAGGCAGGCTGTAGCTCGCGGCCAGTTCCGAAAAGAGATCGTGCGGATGCTGGCGGTCAATGAGAGGCGTCCTGCCATTGCCCGTGGTGCCGGTCTGGAACAATTCCGCGTAGCCACTGTCATTGACCGAGATGGATTCCGCCGTGAACGTGGTGTGTATGCCGAACGTTCCCGCTCCAAGCGCGCGATTGCCCATGAACACCAGCATGTTCGGGCTGTAAACACCATCGTCGCCACGTTTGCCGCCCTGATAGGTGTAAACCACGGACGCAACGGCGCGAGTGGTCCAAGTCCAGTTTCCGCGTGTGGAGACCAGTCCAGCCGCAGGCGTTGCCTCGGGCTGCCAGCTTGTGCCGGAGGCTTCGCGAGTGGGCGAGTAAGGGCCGTAGAAACTGGCGGCTTCACGAGTCGCACCATCAACAATGGCATCCGCCGATGGGTGGGGCGTTGCGCGTTCCAATCTGGTGTTTTGTTCCTGGGCGCAGACAAGTGAGGCGGGAATTAAAATCCCCCCGATGAGCGCGACGATGGTATTTGTTTTCATTTTGCTGCCGCAGCAATTTGCTGTTTTATGATTTGCTTCTGATAAATCTGAAGGTGACTGAGTTCTCAGTGCCGGCCAAGGATCGAATCCCCGCCCCTTTGCATGACTTGGATGTCAAATCGAGGATGAATCCCCGACCTGAAACTCGCGTGCATGAAGTGGTGA
>JABFSR010000062.1 GCA_013140495.1 Verrucomicrobiota bacterium
GAGCAAACGACGCGGAGCGTGGCGCGAGGTGTGTCAAGGTGCGGCGGCTGTTGGGGGAACAGCCAGTTTTCGAGTTCGTGGACAAGCTTGCGTTCCTGCTCCACCTCCTGCGCACGCGCGAAGCGATCGAGGTTCGCGTGCGGAGAAAGTTCGGGCGGCATGGAGCGTTTGGCGCGGAGGAACAGGAAGGCGAGTTCTTCGAGACGGGTGTTGCCGGTGGCGGCGAGCATCTTGGGCCACCAGTCGGCGGCGGGAAAATCTTTCCGGGAGAGCGAGAGCTTCTCGAAATAATCCTCCAGCAACAGCCAGGAGCGTTGCGAATCCGGACAGGTGGCGAAGCTGCGGAGAATATCTTCGCGGCTGGCAACCGTTGTCTTTGTGTCGGAAAGTTCCCGGCGCAGATCGGCAAAGGCGCCGTACGTGTCCGAAAGAACCTTGTTATGAGCGTCGTATTTGCTCGCACCGTTGCCGCGCGCGCAGTGACCGTTCCCGTTTTTGAGAGTGACTCGTGGCATTTCTGAATTACGTCCGTGTATCGCACATCATCACGCCACGGAATCGCGACAGGGTCAATGGAAAGTTTTTCGCAAAACAGTTCACAAAAAAAAATCTGTTTGCTTTCTGTCGCAATCGAAGTAAAAGCGCGTCAATCTGTCAGTTTACAAGCGCTTCATTCCGGCATCAGTGCCGCGAATCTCAGGCCGCGTGTGCTGACGCGCAGTTCACTGAAGCCGAACTCCAGCATCACAGATTCATAGATCGCAACACCCGTCAGAATCACGTCCGCCCGCAACGGCGGGAGGCCGGGTAATCTTTTCCTTTCAGCCAATGGCAGACTCCAAAGGTTCTCCAGATGCGCTGTCACCTGCGGGCGGGTCAGCCGTACTGCTTCGATGCGATTACGATCGTAATTCTCCAGTTTCGCCTCCATTCGCGCGAGGATGGTTGTAGTCCCGCCGGTGCCGACGAGCAAAATATCCCGGCGACCTCCGTGGCGGGCTTCATTACGCAACTCAGGTTCGAGTCGTGGACGGACTTCCTCATGCAAAAAGTGTTTTAACCACGCGCGGCAATCTTCCAATCCTTCCACCCCAGGCGGGTCTGTCGTTGGCAATCGTTCCATCAAACGAACCGCGCCAAGTGGAAAACTATGACGTAAATCTGTCTGTTCACCGTGCCCGAGAATGAACTCCGTGCTCCCGCCGCCCACGTCAAGCAGCAGCAATGGATGCTTCGCCAGCTCAAGGTTGCTCGTCACGCCTTTGTAAGCCCAGTCCGCTTCCTGCTCTCCGGAGATGATTTCCACATCCAAGCCCGATGCTCTCCCGATTGCTTCGACAAGATCACGCGCGTTGACTGCGTCACGCGCGGCGCTCGTGGCTATGACTCGTATGGATTCAACCTTCTGTTGTCGGCAGATTTCGGAAAACTCTGCCACAGCCTTGGCAGTCTTCCGGATGGGGTCGGGTTGCAGGTGGTGGGATTCGTAGAAGCCCTGTCCAAGGCGGGTTTGACGGCTGTCTTCAAGGATGGGTGAGACCTGAAGACCCGAGACGTCGGCAACCAACACTTTTACCGAGTTGGTGCCGATATCAATCACCGCGCGGCGCACACTGGACACGGTGAGATTAGAACAACGGTGTGGAGAATACCCAAGTGAAAAACTTCCCGACACGATTTGAGTGTTCGTGTCTTTGTGTGCAATTGCGGGATAACTTCCCGCATACGCTGCTTTACACGATTTCCACGCCTGTCTAAAGTCGCGGCATGGCTTCGCAACACGACACCACGGATTTTGTTGACACCGATTTTCAGGCGCACAAATCGCCCTATGGCACGACCTCGTCCACCACCACCACGCTTCGCGCCCCGACGCGTGAAGAAGTGGACTCGAAGGTCGCAGAAGCGCAACAACGCCTTGCCGAACTGAAGCGCGCACAGGAGGAACTCGAACGGGAACGCTCCGCGCTTGAGGAAGTGCGTCGTCGCCAGACCGAGTTCCAGGCGGGACGCACCGAAATGATCCAGAATCTTACGCGCGGTCTGGGCTTGCTCGAGGAGACGGAATTTACCGCGCGCCGTGATGCCGAGCAGATGGCAAAGAGCATCGGCGAATTTCGCGACGCGTTGGCCAAGGTCCAAAACATCAACGAGGAGACGTGGTCGAAGGATAATTTCAACGTGGAACTCACACGCGCCCTTACCACGATTGAGAACGCCCGCATGGAATGGAATGGTGCGCGGCTAAAGTTTCCGGTTTTGTCAGGACAGGCTACGACCACAGTGTCGGGCAACGTGCCTCCCGCCAAGGCCGGGATTTCGCTGGCCGAGATGAGCGTCGGTCAGTTGTGCAAGCTGGGGCTGGCATTCACCTGGCCGCTTGCGGCAGTGGCGTTGCTTGGTCTTGGCGCGCTCGTGGCGATTCTGCTCCGGCCGCATTGAAGCTACTGCCTTGTGACGACCAAATTCATCACATGAGTTTGCTGAAGAAAAAATCCGATCCTTACACAGATCGTGCCCGGATGTTGAATTCGCAGATCGCGGCGCTGGAAGCTCAGATCAAGCAGCTAGACGGCCAGTTGCAACGTGGCAACAAGCAACCACGCCTCCGTTCGACCGCGGTGCCGCATGGCGCAACCATCAGCCACAACATTCCCACGCCGTTGCCGGAGTCGGCAGTTGTGCCTGCGCCGGAAGCGCCGGTGTTTGAAACGGTGGATCGCGACCGGCTGAACGCCACGCCTGAAGCTTTCGTTACTGCGCCGGAACTTTACAACGAACACGGCGTGCGGAAATACGATCTGCCCGCGTTGATCCAGCGGATGCGAAATTATTTCGATGGTCCAAACACCACGAACCCAAAGCTTGTGAGCTACCTTGCGGCGGGTGGTGTTCAGGGATTAAGGCCGCTCCGCAAGGAAAAGCGCATCGCACGAAACCGTCTGTTTGGTCTGATGGCGCTGTTGTTTTTTCTGCTGGTCGGCATTGTCTATTGGTTTTTGCGAAACCATTGAACACAGTATTTATGGGTCAAGCCGCCTTTACCCGATTTGACGTACTCACGCCGGACGGAACTTTCACCGCACATTACTCGGAGAAGGGTCTCTCGCGGCTTGATTTCCCCGGGAGCGCTAGCATCCAGTCAGCACGCGCCGGAGGTTTGGAGAAAGAAACACGCCGGCAAGATGCCAGCGCTCCCGGGAGCACCAGCCGTCGCGTGGCTCTGGCTCGGCAAGCAACTCTCAACGCGTGGCATCGGCAGACTGAGGCGGCGCTGAAACATGTTCTTGCCGGTCGCGCGCCGGTTGAATTGCCGCCGTTGGATGTTTCGTGCGGGACGGAATTTCAAAAGCGTGTCTGGCTTGCAATGAAGAAGATCAAACCCGGCAACACGCGCAGTTACGGTGAAATTGCCCGCAGCATCGGGAAACCCAAAGCCGTGCGTGCAGTGGGCGGAGCGTGCGGGGCAAATCCCATCCCGGTGTTGATTCCGTGTCACCGCGTGCTTGCGGCAAACCGGAAGATTGGCGGATTCTCGGGCGGGTTGGAGTGGAAGAAGACGTTGCTCTCGCGTGAGGGCGTGAACTTGGCCGGTTGAATCAGGCGGCAACTTTCGCTTTCATCAATTTCTGTTTTCGCATCACCATCAGCATGGCGCAGCCTCCCACGAACCCGAATCCCGCCATCGTGGGATACCACACGCCCCAGCCGTATTTATCAATCAACCGTCCCGTGATCGGCAGTGCGATGGCTGTACCGTAGTATTGAAATGAATCAATCACGCCCGTTGCAAAGCCGGCCATCTTTCGTCCGCCGATGTCCATCGGTGCCGCGGCGCCGACAATGGCGTGGGTGGAGTTTGCGGTGAGCGAGACCAGAATCAAAAACAGGCAGCCGAGAAATATCCCGCCGGGAGTCGGCCCAACGATGCCCATGTAAATCACCGTTGCCGCGCAAAGAATCACGAGGCTTTCCACGTAGTAGAGTGTCATCGCGACGGGAGAGCGGTGGCCTTTGAAAAACTTGTCTGAAATCCAGCCCGCCGAGAAAGATCCCAGCACCGCAACGATTGGCATTAGATTCATCGTGTAAAAAACCGCAGGTGGTTTTTTTGAGAGATCCAGGTGAAGCTGTTCGACGAAGTAGAGCACTGCAAGCTGGTCGGAACTGTTTCGCACAGCGCCCGTGCAGGCGTAAGCCAGCGCGTAATACCACACCAAGGGATGCTTGAAGATGGTCACGAATGATTCTGTCAAGGTAACGCGAGTGCCGGCGTCGCTCCCGCCCGTCTCGTCCTTGACGACGCCGGAGTAACCTGCTTCTTCCGGTGATTCCTTGGGAATAAACACGAGCAGAATCGCGATGGCCGCGGCGAACATCGGCGGAATACGGAACAACCAGCGCCAGTCATCTTTCGCCACAACCCAGATGCCAATGGCAAAGCCCGCGAGAATGATCGGCGCGAGATTGTTGATGGCCACCTGCCCCATTTGGATCATGAAACCAAAGATGCCGGCGAATGTGCCGCGTTCCTCCCGGTTGAACCAGGCGGCGTTGATCTTCACCATGCCGGGTGCACCGAAGGATTGAAACCAGCCATTGACCAGCCAGATCAATGCGAACGTCGAAAAAGTGCCGACGAAGGATGCGAAGCCGAAAAATAGATTAACAGCGATGGTGCCGACCGCGCCGATGAACATGGCTGTCTTGCCGCCGATGCGATCCGTCAACAATCCGTTGACGAGTTGGCCTGTGCCGTAGGCAATGGACCAGGCACTGAGCATGTCCGCGATCTGGCTCTTGCTGAAACCAAATTCCTCAACCATGCCCGGAGTCGCGAACCGGAAGTTGTATCGGCACATGTAATAGGAGGCATACATGAGGCCGAGAATGAACCAGTTGATACCACGACGAGTGCGAAACCCGGGCGGAAAGCTGCAGCGGCCTGTAACCGGGGTGGTGGTCGGGTTCATGAATGTTGAATCGTCAGCGCCCGCGCCAACAATCCGGGCGGACACTAGACAAGCACTGCGCGCCGGTCAAATCTTCGTTCCAGATTTTCT
Source organism: Verrucomicrobiota bacterium (assembly GCA_013140495.1). Taxonomy (GTDB): domain Bacteria; phylum Verrucomicrobiota; class Verrucomicrobiia; order Limisphaerales; family JADLHS01; genus JADLHS01. The sequence goes on from JABFSR010000062.1 coordinate 5,064, forward strand.
CCGCGCTGGCGAGATTTGCCCGGGGATCGGAGGGTGGACAGCTTTTTCACGCGTTATGCGCTACGATTCCCCGTATCCGTTCTCGGGAAACAATTTTAATTCGGCGGAGTAATTGGAGGTGCAGGGGAATTGGTATTCTGAGTGGGCGGCGGAAACAATTCTTCGAGCGTTTTGATGGGATGCAGCGGCATCATTATCAACTTTGGAATGTAAAGAGGTTCCATTTTGGGCTCGTTCAGCCGGCCTGTAACCTTGAATTCAAACATCTTCGTGACCGGCCACAGCGCGAAGCTGACCAGCCGGCCAATGAGCCAGGTATCCCGGAACAATTCGGCCTCCACACGCGCGTTGACCTTCCCGGAGAAATCTACCGTGCCCGAATACTGCAGGCGCGACGTGGGGGTGCGCATTTCAAGGTCCCCTGAATGAATGACACTGTTCGTGATCGTAAACCAGGTCTTGGCTTCTGTGATTCGACTGTTGCCCAAGCCGGGCACGATGGCGTCGAGCGGCTTGGAAAGGATGCCGAACACTGGAATGGACCAGATCAGGCCGTCCTGCAACTGTGCGCGTCCGAAACCGTTCCATGAACCATCGGTGTTGGAATTCGCGTTGGTGACGGCAAGAGTGCCGCTCAACTGCCCTTCGAGCGTGTTCGTTGGCGAATAAAGGTCGGCCAGCAGCAGATGCAGGTTTGCATTCGTGGTGTTGAGCGTGAACGCGAAATCAGTTCCGACCGGCGGGGCAAAATTGAAATATGCCGAGCCATCCGCCCAGCCCTCGTAGAAAAGCGTCTCCACATTCGTCAGCACGAGTGAATCGCCCATCCAATGCACATGACCGCGTATCTTCGGCACATGAAATTTCCACCACTCGAACGGCCCGCCGTCCAGGTCGAAGTGGATGTCCACATCACGCGAGCCGCGCAGTGAGATGTAACCGTCCGCGCGTCCGACCGGTGGATTCACGAAGACATACGGCTCGACGCTCCGGTGGGTGATCGGCCCGATGGCGCGCGTGATGACGAACGGTGGCAGGGTGCTGTATCCGTTGGTGAAATAGAGACGCGCCGCTTCAAAATCAATCATCAACCCCTTTGCGTTCGCTGATTGGGTTCCGTACCACGCTTGAGGCCGGTAAAAGTGTAGCAGGCCGTTTGTGTATTGGATGTCCGATACCACGGCGTCAATCGTTTCAGAGCGCACGGTGACATTTGAGACTGCAATGTTGCCGCGAAATCCAAAGCGGCTGTTGTCGCGCCAGTTTCCCCAAAGTTCGCCATCCACAACCGGTGCGCTCGCCAGCTTGACGTAGTCGAAACTGCGTTTCTGTTTTTCTGTGAGCAAAGGATTGAGCGCGTCCGGGTGAAGTGTGCTTTGGATGCGCCAGTAATAGTTCTGCGTCGCATTGTCAGTCCAGTGAGACAGCCGCAAACGTCCCTGCGGCGCGGCGACTTCGAGATCGGGCAGTTGCCACTGGAAATTGGTGTAGCTCAGATGCGAGCGGGCCCAGTCCGCATGGATGCCGCGATATGCGCAGTTGGTGATGGCAAACTCCCCCGCCAAACGCAATGTATGCGAAAAGGTCTCCGTCCAGTCCGGCGCGGCGTTGGTCCACTCCGGCAAGGTGACCGTTCCCGAGCCGCGCAAGTGCGGAGGCTGTTGCAAGTCCACTTGTCCGAGCCATTCGCGGGCGGGTGCGTTGAGCAGAGGCACAATCTGTTTCGTGTCAAAGTCTGATTCGAGTCCAAACAAAAGCTCGCGAGTGATCACGTCGAGTTGAGCCTGCGCGTGAAGCGAACCGTGGCTGAGATCGGCGTGGAGATTCGATACTGTGAGCGATGGCGCGTTCCAGCCGATGCCGGCACTTACCGAATCTGCGGAGAGTTTTTCCGTCCGCAACTTCATGGCGGAAAGCTGGCAGCCGGATTGGTACGCGAGCAGGTTGGTCCAGAAACCCAGCGTGGGTAGCGGAGCAGGCGCGTTCGATGTGCGTGACAGCGTCGCTTCAACATGCACTCCGTCACCGCCCGCCCATCGCGTGGACACGACGTTTGCGCCGAGGGTCACACGTGCGGACAGTGGGATCGGATTCGTGATGGAGTGAATCCAACTGGCGTTGAGAATCACGCCGAGCGCCCCGGCCCATTGTGTCCGCACCTCGTCTGCATGAAGTGATAGTTCCGCGCTGGCAAGTTCCGGCTCGGGCGCGAGTGAAATCAAATTGAGATGAAGGTTGACGTTTGTGGCGGACGCCCACGGAGTTTCCGCAGACTGTGCCTCGATCTGTATTGCCGCGTGGGTGAGTTCATTGCTATACGCGGGAAACAGCCGCGCTGTAAAAAGGATGTTTGTGCCCCGACCCCACGGTGTCTCGGCGCCGGGCGTGATGACCGTGAACTTCACAGCAAAGCTTTCAAGTCGCCGTGCATCACCTTCGACGTCAAGGTTGAAATCAGGCGGCGTGGCAAACTTCACCGCAGCGAGTGTTTCATCGAGCGCGCGCAAACGTTCCGGCCAGCGTGATGGGCCGGCGGTTCCGCCACCTTTGAACAGCTCGAGGTCGCGGAAAGCCGAGGCGTTTGTGATGCTGGCAGAGACATGAAATTGTGCGCCTGCAAACCTTGCCCGAAAATCGTCCAGCATCCACCGGTCTCCCGGCAGCAAACGAAGCCGTGTCTGGATGTCGCTCACGTTGAGGGCGCGAAGCGGTGCGTTCGTCTTGTCGGACTGCCACTCCATCCGTCCGTCGAGCACACGCAACCCATCCACCTCCACCTTTCCGTGCAGCAATGCTCCGCGCTGGATTTTGATCTGCACTTCACGTGCGAAGAGCCTCGGCGCAGCAGGCTCGCTCATCGAACCGAAGCGCACATTGTCTGCCACGATGCCGTGCTGCCAGCGGAGGCGCATCCGCTCGAACTCAAGGTCAACGCCACGTTCGCGCAATGAGGCGAGCAATGGACGTTTGGCAAAATCCGGAAGGCCAATCTGGTTCAGATAAAAAAAAATCCCGAGCAATACAAACGACACGAACAACACCGCCAGGCGGAAACGCCGCAGGTAGATCGTCAGCAGCCGCATGAAACGGCTTTTGGGTTTCTGGGACATCAGGTGGGATTGTAAGGAGCCACGACGTAGTACATGAACAGTTCGTAAAGACCGATGGGGAACTCGAACACCCACATCTTGCCGTCCACAACGGTCGCTGCGTAGGCATACCCGGACGGCGCATGACGACCAAGGTTGACGGTGAACTTCTCGCCGGTGCGCAGTTGAACCGTGGCGGAGTAGCCGTTGGTGGTGACCTCGTATTTCGCGAGATCGCGCGCGTCGCGTTCAACCCAGAGCGTGGAGGACAGTTCACCAAAGCGGTCCGCAATGTCTTCAAGCGCGAAATCGTTCGGTGGCGTGAGCGCACCGGGACTGAACTCCCAGGAATTCGTGCCTTTGTGCGTTGCGAACCACGTGCGTGCTCCCAACTGTGCCGTGATGCGGGCCACGTTCGTGCCGGAGAAGTTCCAGATGCGACGGTCGCGCAATTGCCACGCGGCGACGGGCAGTTTTTGAACGCCGGCTTGCGGCACGCCATAGACCGACGAGCTTTCGTCCGCACGACGCACGAAGACAAGATCGTCGCGATTTGTGCCGAAACCAAGTTGGGCAATAACTGTGTTGGAGACGCTGCTTCCGTTTGTGCTGCTGTTGCGAAGGATGATTTCCAGACCGGGTGCATCCAGTCCATATTTCGGCAGATCAAAGGTGGTGACGGCGTCCCAGATGGAAACAATTTTGAGTGCGGCAATGTTCGTGAGAATCGCAGCCGCCCAGCCGTGGTCCGCAGAAATCTCCTGGCCGACGATGCGCCAGTCGTTCGACCCTGCGCGGCGCAGCGTGAATGTTTCCGTACCGCGAATCTCAATTTCGTCCACGGGCCGCGTGATGGCGAGCAACTGGTGATCGCGAAAATCCTGTACGGGTGCGTGCCATGGGGCGAGTTGTGCAGATGGTATGGTAAAGATGGTGTTCCAGCCCGGACGCCGCGCGTAACACATCGCGGTGTTGGTGGCGACGGCCTTTCCAAACTGCAGGAGTTCGGTGATGTTCGTGCCGTGACTGAAAGTGATTTCGAGTGCCGGCGGTTGAAGACCGAAAGCCTCGAGGTCGGCATTCGTGTTGTCCGTGATGAACTGGGCCACTCGTGTGGTGAGCAGGCTGCGCAGGGAGGATTCCATCCGTCCTCCGTCCGCACGCGCGTGTGAACGGGGCAGACTCCAAAGCTTGTTTGTGGCGTCGAACTGAAGATCAATCACTCCGTTTGCATTCGAGATGGCAATGCGGCTGAAATCGAATGTGCTGAAATCCGCCAGCGCAGTATCGCGCCAGTCGTCCCCTGATTTGGGCAACAAGCTTAACCAATCTGCATCCACGATGAATACTCCATCCACACCGACCACCTGCACGTAAACCTGGTCGCCTGGCGCGGTCAGCGAGCCGACGCGCAACCGGCGTTCGTCCTGACCCTGTAGAACAATGCTGGCTTGGGGGTTGATCAGTCCGAATTCGGCATCGGTGTTGGTGCGGCTGCGAAACTCGGCGCCGCTGATGATGTGCGCGGGAGAAAGTTTTTCGAGCGCGACAAGCAGGTTTTGAATCGCCGCGACCTGTGCCGGGTAGGCAACGGGGCGTAGGAGTCGCCAGGTGTTGCTTGATTGCACTGCTCGGATTTCATCCTGTCCGGCTGGCTTCAACTGAATGCCTGTTATTGCTGCGGCTTTGAGGCCCGGGAGGACGTTGGTCTGGACGGTTGGCGGTTTGGCGCCAAACTTTTCGAGTGCGAAGGTGACTGCGAACAACGCGGCTGCCAGCCCGATCCATATCCAAGTGGAGCGTGAGTTCATTCAGTGCGATTTTTCCTGTCGGTGCGACGGTTCATGGCCATTTACCAGACGAACGGATACAAAAGTCATTCAGTGTGCCCGTCGAGCACAAGACGAAAAGCATTATTGCTGCCTGATGGACGTTTTTCATTCAGTCCTTGAGGCCGCTTTCCGGGATGGTGCACGCAAAATCGGTGACGAGTTGCAACGCGCCTTGTAGTCTCCGCCCATGCTCAACTACATCTGGCTCGGTCTCGTTGTGGCTGCGGTATTGATCGGTGCGTGGAATGACACACTGGAAGCCGTGGGCAAGGCGGCGTTCGAGCGCGCAGAGTATGCGGTGATGAAACTGGCGCTGCCGCTCGCTGGTGTGATGGCGTTGTGGCTCGGTGTGATGCGGCTTGCGGAGAAAGCAGGGTTGATCCAGGTGATGGCGCGCGCCCTCCGGCCTGTGATGAAACGGCTTTTCCCCGACGTGCCCGCCGAACATCCCGCGATGGGTTCGATGTTGATGAACATGGCGGCGAACATTCTTGGCCTCTCCAACGCCGCCACGCCCCTGGGCATCCGCGCGATGAAGGATTTGGAAACGCTCAACCCGCGCCCGGGTGTGGCATCGAACGCGATGTGTACGTTCCTCGCCATCAACACAAGTTCGATTCAATTGATCCCGGCGACGGCCATTGGCGTGCTGGTGGTGGCGCACGCGGCGCAACCGTTTTCCATCGTGACCTCCGCAATCCTGGCCACGATGTTTTCGACCATCGCCGGAATCACGGCGGTGAAGCTGCTGGAAAAACTGCCCGCGTACCGGCTGCCGTCTGTAGCACCAGACGCCTCTTCCGCCATAATGTCGGGCGGCGGATCCGGAGAAAGCGGCGTCCGTTTGGGGGACCACTCGGAAAGTTCGAGTGCGGCTCCGGCTGGCGCAACGCCGCCCTCTACAATCCGCCGGTTCGGTTGGTTTGTACTGTCGGCATTTGCGGTTGTCTTCCTCCTGGCGTTTCTTCGCCTTGGGTTTCCTGAATTGTTCCACCAGGAGGCTTCCGATGCATTGAAACAACAGAACGCTTTTCTCCGTTCGGCCAACGCAATCTCGATACTCTCGATTCCGCTGTTGCTGTCGTTTTTCCCTCTCTACGCGGCATTGCGCGGCGTAAACGTGTACGAGGAATTTGTTGAGGGCGCGAAGGAAGGATTTCAGACCTCTGTGATGATCATCCCGTATCTCGTTGCGATTCTCGTCGCCATCGGGATGTTTCGCGAAGCGGGTGGCATCGCGCTCCTGACCAAACTCATCAGACCCGTGCTCGACCTTGTGCATTTTCCAACGGAACTGGTGCCGATGTGCCTGGTGCGACCACTTAGCGGCAGCGGAACGCTGGGATTGTTCTCCGACCTGGTGAAAGAGTTTGGCCCGGACAGCCTCCTGGCCCGCACAGCCGGGACGATCTATGGCAGTACGGAGACGACGTTCTACGTCATCGCGGTTTATTTCGGCGCAGTCGGGGTCAAACGCACGCGCCACGCCGTGCCTGCGGGATTGATTGCTGACGCCGTTGGCATCATCGCTTCCGTCCTTGTCTGCTGGATGATGTTTGGAAAATAGAAAGTGCGGAGCAACCTGCTCCGCACGCTTTCCGATATTGTTGTTTTGAAACTTCAAGGGGCGGCGATCTGGCTGCCGGCGGGATAGCTGCCAAGTTTGACCGGTAATGAAGCCGTGGCTGGCGTGCCGATGGCGTTTGCCTCGTAGATTTCATCCACCACGTTGGCGAGTTCGCGGCGCAGGTAAGGCTTCAGATCGTTCAGATTGTCCACGGGCGCACCTGTGCCTTTCTTGTTATCAATGGCCCATTGCTCCTTTGCGGACTCGATCTCACGAAGATTTGTGGTGATGACGGTGAGTCTTGAATTGTCGCGGGCAATGACAAAATTTGAAAACGCAATCGCAGCCAGCAGTCCGATGATGGTGACAACGACGAAAATCTCGATCAGGGTGAATCCAGCCTTGTTACTTCTTTTGAACTTCATGGTGCAACTTCCTTTGAACAGCTTCTCGCAACCTGCGTGCCAGCGGCGTGTGGGAGTCTTGAGACTGGGGTGGATTGATGCGGTGTGATTCTGTTTCCGAATTACCCTTCTTGCAAAGAACCCTGAAAAACCCTGACTCTGGAAACATCAAGGCCGCGATGCAACTTGTCGCAGCATTGTCATCGTGTGATTGATGACGTGAAGGTAGCGCCTCGACGCAGGACTGTTTGCGTCAAATCGAGACAGCCAGGGGAACGACCGGTGCGAGCACCCGGGGACGAGGACTTTTGTATTCATGAACGATCACGATTTCTTCCAGGGTCAGGTTGAAGAATCCACGGACGCGTTCATCAATTCGCTGGTGGTTGGTGTCGTTTAGCGTCGTGAGATGCCGGTAAAAACCTGCGGCCAGGACGATTGAAATTCACACTCCGCCAAAACGACGGTGGCGTCTGGCGTATTCCTCAAGTGCGGCGTGCAGTTGCGGTTTGCGGAAGTCCGGCCAGAGCGTGGGCGTGATGACGAACTCGGCGTAGGAAATCTGCCAGAGCAGGAAATTACTCACGCGCATCTCGCCGCTCGTGCGGATGAGCAGATCGGGATCGGGAAAGCTGCGCGTGTAGAGATGCTGCGACACAACCTGCTCGTTGATGTCTGCGGGATCAAGCTTGCTGCGCTTCACGTCCTCGGCGATGCCGCGCACGGCGTCCACAATCTCGGTGCGCCCGCCATAGCTCAATGCGAGCACAAGCGTGAGGCCGTTGTTCTTCGCCAGTGTGGCGCGGGCCTTCTTGAGCTGTTCCTGCACGTTCTCTGGCAATCGCCATATCTGACCGATGGCTTCGAGGCGCACGTTGCTCTTGTTCAACTCCGGCGTCTCGTTCTTGAGGTAGTGGATGAGATACTTCATCAGCGCATCCACCTCGTCCTTGGGACGGTTCCAGTTCTCGACCGAGAACGCGTAAAGGGTGAGATACTTGATGCCGAGTTCGCCGGCGGCCTTGATGATGGTGCGCGCCGACTCTGCGCCCTGGCGGTGTCCCTCGATGCGCGGCAGGTGGCGCTGCTTCGCCCAGCGCCCGTTGCCATCCATGATGATGGCGATGTGCTGGGGCAGCGATGCCTTGGTTTCGGAGCTGAGATGCGAAAGTTGTGAACTCATGCCGGTGGCAAAATATCCAACTGTTTCACGTCGAATATAAGAACTGCATTTTTTGGAACCTTTTGGGATTCGAGCTCTCGGTAGCATAGGTGAGGACCGGCTCGAAATCTTCTCGTTCCGCCGACTCGCATCCCTTCTAGTCCATATCTAAAACCAGCGATGATTTCCCGATCATCCAAGGTAAAAACCGATTCGGCATCTTGCACGAGATAATCACCTCGGTTGAGTTGGATGTCATATATTACGCGGACACGGTCATCTTTCTTTGGCTCAGGCCCTGAACCAGTTTCTTCGGAAATGATCTTTATGCCGGGCTTAGGCATACCAATTAAGAACTAAACAAAAATGGTTTGGTCGCGACCCGGCCCGACTGACGCGATGTACAGCTTCGCGCCAGTCAATTCAGAGATTGCCTTGAGATACGTGCGCGCCTTTGACGGGAGTTGTTTCCAGGTTTTGCATTTCTCAGTTGGAGTGCGCCAACCCTCGAACTCGGCATAAATCGGCTCACATTCCGCCAGCACCTGAACATCGTTCGGCATGTAGTCATAACGCTTCTTGCCGTGACGATATGCGATGCAGACCTTGATGTTCTCCACGGTGTCGAGGCCGTCGAGATTGGTGATGGCGAGATCGTCAATGCCATTGACCATCGTGGCGTGACGCGTGGCAACGGAATCAAACCAACCACAGCGCCGGGCGCGACCGGTTGTGGCGCCAAACTCACGCCCCATGCCGTGCAGCAGATCCGATATCTCCTGATTTTCGGTAGGCAATGGGCCTTCGCCAACGCGGGTTGTGTAGGCTTTCATCACGCCAACGACGCGATCCATGCGATGCGGCGGCACTCCCGATCCAGTGCAAGCGCCGCCTGCCGTGGTGTTGGACGACGTGACAAATGGATATGTGCCATGATCAATGTCGAGGAAGGTGCCCTGCGCGCCCTCAAACAACATTTCCGCGCCGCTGTTCATCGCGTCGTGCAGCAGGACGACCGTGTTTGTGACGAAGGGCTTCAGGATCTTCCCCGCCTTGCTGTAGTCAGCAAAGACCTGCTTGAATGAAACAGGCTTCGCACCGAGCGCCTTGAGCACGCTGTTGCTCTCCTTGATGCGCGCCGCAAGTTTTTCTTCTAGTCGCGCCGGATCAATAAGATCGCCCATCCGGAGACCGACGCGTGCGACTTTGTCGCCGTAGGCCGGGCCGATGCCGCGCTTGGTGGTGCCGATCTTGTTTTTGCCCTTGAGAACCTCCCGCTGGGCGTCGAGTTCGCGATGATACGGAAACACGACGTGGGCGGTTTCGCTGACAACAAAGTTTTTGCCGACCTTGATGCCGATCTTTTGCAGTCCGGTGATCTCACTGACCAGGCCGAGCGGATCAATCACCACGCCGTTGCCGATGACGCAGAGCTTGTTCTTGCGAAGAATGCCCGACGGGATGAGATGCAGGACGTATTTCTTCGGGCCAACCCAGACAGTGTGACCGGCGTTGTTCCCGCCTGCATAACGGACGACGATGTCCGCCTGCTCGGTGAGCACGTCAATGATCTTGCCTTTGCCTTCGTCGCCCCACTGGGCGCCTACCAGAATTGTGTTTGCCATGATTCGTTGTTTGGGCGGGCTCTTCCGAGCCTACGCACCCTGCTTTTCCAGAAGTTGAGGACTAAATCAGCCCCACTCCCGGAGAATAAAAAACCCCGATGAAATCGGGGCAAAGTGTCGTTTCTTTGCCGTGTGAAGCTAGGAAAGAGAGCCGGAGGGGTCAAGCTGGAATGGGTTTCATCTTTGACAGGATTCAATTTCCCGGATAAGTATGAGTCAGAATTCACATAGGCCAGACAGACCCGGCACATGAATCTTTTGAAGCCATGTTCGTTGTCCCGGCATCCCTTCCGGGTGCGGCGTGGTTTTACCTTGATCGAGCTGCTCGTCGTCATCGCGATGATTGCGATACTTGCCGCCCTCCTCCTGCCTGCCCTCGGCAAGGCGCGCGAGCGGACGCGTGGGATTCAATGCCTCAACAACACCCGCCAGCTTGTCATGGCCTGGCAGTTGTACGCCGACGATCATGCCGGACGACTTCCCTACAATCTCGGTCAGGTATCCACCGCCTCGGCCGCAGCACAGCGCACCAATGTCAATTGGGTCAACAATGTCCTCACCTGGAATCTCGACAGTGATAATACGAACGCACTGACCGTCACTGATGCCAGCCTGGGCACGTACGTCAGCAAGTCTCGCCAGACATTTCGTTGCCCTTCGGATCGCTACCTCAGCAGCATTCAACGTAGTGCCGGCTGGGATGAACGAGTGCGCAGCTACTCCATGAACGCCATGGTCGGAGATGCAGGCGTTTTGACCAGCGGAGGCGTGAATCTGAACAATCCTAATTACGTCCAGTATTTCAGTCTCGCCTCAATCCCGTCGCCTGTGAACATTTTTGTCTTCCTGGATGAACATCCGGATACGATTGATGACGGTTATTTTCTCAACAAGTATTATTCGGCAGGCTGGTTTGACCTGCCGGCGTCCTACCATAACGGCGCGGCTTCAGTTGCATTTGCCGACGGACACAGTGAAATGCACCGCTGGGTGAACCCGCTCACGAAACTTGCGCCGCATCCGGGAATCACCGACGACAAGGATTTGAAAGTGAACGGAAATGAGCGCCGGGATTTTGATTGGGTGCTCACGCACATGAGCGTTCACCAATAAACAACCCGTTCAAGCGGGTTAGAGCGACTTCACGGACAAGGTTTCCTTCAACACCGTTTCATCTGGTGACGCGAGCAGATAAACCCGCTCACCTTCCGCCCAGGTCACCGTGGACAGGGTGTTGACCCTGGCCATCAGAAGCTGATTCTGCTCCGGTGAGTCCGCCAGTGCGCTGCGGTCAACCACGAACAAAAATAGATCGCTCTTTTCATTTGGCGCAAGCGGTTTGCCGGTGTGGAAACACACCATCGTCACTGGTTTGCCCTGCCAGTTCTTGACACCACAACCGACGAGCTTGGTCTGTTCGAGTTTTTTCGGGAGCGCGAAGTCCGCGTGGCCGTTGTGTTCACCCAGGTACGATCGGACGCGGGAGGCGTCGCTGGTTTCAAGATCCATCGCATAAACACGCACGGCCGAGCGAACCATGCGGCTGCGATAACCGCTGAATCCAAGGTCCTCTTTCACCGCGTCCGTACGCATGTACCAGAACGCCGCAACTCCCGCCACCAGCGCAATCGAGGCAGCCATGGCGTACCACGAAACTTCCCGCCGTCCAAGACGCACAATCTTTTGTGATTCGTGCTCTGACAAAATTTGCTCCTTCAATCCCTCGGGCACCGGGATTTGTTTGAATCCTGCGCGGATTGTCTCCTGAGCGGTTTGATGGTTCTTTAACCACTCCGTCAACTCCGGATCCTGACGGCACAAGGCGAGGGCGTCGGAAAATTCCGCGTTGTGCGCGTCATTCGCCCACGGCCTCCAGGCCGACAAGGTTTCTTTTGCTTGTTCTTTCGTCACACTCTTTTCCTGTCCGCTTGCGGCGACATGACCGCGATTTCCTTCGCCATCAATTTCTGCAACTGACCGATGCCGCGCGATATCCTCGACTTCACCGTGCCCAGGGGCAGTTCCAAAATGTCCGCGATCTCCTGGTACGAGCAATCTTCGATATAAAACAGCGACACCGCTGCCTGATAGCTCTCATCCACCCGCGCCAGGGTTGCCAACACATGCGCCGCATCAATCCTGCTGATGCCTTTTGGAAGGATCGCGGGCAGTTCCGCTTCCGCCGTCTCAAGTTCCTGATGAGGGAAGCGCACCCGTCGCCGCTGCGATTCCAGAAACTGCCGGTGCAACGTTGTGAACAACCACGTCTTCACCTTGGTCGCGTCCCTCAACTGATGACCCTTTGTGGCCCACACGTAAAACGTCTGCTGCGTCATGTCGGACGCGTCGGCTTCGGAGCGTGTGAGACTGAATGCAAACTGGTAGAGCGGTTCATAGAACCGCGCCACCAGGCTTTCAAACTCCGAAGCTGATGCCATAAAGTGTCATCCCTTGTGAGAGCAGTGAAACCGTCATTGGTTCCCGGCCGGCCTTGAGGACGCATCAGAATGTTGTGCGCTCCGCAGCCGGTTGCCAGCGAAAAAATCTATTTCATCGGGAACAAATCACAGCCGCGTCGCTCCAACCTCCAGAAGGCATCACACACCGATGAGATCATTGCAGACAAAATGTGCCACGCGGACATTTCCCATCATTCAAGGGGATGCGCCGGTCGGTCGTCGTTGGCCAAACACTCTCGCGGAGTTGGGCGTGCCCGCGCGCGGACGGGTCATCCGCGTTGGCGTCTGGCAGGAGGATTGTTGGGGCATTGGCATCCGCGCTTCACGCGTTTCGTCCTTCATCAGGCAGACCGACAACGGTTCCAGATAGCTTTCCGGAAAAACACTCCGTGTATCACCGCCTGACGAACGCAAAGCCTCATTCCCGTGGAAAACATTTCGTGTGAACGGCCAACCTGATTCCAACCGGTCTTCGACTGTCAGGAGAGTCAAAGCCGCGTTGGTCATTGCCGGTGCCGCTCTTTGTGCTCTCACGCTGCTCACATTGGCTCAATCCTGCTCCACATTGCCCCGCGCCATTATCGTCCCGATGGAAATCCCCGGTGCCGCCTACGTTGGCAATCGCTCCTGTTTCGAGTGCCACACCAATTACGTCCGCAACTTCACTGCAAGTCCTCATTCGCGCATCCATCTGAGCGAGGCTGGTACGATGCGTGGACAAAGCGGTTGCGAATCCTGCCACGGGCCCGGCAGCAAACACATCCAGGCCGGAGGCGCGCGGCAGTTCATCATCAATCCCGGACGCGATGCCGCCGCGTGTTTCAACTGCCACCTCTCCACCCACGCCGAATTCTCCCTTCCACAACATCATCCCGTCATGGAGCGGAAGATGAACTGTGTCCAATGCCATGATCCGCACGGTGCCGACATCATGAAACCGGCGGGAGGATTCGCGATGGCGCGGTTGAACCAATCTTGCGCACAATGTCATCGCGACCAATCACGCCCGTTCGTCTTCGAGCATGAGGCGCTGCGGGAGGGTTGCGTTGTCTGTCACAGTCCCCATGGATCCGTGAACGCAAAAATGCTTGTGGAGCGCGACAACAATCTTTGTCTCAAGTGCCACGCAATGCAGCAATCCTCCGGAGTTGCGCCGGGCCAGATTTACATCGGGAAGGTGAATCATACCGCCAATCTGAAGCTTGGTGGTTGCTGGAGTGCCGGCTGCCATACCGCAGTCCACGGCTCCAACTTCAACCCGCATCAACTCTACTGACGAGCCATGAGCGATGTTCCATCCTTCCCGTCATCGTCGTTGTTCTCGTCCTCGAAACAGATTTGGGAATCGAGAACGAGGAGGACGGGCCGCCCATCGGAGCGCGGACAGCCTTGTCCGCGCGTTCCGCGATCAGGAAACTCGTGGACAAGACTGTGCGTGTTCCTGCTGCTTTTCCGTACGCTTTGCCTCGCCGCCGCCGATCAAGTTGACGTCTCCACGCTGCCGCCGCCCGCATCGCGCCATGTTGATTTTGCCACGGACATCAAACCCATCTTCGAGCATAACTGTATTCGATGTCACGGGGCCGTCCGGCCCAAGGGAAAATTTCGCATTGATGATTATGCCTCGTTGCTCAAAGGCGGGAGGAATGGTCCTGCGGTTTCCCCCGGCGACAGCACAAACTCGCCGTTGATCCAGATGGTTGCCCGGCTTGATCCCGATTCAGCCATGCCGCCTGAAGACAAAGGTGAACCGCTCACGATGGAACAGGTTTCTTTGTTGCGGGCATGGGTTGACCAGGGCGCCTGGCCGGGCGCTTCGGATCAGCGAGAGGGCTATGAATTCATTGTGTCGCCAGTGGCGGGCTTCATCTCCGTTCGCGGCAACGAATCCAAGTTCCGCGAGCATGCATGGCAGCACGATGGTTGGAGCGGTGGTCTGGAGTCTTTCAGCATCACCGAACGGATTTCGCCGGATTCAAAATACACACTCACGGGCCGCGCGTTGACTGACGATTACCGCGCGGGTTTGCTCGTGGAGAAGCAGGACTTCGGTTTCGCACGTTTCGGTTTCGAACAGTTCCGCAAATATGATTCTGACACTGGCGGGTGGTACAAGGATTATGCCACGAACTCATTCGCCCCTGAACGCGACCTGTACCTCGACATCGGTCGCGTGTGGATGGATGTGGGCCTTGCTCTCCCGGATAGGCCGCGAATTGTGCTTGGCTATGAGCATCAATACCGCACGGGCGACAAATCCACCCTGCAATGGGGGCCGGCTGGAAACACATTTCCTCCCGACTTGAATCCAGACTCACGCGCGATTGTTCCTTCCTTCAAGAACATTGATGAGCGCGTTCACATTCTCAAACTTGACTTTGATTACGAGACCGGCGGCTGGCGTTTTGAGGATAATTTCCGGGGTGAGTGGACCGACCTGCGCACGCGGCACGACGACGTCACTTCGTACACATTCAGCACACCATCCACGCCGGCTTCTGTTCTGGCGTACACCGAGCGCCAGGGCTGGCGGTCGTTTCAGGGAGTAAACACTTTCCGCGTGGAGCGTCAATTCAAGGACTGGCTCTACACTTCGGCGGGTTATCTTTACAGCCACCTTACAGGAGACGCAGATTTCAGTTTGAACACGTTTGACCCATCGGGCGTGCCGGTTTTTGGAATTTTTGAAAAGGTTGAAGAAGCCAGCAGGCGCATCGTGTTGAATAGCGAATCGCACGTCGGCAATGTGAACGCCATGCTCGGCCCGTGGCGTGGCCTCACTCTGACGATGGGTGTGCAAGGTGACTGGACGCGGCAGGACGGAACTGCCACCGGCTTTTTCACCAACTACGCACCAAGCCTGCCTTTCTTGAATCTCGGCGGGGATGAAACATTCCTCTCGGATTTGGACAAAGCCTCATTGAACGAAAGTGCGTCGCTGCGATTCACGAGCCTGCCGTTCACAACCCTTTTTGCCGAGGCAAACCTTCAGCAGGAACGCATCCGGCAGTCCGAGGATGCCGCGTACGAGCACGCTTTCTCGCGGGACACCGAAGCGCGGAGCGGCTCTTGGGATGCCCGTGCGGGTTTCGACACCTCGCCGCGGTCGTGGGTCAAGCTCGGATCGCATTATCGCTGGCGCAACAAATCTACAACCTACGACGACGGTCTGTCTTCCGGCGATCCGGCTGACATCAACGGCTATCCGACGTTCATCTCGGCACGTGATGCAACCACGCACGAGGTGGAATCACGGCTCACCTTGCATCCGTGCGCCTGGCTCAAGACGACGTTCACCCATCGTCTGGTTGCGACCGATACGCACGTTGAAACCGACCCCGCAATTGCCGATGACAACAGCGCGCTTCAGGTTTCTCCAGGCGGTCGTATGTTTGCCGGCAACTATGACGCACAGGTTTTCAGCTTCAACCTCACTATGACGCCCTGGCGGCGACTGCACTGGTTCAACACGTTTTCATATCAGGACATCAGCAGCATTTCCATGCATGAGAGGTCCTCTGCCGTTGTGCCGTACTGCGGCGACGTTTACAGCATCAACACCCACGCCCAGTTTGTTCTCACGGCGAAGACGGATTTGAATGCGGGCTACACTTTTTCACGTGCTGATTTTCGGCAGAACAACTTTACGGATGGATTGCCGCTCGGTATTGCCTACCAGTTGCATGGCGTCAACTTCGGGTTGGTGTCACGCTGTTCAAGCAAACTCACGGCGAGCGTGAGGTATGGATTTTACAGCTACAACGAGCCTTCTTCAGGTCACATGAATGATTACACCGCGCACGCCGTGTTTGCGATGCTGACCTGGAAGCTGGATTGATTTATGAAAACAAGAAATATGAAAGCCATTGTCGTGACCTTGATCTTCGTGTGCCTTGCAGTCCAAAGATTGCAGGCAGCGACGCACCTTGTTTCGATAAGCAGCTTTTTCTTCAACCCCACCAATATCACAATCAATGTAGGCGACACGGTTCAGTGGACCAACACGGCCGCACCGACGACGACGCATGACACGACGAGCACCAATGCTGCATTCCCCTGGGGCAGCACGAACTATTTGAGTGTCGCCGGACGGACCTACTCCGTGACGTTCACGAACGCCGGGACATTTTCCTACATGTGCGCGACTCATGTGCTGGCATTCATGCCGGCGCAACGACATCCCGAACAAACGGGCACTGTTTTTGTGGCTTCCGCAAATCTGCCGCCTTCGGTCTCCCTTACGAATCCCGCCAACAATGCCAGATTCCGCGCGCCCACAAATCTCCTGCTCCAGGCCAGCGCCGCTGACTCCGATGGCAGCGTTACCAACGTGCAATTCTTCTCCGGCGCGAGTCCTCTCGGCAATGTCAGCGCGCAGCCTTTTCAGTTCACCGCAAGCAATCTTGCCGCGGGTAATTACGCTTTCACCGCGCGCGCGTCGGATAACAAGGGCAGCGTCACCACGTCCGCCGTGGTGAACGTCTTCGTTCTTACCAACGCGATCCTCTCGTCGCCTGTGAGACTCGCGAACGGACAATTCAAGTTCACCTTGCAGGGCATCTCCGGCCAGACGTACGCAGCGGAGCACTCGACGAATCTCCAGAACTGGTCCGCCTTCGTCACCAACGTCGCGCCGGCGAACTCGTTCAACGTCACCGACACCACATCAACCAACGTGCTTCTTCGTTTCTACCGGGCCCGTCAGGACTTGTGACCTGGGAGCGCCGGCACCTGCTGGCGAGCCTGAGAGCTTGTTTGAAAGGTTCGGAGTCGGAGTGCGCCCGTCCCCGGGCGCAGCAGTGTGAGCGCTTTCAAGCGCACTCGAAAAGTCCACGCCAGCCGCCCTCCCAATGTTGCTGCGCCCGGGACAGGCGCACTCCGCCATGACCCCACCGACTCTCCGCTTGCAGCCGGCGCGCGTTTGCCACAACACTCTCGGGCATGTCTCAGGACTCATCCGCCTCCGGCAAGGCCGCGTCGCGAAATCCGTGGGCGTGGGTGCCGACGCTCTACCTCGCGCAGGGCCTGCCGTTTGCCGTGGTCAATTCCGTCTCAGTCCTTCTCTACAAAAGCCTCGGCATCTCGAATACCGACATCGCTTTCTACACGGCGTGGCTTTATCTGCCGTGGGTCATCAAGCCGCTCTGGAGTCCGGTGGTGGATATTCTGCGCACGCGCCGCTGGTGGATCTGGGCAACTCAGCTTTTGCTCGGCGCGGGTTTTGCCTCGGTGGCGCTCACGTTGCCGACGGAAATGTTTTTCAAGGCGTCGCTCGCGGTCTTTTATCTGGTTGCTTTCAGCTCGGCCACGCACGACATCGCGGCGGATGGCTATTATCTGCTGGCTCTGACGGAAAAACAGCAGACGTTCTTTGTCGGCATCCGCAGCACGTTCTTTCGCATCTCAATGATCTTTGGCCAGGGGCTTCTGGTGATTCTCGCGGGATTGATTCAGAGCAACACGGGCTTGCCAATGGTGAGCATCAGCGTTGACGCCAAACCCGGAGTGTCGCTTGTGGAAAGCATTTTGCCCGTAGGACCCGGAAAATCCGAAGCGTCTGCCGTGGGCGATCTGGTCTTGGTGACCGATCCGACCCAACTTCAGATCGCGCCCCAACCCCGGACCAAATCCGAAATCGCGCCGCTTCTGGCGGCGGCAAAAACCTGGAACACGGACAACGGCTTTTATCGCGTTCGACAGCAGGCAAAGGCTCAGGACAAAAAGGACGACTCCAAATCCTGGTGGACGCGCACTGTAAGCGAGCCGTTTGCCGGATGGCTGAAGAATAACTTCGGTCGCACCGCGGTGGCCAGGAGTGATGTGTCAGGTAATATAGGCGTCGTCTCGTTGCACCTCTCGAAGCCGCCTGGACGCGAAGTGGTCGTGACGCCGGCGTTCGCGGCTGGCGACAAGAGCATCTCACTCGCTGAAGGTGCGCGGCTGGTGTTCGACGACTCGAACTGGAACAAGCCCGCGTTGGTGGTCATCCAGCTTGATCCGAAACTCAAATCGGAAACGCGCGCGGTCTTTGCGGTTCGCTCCGGCAACATCCCGCTTTCGTGGACCGTGACAATGTTTGTCCTGGCGGCGATGTTTCTTGGCGCCGGGCTGTGGCACAAATTCATCCTGCCGCGTCCGGCGGGCGACAAACCCGGCGACACCCAAAACATTCCGGCGTTCATCACAGAGTTCTTCAAGACATTCGGCTCGTTCTTCCGCAAGCCAAAGATCGTCGTGCTGCTGCTGTTCCTCCTGCTGTACCGATTTGGCGAGGCGCAACTGGTGAAGATGGTGCAGCCGTTCCTGCTCGATGCGCGCGAAGTCGGCGGACTCGGATTGACGACGGGCCAGGTGGGAATCGTTTATGGCACGATCGGGATTCTCGCGTTGACGCTCGGCGGATTGCTCGGTGGCATGGTGGCGTCACGACAGGGTTTGAAATTCTGGTTGTGGCCGATGGTGCTGATCATTCATCTGCCGGATGCGGCGTTCATCTATCTCGCGCATGCGCAGCCGGACAATTTTGCCGTTATCAGCGCGGCGGTGGCGGTGGAACAATTCGGCTACGGCTTTGGTTTCACGGCGTTCATGCTCTACATGATTTACATCGCGCGCGGCGAACATCGCACCGCGCACTATGCCATCTGCACCGGCTTCATGGCCCTGGGCATGATGCTTCCCGGCATGTGGAGCGGCTGGTTGCAGGAGATCATCGGCTATACACACTTCTTTACGTGGGTGATTCTGGCGACGGTGCCGAGTTTCATTGTCGTCATGCTCATTCCACTGGACGCGGAGTTTGGGAAAAAGGCGTGATGTGATGCGTCAAGCAGCGTGGAAGCCTCCACCGGATGCGGGACGGATTTGTTTCGATGGTAAGGAGCGACCCCATTAAGATACTTCCCGGGTGCTGCTGCAAAACGGACACCTGCCGCTGCTGGACTCATGGCTGGTTAGACAAGAAGGCCCGGTAGAAGCCTGTTTGCGAATTCGTCGCCTCCAAGTCCTGAAAGTAAAAAAGAAACGTTGGGAAATTCGTGCTCATTACGGTTGTCCAACTCAGCAAGTCAGACGATTTCTGGATGCCGTACGTCCTGCCCGCCTCGCCTCGAATCTGAAGTTTTACTTTTCCTCCGGCTTCGCACCACGGGGCGATCTTCAAAGTAGGAGCGCTACCGCTGACTACTTCGGGCACCCACAAAATTGCCGCTGTCGTCGCATCCGTCCTTGAAGCATGTCCGAGGATGTTGCCGAACTCGTCAATCGCCATCGCTTCTGATCTCACAAACTCCGGTGGAAGGAACTGCTGCAATTCAATCACGCTTTCAGGTGTTCCAAACCATACCAAAGCGGTGGTCGGTTGGTTGGTTCTAGCGCCGCTGCCAACCTGCACGTTCCCTGAGATGGCATTCGCTTGGGACGACGCAAAACCAGTGGGGTTCAAATCCACGAAGCTCGTTGCGTTCCCGTGCCACATGGTGGCGTGGATCGTGGTCGTGCTATTGAACACGAAGCCAACGGCCGTACCGCTACAGGAAATACCCGCGACCTTGCTTGCTCCAGAAGAAAGCTCTATGACGCTTTGGCGTGTGCCTGTCCACATCAAGGCTCGCGGGCTGTCTGACTTGGTGCCGTAGCCGCCTTGGAACCGGCCCGCAACGCAGGTGGCAAACGTTTCATAATAAGGCTGAATCATCGGATTTGCGTTGGTGGGATGCAGATCAATCACGCTGGCCGCGCTGCCTCTCCATAGAAGCGCATGGCGTACACCTGAGCCGTAGCCGACCTGAACACCGTTATGGACAGCACTCGCAACGGAGCCGCCGAACGCTCCGGGATCCAAGTCCACCATGCTTTCAGCGGTGCCGTTCCAAAGCGCTGCGTGCGCTCCAAAAGCGGAAAGAAAATATCCGATCTGCTGACCGTCAGAAACGCCAAAGGCAAATGATTCATCAGTACCAGAAGGGCCGAGAATAAGGGCGTTAGAAAAGGAACCACTCCACAAAATTGCGCGCGATGTTCCGTCATAGGAAGTGCCTACGTACTGACCGAATGAGCAACCAAAGCCGGAGAGAACCGAAACATTCGTCTGACTGAAAACGACTGCGGTGTAGGAGCTTTGTGCGCTGCTGTGCCCGTGCTGAACAAGCAACAGACAGGAAGCCACCAAGGAAATGCTGTTGAACCTTCGGGGTCTCATGGCAGTAATCACATATCGAAAAGGAGCGGCTGACTCAAACTAAAACTCGACCATTCCAGAGATAAATAATTTAAGATTTGCAGGGTGCAGATCAACCACACCGGCCCCGTTACTCCGCCAAAGGGTTGAGTGTCCGGTGACTCAAGCCCGTCGCATTTCCGGCATCTCTGCCTAGATTTTAGGTGCGTTGCGAATAACAATAATAATCAAAGCAAAAAGTTCGGGGGAAAGGTCGCCGATGTGCAGCAGACGTGCGAGCAGCACAACCACTAGGAAATCGAATCCCGACGCTGGAGGTTTGAAGTCGCCACCTCCGACTAGGTGCTGGCCTTTGAATGTTTTTTTGGTGTTCATACGTTTTTGCCGCGTCAGGGCCGGTCAATAGGCCGCAACTCCAGCTCAGGCGCAGCTTCTCAGAAAATGCGGGGCATGGAGTTGCAATCCAGCGTCAGAAAACGGATTGCTTTTGCCAACCTCTTGAAACCCGCGAGGTAAGCTCAAGACACAGGGTGCGAAACCTTGCTGCCGTCGTGGGTAAGATGTATCAGGTGAGACGTCTTATCGACGGCGCAAGAAGTGACTGTGGAAGGTTTCCTTTGTAACAATTGGAGTGGTGGCCGTCGAATCGCGTCGTACACGCTTTGATAGTTGAACTCTGTGTCGTCCGCAGCCTCGTAGTAATCGCAGATGAACTCAACGATGGCATCGTATGTAAAATCGCAAAGACCGATTTTGGTTGGGCGGCCAGGAAGGACTTCGAGCCAGCGGGATAGGAGCAATTTTCGCAGGCGGTCTACCGGGAGATCATCAAGCAGTTTTAGAGGCCGAAGTTCCGGCGATTTCTTAGCCATCCGTCTCCACCTCGTCAAGAATTTGTCTTTCGTTCGTACACTGATGCTTTGTCTTTCCGCTAAGACTGGCGAAAGTTCGTGCGTCGTTCTGCTTAACTTTGTAGCAGCAAAAAAGTGTTTGTCATGCTCTTCGAGTGAGCCAGGTAGCAATGGCTTTTGGTTGACGATGCTCTGGTGGATATTGAAAAACGCAGCGGCGGTTCGGACAATGTCAGCGCCGAAGCCCACGCTTAACACCAGCCGCGCACACGCGGCGTCCACGCTTTCTTCAGGCGTGTTGACTGGGCCATTGACTACGTGCTGGAGTTCTTTGACGAGATTCACGTTCTCCGGCTTGAAAATCTCACCTCCCGGCTGCTGAGAAAACCGCTCGCATAAAACGGGAGGAATTTTTCCCAACCAGTCAATGAAGTCCTTCAATGTTGCTTCACCACGAACGAACTTCTTAGTGAATGTCTCCATGTGGAGGGTCACTACCCGTTCCTCCACTATTTCCGCCGAAAAACTGACCGGAAATTCACCTGCGGCCATGCGCCGATGCCTCTCTGGGTTCATGTGTAAAATGAACACTCCGCTGGGTTTCTGCTCTGTCACAGGCACCGTTTGCGGGCTTAATTGTCTCTCACAATTTTTCTTCAAATGAACAACTCCGGGCTGACTTTGAAGTGAGCGGCGAGTTTGCGGACGTGGGCGAGGGTAAGGTTGCGGTCGCCGCGCAAAATCATCGCGCCAAGGTTGCGGCTGCCGTCAAGGATGCGCGAGAGGTCTGCCGCTGCAAGTTCGTGTTCGTCCAGCAGGTGTTGCAGGATGTCCCGTCCTTTGACCTTGGGCCATTTCACATGCTCCGCGTCGTAATCTTCGATGAGTGAGCAGAGCAGTTCAAAGTAGTCGGCTTGGTCGCGGGTGAAATTGTCCTGCCACAAGGCCATTGAGTCGGCTACCTCGGCGGTGTTGTCATATTCCGCCGCGTCGTGAATCGGGCGCGGCAGGAACACGCGGCAAAGGGCCGTGTACTCTTTTGGCAAGTCTTGAAAGCGTAGCTTCGTCTTGGTCTTCATAGTTCGTCTTTCCATGTGTCTTTGGTGTACTCAGCGTGCGTCAGGAAACGTAGCGTGTAGGCGGTCTGACGGTTGAAGTGCATCGCCACAATCAGCCGGTAGGTGTTGCCGCACACGTTGAACACGATCACCGGCTTCTTGCTGGCGGCCTGCACCATGTCCGCACTGGGATAGGCGGCGCGAACCTCGGTCAGGTTGCGCCACGCCGCCGAGCGCACTGTTTTGACCCACGCTGCGAGATACTTGGCAGCCTTTGGGTATTGTTCTGCCGAGTCGCGCAGGAACTTTTCCTTTATTATCCGCACGCATACAGAATGTATGCACAGACGGCCAAGGCTGTCAACGGTGTTTCCAGACGTTCAACGGCGGATTGCTTCCGGGAGTTTGGAAATGGCCTCCACGGTGTCGCTTGCCTACAGGTGGGTGTAGCGCCTCGACACGACGGGAGCGACCTCTTTACGCGGAGTTTGGGAGGAAAACGTGACGGGCGAGTTCCAAGTTCCAAGTTCAGAGTTCCGAGTTTTGGGTTGTATTTGGCTGTGCTGGCTGGCGATACGGGACACCGCACTGAACGCGGAACTTTGAACCCGGAACTTATTTCGCTTCCTTCGCAAACGCGCTCACGCTTTTGAATTTCGCGTCCTTTGCGGCATCCCAAACTTTCACCACCTGTCCCCACGGCGCTGCCTTGTCCGCGCTGATGGCGAGGCGAAGTTCGGGGTTCTTTGTCGAACGCGAAATGAATTCTTCCTTGAGCCGGTCGGCTGTGACGGGAAGCGCCTCGGGGCCGCTGCCCAGCCGAAGATCGCCCTTGGAGTCAATTGTCACCACAAGAGGCGGAGTTTCAGTTGCGCCCGCCTTTTCCGCCTGCCTGGATTCGGGCAGGGAAAGTTTCACCTCGGCCTGCTGCTTGAAGGTTGTGGTCACCATCAGAAAAATCAGCAGCACAATCAGCACGTCAATCAGCGCCACGATGATGATCGTGGGAGTCGAACGGCGTTTGCGGATGAAGAAGCGCATGACCGGGTTTTACTTGGTCTCACGATATTGCCGCCGCATGAATTCGTCGCACAGCGTTTCCATTTCAACGGCGAGCATCTCGACTTTCTTGGTGTAGTAACTCCACGAAACCAGTGCCGGAATGGCTATGAGCAATCCAATCAGCGTGGCTTTCAGGATGAGTGCGATGCCGGACGCGAGCTTCGAGGCATCTGCGAGTCCCGCGTGGCCGACGTTCTCGAACGTGGTCATCATGCCAATGATTGTGCCGACGAGTCCCAGCAACGGCGCGATGCCGACGATGATTTCCAACACCACAAGCCCGCGTTCAAGTCGTACGATTTCATGGCGGGCGCGGGTTTGAAGCGCATCCACATTTTCCGCCTTGGGCCAGTTCTTGCGGTCTGCGGCCAGCAACAGCAGGCGTCCGAGCGGCGAGACGTGTTGGATGCAGGCGCGACGCAGGCTTGAGATGTCATTGGTGCCTTCGCACGCTTCGACGGCGGCCTCAATCTCCGGCGGGATGACTTTTTTCCAGCGCAACGCGAGGCCGCGTTCCACGATGAAGGTCAGACCCACAACCGATGTTGCAACCAGCAGGATGTAAACAAGTGATTCCATATCCGTTCAATATCATGTCAGTCTGGAG
>JABFSR010000016.1 GCA_013140495.1 Verrucomicrobiota bacterium
GAAATCACCGGGTCTGCTGATATGACTGCCGACCGTGACGCGCTCTCGCTGCAAAAGCTTCGCGACCAGATGAAAACTCTGCGCGTCAAGGAATTGACCGCGCGCGGCAAAACGCTGCCGACGGATTTCAAACTCGAAGACGGTGATTACGAGGACTTGTTGCGCAAAGGCTACAAGGAAGCATTCAACACCACACCCGAACGCGCCTTGCGCGAAGCCCGCGCCGCTGCTGCAACGACCAACACCGCATCGGGAGGCAGTGCTGATGTACTCGCAAGCAATGCGGCGCGCACTGACTCAACCAAAGGTGCCGCACAGCTCCTGAAAAACCGGTCCGACGCGCCGACTGGACGGAACACCTCGACGAATGCCGCGTCCGCCTCCAGCCTGCCGCCGGTCAAACCGAAAACCGAACGCGAATTGATCCGCGACGAACTGGAGCGGCGCTTGATGGCAAAAGCTCCGGCGAGCGATGATGAATTGCGCGAGTTGATGCAGCACCGCGCCGAAGCCGTGCAGAAATTCCTGCTCGATACCGGCAGAGTCACCGCCGACCGCCTGTTCCTCATCGCGCCCAAACCGATTGATCCAACCATCAAGGGTGAAACCCGCGCGACTTTCTCGCTGGATTAAACGCGTCGAACTCGGTTTTTCACAAGGACGGCTGTTTCATCTCACCAAGCCGCTGGTTCACAAACTCCCGCCACACTCCATCCGGTTGCCAGATTTTCTTAAGATCGCTTTCAGCCGTGGTCCGGTCCGCGCCGTGTTTGAGGCGATGCAGAAAGACGAATGCCGAGACGCGCTTGTTCACGGCGCAAACTGACCACCATTTGCGTCGTTCCAGAACACAACAACGTGCCACCATTGGCTGTTTTGGCGCAAAAGGCCTTTCAGCAAGAAATGGCGAAGTTGTTGAAACCAGATTTCATTGACCTCAACACAGCATTGTCTTCGATTCGCAAAGCTGCTTTGCCAAACAACGAAGAGGATCGTTGCGTGATTGTGATTGATGCGTCCAGCGTGCCAAGGCATCTCATTGTTGATGTTCTCAAAGTGGCGGAAAACCGCAGCCAGCCTTTCAAGGACGTGTTTTTTTGTTATAGCTACCCAAAAGAATATTTGCCCGGCGATCTTGAAATCGCTTCTCCCAAAGTGGAGTTCGAGGGGCTTGACGATGTAAAGCAGCCCAGCGGACGAATGGCAGCAGTTTTGTTTCCTGGGTTTAACCCCGCTGAAAGTGCTGTCCTGCTATCAACTCTAATCGCTTGGAAAAGCCCCGATACCCAATTCTCTGTTCGTTGGCTATTCAATCATCCAAGTGCGCAACGCCATTTTTATGAAAGGGCGATTTGCAGTCATCGTCCTTTCTTTGAAAGCGGCATCTGGGGAGCAGATCATCAGGTTCGCTCGATTTACAGTTTAGCAAATTGGAGCGAGTTCATTTCTCAAGTCGCGCAGAGCGCGCGGGATGTTGGACAAACTGGTCGAATTTTTATTGGCGGTGGCGGCCCAAGAGTGCTCGTTGCCCCAGCATTTCTTTCGTGTCGTTTGCTTAAGAGCATGGGCTACCGCTGTGCTGTGGCCTTAACACGTCCACTCGCATACACAACGATGGGAAGTTCAGGAGAAGTCCGTGAAACCGCAGTTTGGGACGTTGGCCATGAATACGAGAATGCACGTAAGGTGCTGCAACAGATTTGTGGTGAGCCTAAACAGTCTGCGTTATTTCGTGCGTGATGCAGTGACCTTTCTTTGCGCCTCTGCGTTGAAAAAAATCAGCCGAGCCGGCAGTAAGCGGCGAGTCCCTGCAAACCGCCTTCACGGCCAAATCCGCTCTCTTTGTATCCGCCGAACGGACTCGTCGGGTCGAACTTGTTGTAGGTGTTCGCCCAGACGACGCCGGCGCGCAGCTTGTTGACCATCTTGAAAATCTTGCTGCCTTTGTCCGTCCACACGCCCGCGCTCAAGCCGTAGGGGATGTTGTTCGCGCGCTCGAACGCCTCTTCCGGCGTACGGAACGTCATCACGCTCAACACCGGCCCGAAAATTTCCTCCGACGCCACGCGATGCGCGTGCGTGACGCCCGTGAGAAACGACGGCGCAAACCAATATCCTTTGGCCGGGAGCGTGCATTGCGTTTGCGTCAACTCCGCGCCTTCGTCCACGCCGCTTTGCACCAGCTCGCGGATTTTTTCGAGCTGCGGCCGCGAATTGATCGCGCCGATGTCGGTGTTCTTGTCGAGCGGATTGCCGACGCGCAATGTCTGGATGCGATCGCGCAATTTCTTGATGACCTTGGAATAAATCCCTTCCTGCACGAACAACCGCGAGCCGGCGCAGCAGACGTGGCCTTGATTAAAATAAATTCCGTTGATGACGCCTTCGATGGCCTGATCAATCGGCGCGTCCTCGAACAAGATGTTCGCCGCCTTGCCGCCGAGTTCGAGCGTGAGCCGCGGAGCGCCGGCCTCCGGCACGGCTCGTTTCGATTCGGTTTGGTTCGCGCCGTGCCGGAGGCCGGCGCTCCGGGCCGCAATCGCCCGCGCAATCATCTTCCCAACCTCGGTGCTGCCGGTGAACGCGAGCTTGTTGATGTCCGGATGATTGACGAGCGCCGCGCCGGTCTCGCCCGCACCAGTGACGATGTTCACCACGCCTTCGGGCAATCCCGCTTCCTGAAAAATCTGCGCCAGCCGCAACGCCGTAAGACTTGTGGTCTCGGCGGGCTTAAGCACAACCGTATTGCCGCACGCGAGCGCAGGCGCGATTTTCCACGCCGCCATGAGCAGCGGAAAATTCCACGGGATGATCTGTCCCGCGACGCCGAGCGGCTGCGGCGTTTTGCCCGGAAACGCGTATTTCAACTTGTCCGCCCAGCCCGCGTAATAAAAAAAGTGCGCGGCCACGAGCGGCAGATCCACGTCGCGACTTTCCTTAATGGTCTTGCCGCCGTCCATCGTTTCGAGCACGGCCAGCTCACGCGACTTCTCCTGAATGATGCGCACGATGCGATACAGATACTTGCCCCGCTCGCGTCCGGGCATCTTGCTCCAGACCTTGTCATAAGCCTTGCGCGCCGACTTCACCGCCGAATCCACGTCTTCAGCATTCGCCACCGCAATCGTGGTGAGCGTCTGCTCGGTGGCGGGATTAATGGACTCAAAATATTTCCCCGACGTCGGCGCAACGAACTTGCCGTTGATGAACAACTCGTGCTGCGGCGCGATGACGTAATTCTTGGAATCCTCCGGCGCAGGCGCAAAGTCCCACTTGTTGCCGAATTTTAGTTTACGGTCCTTCAGCGGCACGACGGCGTGAGTTGTAGCGGCGACAGCGCGCTTGGTAGAAAGTTTCACAGTTTTAGTTTTCATCGTTTAATAATTCATCAGGGAAATTCTCCGGACTCCTTCTCCCTTGCTCGCCATTCTGATGACCGAACATATTTTTCCCAAAGTTCTCCCAATTCAGCCGCCATGATTAGCCGCACCAAACCAGTGTGAGTAAAATAAACGCCTCTCGCCAGTCGCAGTTTATTTTCAAAAGTTTCCATGGCCTCGGGATTTCCTTCAATCGAAAGAATCTTGCGATGAGCAGCCATTTCTCCCTCGTATCGAAGAATCAGGTGACGATGCGCCTTAAAGATTCGCACCAATTCATTTCTGGTATTGAGTGAAAATTGGAATAAGTCTTCCAGCAGATCGCCATATCTTTCGACGTCATCTTTGTTTCTCAGCGGAAGCAATTCATCCAAAAGGCCAATCAATTCAGGAATGGTCAAAACGGCTTCTGATTTTTCGCTGCGTGCGTTCATTTATCACGGTAGAGAAAAATAATCCGGGCCTTGGTAATTGCCATCCACCTGCTTGGCGATCTGCATGAGCACATCGTTGACGAGTGTGCTCGCGCCGAAGCGGAACATCTGCGGGTTGAGCCAGTCGTCGCCGAGGGTTTCCTTGACCATCACGAACGTGAAGGGAATGGTCGCGGCCGATTTCATTGCCGGAACGCTAACAGAGGTGGTTGCGAATTCAAGCGTCTCCGCAACCACGAATCGGCAAGGAGCGCGGTTGTGTGCGAAGCACCAGCCGCAGCACGCTGAAATGCTCCGGGGCGTAAGGCGGAATCCAGCCGACCAGTCATTCGAGGCTGCTGCGGCTGGGCGTTACCACAGCCACGCTCCTCCCACGCAAGCAGTCGCGCAGCCCCAATCGCTGGCGAATGCACGAGATGCCTTCAAGGAAGTAATTCCACGCAGAGCAATTCACGGGCGTCGCGCAAAAACAGTTTGCCGTCCGCGTAGGCCGGATTGCACCAGTTCGCACCACAAACCTGTACCCGGCCAAGCTCTTTTAATTCCGAGGGGTTGGCAGCAAAGAGCACAAGTTCTCCCGCATCCGTCAGCAGAAGCACGTTCTTGCCCATCGCGAGGAAAGCCGCGTGTGCCTTTTCCGCCGAGCTTTTCATGTATCCTTCCCTGGACCACATGGATTTGCCTGTCTTCGCTTCCAGACAGAAAAGATTCTTTTCGGGACCAAGCCCGTAGAGGTATTCGCCCACGGCAACGGGACTCGAAAAATTCATGGTGAAGTCCTTCGAGTCCCACTTGATGCTCGCATTCCATTTCGTGGATGTCGCCGCGTTGGTGCTGTTGCCAGCGGCAGCCTCGCGGGTGATTTCTGCGCCAATCATGCCGCGCTGGTGCGACGCCACAATGACTACATTACCAACGACGACGGGCGTTGTGACATGGCGACCGTAAGTTGAACTGAGCGGGACGCGCCACAACAGTTCGCCATTCTCGAGATTCAGCCCAATCAAACCTTCCACCGTGAACGCCACCACCTGTTTTGGTTGAACGCCGCCGATCAGAGCGGTGATGGGTGCGGCGTTACCCGCACGATCATTCTGGGATTTCCAGAGCACCGCTCCGGTTTGTTTGTCGAGACATGCAATCCCGGCACCATTGGTGTCACCGACGGTAACCAGCAGGCGTTGGTTGTCCACCCACGGCGAGCCGGTGTAACCGTGGCGGTGCGCGCCTTGTGCCAATCCGCGTTCCCCAAAAAAGATTGCGCCAAAATCCCGGGTGAAATTCAGCCGCCACTTGACCTGGCCATCGGTCACATTCAGGCAACGCAATTCACCTTTGGTGGATTGTGCATAAATCCTGTCGCCATCCACCAACGGAGTGCAACGCGGTCCCGGCGCGCTTTGACTGTCCTTGTGCAAATCATCAATCGCCGACCGCCAGAGTTCGCGACCCGTGCTTTGGTCGAGGGCGTGAAGCATTTCCTGGTTTTCCTGGTTATCCAGATAAAAGACTTTATTTCCGGCCACGACTGGCGAGGCCAATCCATCGCCGATCTTCAGCCGCCAGACGATGCGCGGCTCGCGCGGCAACGTCTCGGGAACTACAACGCCTGGCGGGACGTGGCCGTCGCGCAGCGGGCCACGCCAGCCGGGCCAATCGGCGGCGAAACAGTTTGCGCAAAGGAGGATCATGTACCAGACGCTGGATGCGCCTGGCGCGAACGTCCTTCGGCGTGAGGAACTACAGGGATGTAGGATCATAAAATGGAATCAATTCACTGGCGTCACTCAATGTCGGGGACGGTAGAACGCATTTGGAGATTTGAACTGAGTTTGTTTTCAATGACTGGCGGCAGCGTGCTCCATGATGAAAGCAACGACGGGAGCAGGATCACTCAATCCGTGCGGATGGTGCCTGATGCCGGGCTTTGGAATCAGCGTGATGCTGCCGCCAAGTTTTTTGTAACGCTCGGCCACGATGCCGGTGTTT
Organism: Verrucomicrobiota bacterium; assembly: GCA_013140495.1. Classification (GTDB taxonomy): domain Bacteria; phylum Verrucomicrobiota; class Verrucomicrobiia; order Limisphaerales; family JADLHS01; genus JADLHS01. Next base: position 5,804 of record JABFSR010000016.1, read on the forward strand.
TCTTCCCACGGCACGACGGAGTCCGCTTCGCCATAGACATGGAGCAGTGGGATGTGCGCGTCGGCCAGTGGCTTCAAATTGTCCACCGGATTTTTGTCGTAGGCGATGGCTTCGGTGTCGGACTTGAAGTTGAAAGCCTTCAACACGTTCAGCCATTCGGCAGCGCTGCCGTCGCCCTTGCCGAGATTCTTGAGTTTGCCACCGGGCCAGCTTTTGAAATCGCAGACGGGCGCGTCGGCGTAGATGCACGCCACTTTGTCGGGATTGGCCGAGGCCCAGTTGTAGCAGTAAAGCCCGCCACGGCTCAGGCCTATGAGTGCAACCTTTTTTGCGAGACCATATTTTCCGGTCAGCTCCGCGTGGAAAACATTCCACCCGGCAACGGCTTCGGGACTGCCGAATAAATTCGGCACGCCAAGGTAGGCCAGGTGAAAACCTTTCCCAACGAGGGCCACATCCGCGTTGGGGAAAGCGCCAAAAAACTCGCCGCGCCAAGCCCAAGGTTTACCGGGCAACGCCTGCTTCGGCACCACGACGATGGCGGGCTTGCCGTTGAACTCGAAATCGTAGCGGTCAAATCCTTCCCACGAGGATTTCTTGCCGGGAAATGGCGATGCAATCTGGCGAATCTGAGTTTCGACTTCGGCCGCCTTTGCGGTGGCTTCTGTCAGGGGCAAGCCCTTGTTCTTCCCCGGCCGCAGATGTCCCACGTCGGTAAGCCATGCGTCTTTGG
>JABFSR010000120.1 GCA_013140495.1 Verrucomicrobiota bacterium
CTTGTCCTCCGTGCCGTGCAGGATGAGCGTCGGCGCGGCGTCCGGCGTGACCCAGTTGAGCGGGCTGGATTGAATGTGACGCGGCAGCGCGGTCTTCAAATCGCCTCCGAGAAACAGCGGCAACACCTCCGCAGCGTCCACACTTTTGGCGTATGATTTGGTGAAATCACTCGGGCCATAACGATTGACCACACACGTCACGCTGCTGGATTGACCGGGGTTGCCGCCGTCGCCCTCGAATTCCTTGACGCCTGCTGTGACACCGAGGAATTGCGCCAGATGCCCGCCCGCCGAGTCGCCCGTCACGCCGATGCGCGCAGGATCAATCTGATATTTCGCGGCGTTTGCACGCAGCCAACGCACGGCGGCCTTCACGTCATGCACGGCCGCGGGGAACTGATACTTCGGGGCCAACCGGTAGCTCACGGTCGCGGCCACGAACCCGCGCTGCGCCAATTTCAGGCAAAGCGCATTGTTCCCGTCGCGATGACCGGCCCGGAAACCACCGCCATGGATGCACAGCACGACGGGCAAAGGACCGGTCGCCTCCTTGGGCCGCGCGAGATTGAGTTGAAGATGCTGGTCGTCGGGATTGGAGTATTCAATGCCGCGCTCGAAAATCACGTTGTCAGGGATGACCAACTCGGCGGCGCATAGAGCGCTGGCCGAAAGAAAACCGACAGTACTCAACACGATGAAAGCGCGAAAGGATGTGATGAATTTCATAAAACTTCTAAAAAGCTGGCGCGATAACGATCCAAGTTCAGCGACCTGGTTAGGCGGTGCTGTCATGGGATCTTTATGCTGCGTATCTTACCCCACTCAAACTCTGCATAATTTTGGACGCCTTCTGGTAAACCAAAGTAAACGATATTCCCTGACGCTGGGTGCGCGAAGCAATGCCTGAATGTCTCCGAGAATGACGGTCTGGCCTTTGAAATATCCTTGGTGATGTCAATACCCCCATACTCCACTGCCTGCGCTGTAACGTGCAAAATGATACAGTCGGACGCCACCAGTGACCGAGCGGCAGGAAAGTCTGCTTCCCGAACATGATCGCAGAAAGCTTTGAATGTGCGACACGACCAGACTGCTCTCAGGTATGGAATGCCTACCACTGCAAAGGCCGCTAGAAAAATCACGACGATGCTGACGACGACTCCTTTGCGATGGTTTCGAGTAAGCATATCGAGCCGCCTAACTGTGATTCAACAACTCAAAAGTGTTTATTGCAATAAACGAATCGGCAACGATCTGGCTGTTCCCGATCCTTTCATTCGTGCGCTGCCTATCCCAAATGCAACGGCCCGCCTTCGCACAACGCCGGTTTTCCAAACGTTTCCAGGCGATGCCCCACTGCATGGGCGAGCGCGAGATGAAGCCGGTTGTGCGCGGTTTCTTCCAGCCAGAGCGAGCGTCCCATCTGAAATCCAAAGCCTCCGCCGATGAGCAGGAAGGGAATGTTCTTCAGCGTGTGCGAATTGCCCTTGCCCAGTTCGTTCGTCCAGATGACGAGTGTGTTGTCGAGCAGGCTGCCGGTGTCGCCCGGCTCGGGCGTGTTGGCGAGCTTGTCCACCAGGTAGCGCAGTTCACCACAGAACCACGTGTTGATCTTCACCAGTTTTTCCTGCGCCTTCTCGTCCTTGTCGGGTTCGTGCGAGAGGCCGTGGTGACCATCCGTGATGCCCAGCCAGTTCATGCGGGCCGAACCGACGGACTTGGTGTATTGCAACGTGGCCACGCGCGCCATGTCATTGACAAAACTGTTCACGAGCAGATCAACCTGCATCCGGCTGAGTCGTGGAACATTATCGTTCTGATCCGCCACGCCTTCCTCCAACACCGGCGGGCCGACCTGGAGTTTCTGGCGGCGCGCATCGGTGATTTCCTTCTCCATCTGGCGGACGAGGGCCTCGTGTTCGTTGAGCATCCGACGATCATCAGCGCTGATCAGTTTGCTGACTTTCTTCAAGTCCGCGCGCACATCGTCAAGAACGCTCTGAAGGTTCTCCTTGTCCTTCAACTGGCCGTAAAGTTTTTGATACATCTGGTACGGATCGGAGATGGGAGCGACGGGCTGGTTCGGCCCGGCGTACGACATGCGTGTCCACGGATCCGCGCGGTCGGTCACGCCCACGCCAAATTCCAACGAGCCGAAACGCGTGCGGGTCTGCTCACGGCTTTGGAAAAAGTTTTTGATCTCCTGGTCAATCGAAGGCCCGCTTGCCCACCCTGCGGGCGTGTCGGACCCGCCCTGGACGTTGCCCGGAAACAGCTCGATGCCGGTAAGCAGACAACTCATGCCGCGCATGTGGCCGTCGCCGTCGCCGCGCACCTTGTTCGCCAGCCCGCGCAGGAAAAGCATCCTTGTCTTGTAAGGTTCGAGCGGCGACACGATTGGCTTGAGCGTGAAATCCTTTCCATCCTCGTCCGGCCAGAACGATTTCGGGATCGTGCCATTCGGACTGAACATGATGATCAACCGCTGGCGCGGGCGGGCGGGCGCGGCGAGCCCCAGGCTCGGCAAGCCCAGCAAAAAAGGAAGCGAGGCGGCCGAGAGGCCGAGTTGTTTGACGAATTGGCGACGATGGATTGCATTCATGGTTTCTTCCTCCCTGACGACGATTGTTCGACGCCGTGCATCGCGGAAATGGCGGCGATGTCCACCATCAGTTTCGGCAGGTTGAATTGCGACGCAACAAACGACTGGCGCAGACGGTCCATAACGTCCGAACCGTACGCGAGCATCGGCTGTTTGGCAACCTGATGAAACAGTTGTTCGATGAATCCATTTTGAGCCTGTTCACTGCCGACGGCAAAATTGGCCACGTCGCGCGCACCGGCCAGCCGGATCGTTTGTCCCTCGTCGGTGGTGTATTCGCTCACGGCGTCAATTGGTTTGTCATTTTCCTGGACCCGGAAACGCCCCACGGCATCGTAATGTTCGAGGCTGAAGCCCAGTGGATTGATGACTGAATGGCAGGTCTGGCAGGCCTGTGATCCGGTGAGTTGGGCCACCTTCTCGCGCATCGTGAGGTTTGGTGCAAATTCCGCATCCTTGAATGTCTGTGCCATGGGTGGCGGCTTGAGAGAGCGCCCGACGATGTTGCGCGTGAGGAATACGCCCCGGTGAATCGGCGAAGATTGCTTCTGATAAGCGAACGAGGAGAGCAGATATGGGTGGGTCAACACTCCCGCGCGCTGGCCGGGATCAAGAGTGACCTTGACGAAATCATCCACGGCGTTGGTCGCAATGCCATAAAAATTTGCCAGACGGTTGTTGAGAAAGACGTAGTCGGCAAGCAACAGCGTGCGCTGGTCGGATGGGCCGTTCCACACGGCGTCCTCCAGGAAAATGTTCAGCGAGGTGCGCAGGTCAGCGATGATCTCAGGTGTGAAACCAGGAAACAGTTTGTCATCCTTGGAGAGCGGCTCGACGCGATCCATCTGGAGCCAGTGCTGGAGAAATGCCTGCATCTTTGCACGCGCTCGCGGATCGCCCAACATGCGGCGAGCCTGCTGTGCGACTTCACTGCTGGTGTGCAGCCGGCCTTGCGCCGCAAGTTGCTCCAGTTCCGTGTCCGGCAACGAATCCCAAATCCCGAACGAGAGCCGCGTGGCGATTTCAAAGTCATCCGGCCTGCCGCCTTCCAGTCCGAGATACAAAAACCGGGGCGACTTCAAGGTCAACAGCACGACTCGTTTCACGGCGTCTTCGGTTTTCTTCGCCGTCTTGAAATGGGCCGTTACGCAAACACGCTTTTGTTCCTCGGTCAGCGGACGGCGAAATGCCGTCGCCACGAACTCGGAACAAAACGATTCCAACCGCGCCTGACGATTGGTGTCGCCCGGCTTGCTGCCGGACAACCGGTCCAGGTTCGCCACGACATGGTTCGCCACTTCGATGGCGGCCTGTGTGGAAGCTTCATCCCACGCCTTGGAGATCGCCACGCCGCGTTCATAGCCCACGCTGCTGTCATCGGGTGGAAACCGCGTGGTGAGAACAAACGTCGGCGTTGGCAGCGACGTTGAAAGATTGCGGGTTGGGATAGGTTGTTGCGGACCATGCGGCGGCTTCCATTGCAACGACACGGAGGCACTCTTGTCCTTGAATCTGAACAGGCGGAGTTGGAGCGGATAAATCCGACCACCGATCAGACGGATCGTGGCCTTGTATTCGTTGATCTGGCCGGAGGCAACCCAGGAATCAATCAACGGCTCCTCCGGATCGTTCAGCCAGAGCCGCGCACCATTCGGAGTTTTGAGGACCAACTCGTATTCGCCGGTTTCATCCGCGATCAACGACCCTCGCCAATGAATTGAAAAACCATTCGTGCTTGCAAGTTTCGGCTCAAAGGCGACGTCGGCGAAATCAAAATCAATCAGGCGATCCACGCGTTCCAGGACTTTCTTGTCGCCATTAAAATCCTTTGCGTCGTAATACACAGCCTGCAAGCCACGCTCGCCGGTATGTGTGCCATCGTTTCCAATGAAATGCTTGAGCAAATCCGCGACGGTGTTCACATACTGACGGTTGGTCAAACGGGCCAGTTCCACCCGTGGAGGATGCTTGCGAATGCGCGCCTCGCGGGAGTAGAAGGCGTCGTAGATGTAACCTGCCACTGCGGCTGCGTCTTCTCCCACGCACTGACCGGGATCATCGTCCGGCATTGCCTTGTCAATGTAGCTGGTGAGTTTTGCCAGTGAACGATCACCGCGCAGCGCGTCCTCATATTTGCCTTTCACGCCCTCGCCATTCCGACCATGGCATTTGGAGCATTGCTGGCGATAGATTTGGCGACCGGTCAGACGCTTCTCGGCGGCCCGCAACTGTATCGGAATCAATCCCAGACACAGCACCGACAGCGTCAACCAAAAGTGAAACCAAGGTTGTGGCTTGAACTTCATGACATCAATACGTGTGGCTGCGAACGAGCAGACCTCAAAGCCGGCAAAGGATTCATGCCAGGATTCTGGCGATCTCCGACCCATACTTCACGCAAAAAATCACCACTCTCGAAAGACCTGTTGAGCTTGCCTCCGCAACCCACCGACCCGCAGATTTCGACTGCGGTAGGACAGGCTCGCATGCCGGCAAGTCTTTTACTGAGTTTGCATCCTGATGCAGTTCGTCCCCGGTTTTGCTTTGACAACATTCTTCAAAAGCGCTGGTATGGCGCGCATCGAAAAGTAAAAAAGTGAATCGCTCCTCATGAAGAAATACAACGTCGGCATCATTGGTTACGGTTGGGTTGCCAGCGCCCACATCCCGGCCATCAACGCTTCTCCGCTCGCCCAGGTCACTGCGGTTTGTTCATCTCGTCCACTGGACTCCGCCGAACTCAGTGCCAGACACGGCAGTGACATTGCGGTGTACGACGATCTCGATGAGATGCTCGCCAATCCGGAGATTCATGTGGTTTCGATTTGCAGCTATCCGAATCAGCATGTCGCGCAAGTCATCAAGGCCGCCCGTGCAGGCAAACATCTGATCATCGAAAAGCCGCTCGGCCTGTCACTCAAGGATCTGCGCGCGATGCAAGCGGCCATCACGAAGGCTAAGGTGAAAACCTGCGTGGGTTTCGAGTGCCGCTATTCGAGCCAGTTCCTGGCGACGAAGGCAACGATTGATGCGGGTCTGCTCGGCACGCTGCATTACGGCGAGGTGGATTACTATCATGGCATCGGGCCGTGGTATGGCCAGTTCCGCTGGAACACACGCAAGGACGCGGGCGGCAGTTCGCTGCTCACCGCCGGCTGCCACGCGCTTGACGCGTTGTTGCTCTGCATGGGTGGCGACGTGGCCGAGGTCACAAGCTACGATTCGAAATCCAGGAGCAAATATTTCAAGGCCTACGAATATCCCACGAGCAGTGTGACGATTGTAAAATTCAAGAACGGCGCGATCGGCAAATGCGCCGCAGTCGTGGATTGCCTCCAGCCGTATTATTTTCACACCCACCTTGTCGGCAGCGAAGGCAGCCTGCTCGACAACAAATTCCACTCGATGAAGCTTGGCACAAACAAAGGCCAATGGAGCACGCTCGCGATGAAGATGCTTGATTCCGGCGACGTATCGGATCATCCCTACACGAGCCAGTTCGAGGCGTTTTTCACGTCACTTGCAGCCGGCAAGGACATGCCACTGACAAGTTTCACCGACGCAGCAAGAAGTCACGAGGTGATCTTCGCGGCTGACAAATCCGCCGCCACGGGCAAGCCGGTGAAATTGTAGGGTTCAATAGTAAATAGTAAGATGAGCCAATTGCTTTTACGCCCGCCCTCACCCCGGCCCGCTCCCCCAAGGAGAGGGAGAATCCTTCACCGGCTTTTGGAATATCGAAAGCCAGTGCTGACCAACCCCGCGTTCGCCAATCTGAAAACTCGCAATCGTTGTCCCCTCTCATCGGGGGAGAGGGCCAGGGTGAGGGCGGGTGTTGTTCCAACTTTTCTTTCACCTTCCGCACTCCGCATTACACAATGAAAT
>JABFSR010000050.1 GCA_013140495.1 Verrucomicrobiota bacterium
ATTCGAGTATGGAGGAATCAACCAGACTGAAAGCGCCATAACCAACGCGATTCCGAAGCTCGGCAGAAAGAGTCGGATTTCTTTGCGCAGATACGCGTTCATAAACTGGCTCCTGACTGGGTGACCTGCCGAACTCGCAAGCTAATAACTGATATCACGCTCGCCCTCACCCCGGCCCTCTCCCCCGAGGAGAGGGAGGATCGTCCGCCGGTGCTTGAGCGATTCTGAGACCGGGAAAGTTCGTGTGCGCTTACGCAGTATCGAGACGCGCGATTGCCGCCCCCTCTCCTCGGGGGAGAGGGCCGGGGTGAGGGCGAGTGTCCGCACAAACTCTCCCCGTGTTCGGAGTAGCCACACAACGCGCTCGCATTTTCAGCCCCAACTTTCATTGATCGCCTTTCTTCAATGCGTTTGACGCCACAAAGATTTCTTCCAACGTCAGCGATTCGATCTGCAAATCTTCCGGCTGATACGTTTTCAATTTCGCAATGAGTTCCTCGCTGCTGCCGTTGGCGAGGATTTCGAGCTCGCGACCGGTTTGTTTCATGTTCAACGCGCCGGGCAGATCGAACTTCGCCGGTGGTTGCGCGAAGCGGGCGCGGATTTTCTTGAAACGATCGCGCGCAGCGTCGGCTTCCATCGTCAGCAGTTCTCGGCCTTGTTCGATGATGGTGAATTCGTCTATCAATCCTTCGAACTCCGAGATCAGATGCGTGGAGACGAACACGGTGCGGCTGCCGGGATCGCCAGATTGATACGCGCCGATGACGGTTTCGATGAATTCACGTCGCACAATGGGATCAAGGCCGGAGGTTGGTTCATCAAGCAGAAGCAACTCCGGTTCGGGGCAGATCGCGCCGATGAGTGCGAGCTGGGTCTTCTGGCCCTTGGACATTGAAGTGGCTTTCTGATCCTGCTTCAATCCGAAGCGCCGCAGCAGGTCGGCTTCGATGTCGCGATTCCAGTTCGTGCGGAAGGACGCGAGGTAATCCAATGTGTCGCGCACGGTCATCCACGGATAAAACGCCACGGCATCCGGCACGTAGGCGATGCGGGATTTCACCGCGACTTCGTCCTTTTGTGGATCAAGCCCGAACACTCTTACGCTGCCGCTGGTGGGGCGAAGCAGGTTGAGCAGGCATTTGATCGTGGTGGTCTTTCCTGCGCCGTTTCGTCCGAAGAAGCCGTAGCAGCGGCCCGGTTTGACGGTGAGGCTGAGACCGTTGACGGCGTCTTGTTTGCCGTAACGACGATGCAGGTCTCTGATTTCAATGACGGGGGCTTGGTTCATATTGTTACCTCGGAAATGAGTTGGCGCTGGGAGGAATGGTTGGAACGATCGCCCTCTCCTCCGGGGAGAGGGAACAACGAGCGGCTGTTTCCGATTTTGCGAAACTGCGTCCGGCAAACTCCGGGTGACGACGTTCGGAAAGACGGCGTATGATTCTCCCTCTCCCGGCGGGAGAGAGCCGGGGTGAGGGGGGAATGGCACGAACGCGCAACAACTGCGGCTAGTTTTGTGATGGCGGAGTTCATGGTTTTTCCTTGTTGGCCTTGTTTTCGAAGTAGTCCAGCCGCTCCTTCACCAACGCGAGGAACGTTTCGCGATCCACCTGCAGGTGATGTGCGGTGACGACGGCTTCATCCACCTCCTTGAGCAGCAGTTTCTGGCGGACGGTCTTCGTGAAAGGCGTGTTGCCATCCTTGAGGAAGCAGCCTTTGCCGGGAATGGTCTCGATGACTCCCTGACTTTCCAGTTCGGCGTATGCCTTGGCAATGGTGTTACGGTTGACGCGGAGTTCCTCGGCTAGGAGGCGAACGGAGGGCAGCGGCTCGCCCGTGCGAAGCCCGCCGGACGCGGCGGCGTAACGCACCTGGTCCACCAGTTGCAGGTAGGGCGACTTGCCGGTTTTGAAATCTATGTGAAACATCATAGGCGTCGTCTGTCCTATGACACTAGGACAGTCGGGTAAACGTGTCAACGATTTATTTTGGAGAGTTGTTATGAGTGGCGAATCGGTGGGCGCTTGCCAACGGAGCACAACAGACCTCCGGTTGCAGTGAGTGCGAGAGCGGGAAGTGCATCGGAAAATCCGGACCTTCTCCGGTGTGCGCGAGCGCTGCGGGCAAGGGACCGCCCGCGCTGCGACAAGTTTGGGATCAATTCCAGACTTGCCACGGCTTCGGGCCTCGCCATAATTTCCACCAGAAAGAATAAATTTATGGCAGATGTAGCAAACAAATATCCTGAAAATACCGGCGGCAAATTCTTCGTGGACAATCAATGCATTGACTGCGATCTGTGCCGCGAAACCGCCCCGGACAATTTCAAACGCAACGACGATGGCGGTTACTCGTTCGTTTACAAGCAGCCCGAGAATCCCGAAGAGGAAGCGCGCTGCAAGGAAGCCAAGGAAGGCTGCCCCGTGGAAGCCATCGGCGACAATGGCGCTTAGTTTATTCTGAAGCTGATTCAAACGCCCGCAGTCTTAGGACTGCGGGCGTTTTATTTTTGCGTGTCAATGTACGTCGTTGAGATTGCCCTCAGACCACCACCACAGGAAAATGCAACTGCCAACGATGGTTGCATCCGCAGCGACGGCCAACGGCGTGAGCAGGATTCGTTTGGACCGTCCGGCGGAATCCTGATAGACGGGCAACCGGTAAGTGGCGAGAGATCGGCCTTCTGAGAACAGTGTGAACGCGATGTCATTTGTTGAGGCGACGGCGCAAAGTTTGGTTGGCCACGGTGAATTTGTGGTGGCCGATTCAAAAATGACGAGCGGCAGCAGACCCTGCGATTGTTCGACCGGGACAAAGAATGGCCGGTGAGGATTGCGTTTTGTTTTTTCTCCGAGCCTTAGCCAGTAGGCGCGACGGCTGATGCGTTCGCTGGTGTCACTCGTTTCGTCGTATAACACAAGCACGCGCGTTGTGTCAGCGGATTGAAACAAGGCAAGCTCGGGTGGCTTTCTGGGTTCGCGGAAATCACGGTTGCCCCAGAGCGCACTCGTGGCGCAGCCAGTCAAGACCAGCGGCAGTAACGCGAGCATCCAAGCCAGACGTCTCATGTGTTCGTCGCGACATTGCGCCGGACATCAACCAGCCGCAAGAACTTTCCTGCGCAACAATTCCAGTGCCTGCTGCGAAGTTGCCTGCTTGAATGTTTCGCGGTCGTAGGGGTTGAATACTTTCACCGCGAGCGTTTCCATGGCCGAGGCAAAACCGATGAATGCCGTGCCTGCGGGCTTGCTCGTCGTGCCACCAGAAGGTCCGGCGATGCCGGTGACCGAGATCGCAAAGTCCGCACCGGTTTCGCGGCGCGCACCGTCGGCCATTTCACGCGCCGTGGCTTCGCTCACGGCGCCGTGGGCATCAAGTGTTGTGCGCCGCACGCCGAGGAATTTTTCCTTCGCTTCGTTTGCATACGTGACCAACCCGGCGAGCAGCACCGCAGAAGCGCCTGGAACATTTGTGATGCGATGTGTGATGTTGCCTCCGGTGCAGGACTCGGCGATGGCGAGCGTTTGTTTATGTGCGGTGAGCAGTTGCACGATGACGCTCTCGATGTCCTCTTCGTTTGAACTGAAAATGTGCGACCCGACGGCGGCGCGTACAATGACCTCGCCTTCGCGAATCAATTCCGTTCCCCGCTGGCCGCGTGCAGCGAGACGCACATCCACCTGGCCGACCCTGGCGCAGTATCCGAGATCGAGTCCGCGCTCGACAAGAGGCTTGAGTTGCGCGCCAATTTTTTCCTCCACGACAGATTCACCGATGCCAGTGGTGCGGAGCGTGAGGCAGACAAAGGGTTCGGTCAGGGGAAGCTCGCGTTGCAGCAGAGGCACGACCGTGTCGTTGAACATCGGGCGCAGTTCGCGCGGCGGGCCGGGGAGCATGACGAGCCACTTTGGGGTGGAAGATGGGGGATGAAGGATGGAGGATGGCGTTGGCGCGGCTTTGCCATCTTCAATCCTCGATCCTCGATCCTCGATTCTCATCCCCAGGCCCGGTGCGGTGCCGTTTGGGTTGTGCAGGACGATTGCGCCTTCGGGAACGAGCGCCTGGACGCGCGTGCTCGCAGGCATGGGACGATTACGCGCCTTAAAAAAACTCTCGATGTGTTTCACGATTGCGGCGTCCTCGTGAAGTTTTCTGCCGAGCAGTTTTGCGATCAAATCGCGCGTGATGTCGTCGGAAGTCGGACCCAGTCCGCCGGTGGTGATGACAAGATCGGCACGGGACAGAGCTTCGCGAACGGTTTGTTCGATATCGTGTCCCGTGTCGGGAACGGCGACCTGGCGGGCGACGGTGTAACCAAGATCAGCAAGACGATGACAAATCCATTGCTGATGGGTGTTGAGCACGCGGCCCAGCATGAGTTCAGTGCCGGTGTTTATGAGTTCGACGTTCACGGGGCGTGAATTTGTGTGGCGGATTGTCAGGTGGCAAGCGCGGATTGCACCCGTCCCCGGGCGCAGCAATGCAGTCACGCTTGGAGGTTTGGGAAGTTCGAGAGGCTTTCGTACGTTCCACCTTGCTGTGGCCGGAGACGGCCACACTCCGGTTACCACCCACTTCTAATCGCGCCTCTGGGCGCAGATGTGTGACCATGTCGGGCGCATGTGAACTTTCCGCGCCTCTCGTTCTGCCAATGTTGCTGCGCCCGGGGACGGGCGCACTCCGTCCAACGCCGTCAGTGCGGACGATTGAAGAGGCTTTCGAGAATTACTTCCTTGGTTTTCCAGATGAGAGCCATCGTCATCGAGAGTGGAAGCAGGATAAGCAGCATCAGAAGCCAGACGCTTATGCGATCCACCATGACCAGGATTTCGTAAATAAATCCGGGCATGGTGGAAACATTCCTGACCAACACAAAACCGACGGCGAGCATGAGCAAAGTGGCCAGCATCCATCGGTTGAATGCCGTGAACTGCCTCGTTTCCTGACGCAACGTTTCATCGGGCAACATCGCGCCGAGGCGGGCAACGACGAGGTTGAGGTTGAACAAAAATACGAGTTCGGAGAATGCGAGCAGGATGACGACAAGAGTGAAGAACGGATTCTCCGGCACGCGATGCCACCAATGCAGAAACGGACACAGGCCGAAGTTCACCAGCGCGAGCAACAGCGCCCGGTCAATGGCGTCGCGCCATGGACGTTCCTGGCGTTGAAACGACGTGAGCTGCCACAGGCCGAAGAGTGGCAGCGCAGTGGTGATGAGCGCGGGCAGAACGCCGAACGTGTTGAACCATCCCGCGCTGGCCGTGCCCACGCCAATGATGAGCATGGAAGGCAATCCCCAGAACAACGCCGACAATCCACGCACGACGCGGCCCAGAGAGCGGAGCAGTTCGGGATTGGGCGGCGTTTCCATTAAATCGAATTCCGAGGATAGAGAATGGAGGATGGCTCGGCAACGCGCTTGGTTGTCGCCATCCTCATTCCTTTGGGTGGCGACATCAGAAGCTCAGGTAGGTGTAGGATTTGAGCCCACGCTCGTATTCATCCAGCAGCTTCATGCCCTCGGACGGCTTCATGCGGTCGGACTTGATGGCCTCGTCTATTTGCGACTTCATGTGCCGTTTCAATTCGTATTCGTCGTACTGAACGGACGCAAGGCATTGAATGATGGTGCTGCCTTCGATGATTTCTTCAACGTAATAACCCGTTGGCTCGTCAGGATCGAGGAACACGTGGACTTCGTTCACGCGACCGAAAAGATTGTGGAGGTCGCCCATGATGTCCTGATACGCGCCCATGAGGAAGAATCCAAGATAGTAAGGCTCGATCTGACCGTTGCCGTTGTAATTCAATTTGTGCAACGGCAGGGTGTCGCGCACGTCGCGCAGGTCAATGAACTTGTTGATCTGTCCGTCGGAATCACAGGTGATGTCCACCAGAGTTCCTTCACGGGTGGGGCGTTCGTTCAAGCGGCTGATGGGCATGATCGGGAACAACTGCCCAAGCGCCCAGTGATCCAGCAGCGATTGGAACACGGAGAAGTTGCAGAGGTATTGGTCGCCCAGACTGTCCTCAAGCTTGCGGATTTCCTCGGGGATGTAGGCCTGGCCCTTGAAACTTTCGACAACATCGCCTCCAATTTCCCAGTACAGATTTTCAATCTTCGCCTTGTCCGGCAGGTCCATCATGCCGAGTGTGAACATGTGCTGGGCGTCGTCGCGCCGTTCCTGGGCATCGTGATAAGCCTCAAGCTTGTTCAACTTGGCGAGATTCTTTTTTATGTCGAGAAGTTCGCGGACGATTGCGTGCTCGCTGTCACTGTAGGTAAAATTGATGTCCGGATGTGTCTTGCCGATGGCGCCAAACACTTCAACGATCAGCACGCTATGATGCGCGACGATCGCGCGGCCGCTTTCGCTGATGATGTCCGGATGCGTCACCTTCTCCGCGTTGCACACGTCGGCGATATAATAAACGATGTCGTTAGTGTATTCCTGAAGCGTGTAATTCGTCG
>JABFSR010000054.1 GCA_013140495.1 Verrucomicrobiota bacterium
GCTGAGTTCCCTCGGCAATGCGATTGACGCCGCGCTGGCCCCGCTCGACATCGTGTCGAACCCGATCCGCGCGGGTGTGGCCGAGATCAAGGAGGTTGCCAAGAATTTTATCAAGAAGCAGATCGAGGATCGCTTCGGCTTCAGTTACACCGTGTTCGACTTTCTGACGAACACGGCGGCCAAGCTGGATTTGATGACCATCCAGATTGACGCCAAGAACATTCCGGTGTTCCGACCGGGGGATCGCGAAAAGCTGGATGCGTTCATGGGGCTGACGCTAACCGATCACGCCCAGTTGCCGCTCGGCTTGGCCACCTTCACCACCTTGCTTTCCGACGAAACGCTGGGCGAGATCCGGTTCACTTTCTACGCCGACGCCACCGGACCACTCAAACCCGGATCGAGCTTCAACAAGACCACCTTCGCCGCCTTTGCCAACTCGGTCACGCTCGGCAAAATGCTGCTGCTTCAGGAAAATCCGCTCGAAGGTCCGGCGACCACCGGCGCGAAAGCCTTGAGCGCGCTCTTCACGAACCTGTTGACTGATCTCGCGGGATCGCCGGTGACGTATGATTTCTCCAAACTAAATCTCAACGGCGCGCATGGCGGAGACATCATGACCGCAACGTTGCCGGGAGTGAGCGACGGCGCGGGGGGCACGCTCAATTCGAGGCCGTGGCTTTTGTTGATTGATACCGACCATGGCTGGCGCAGCAACAGCTTCACGAATCTCGGCGCACTGTTCCGTGTCAGCACCCAGAACGATACGTTCAGCCCGGCGGTCTGGACCACGAACGTGACGGCGGGCACCTATAAGATTCAGGCGAGCTGGCTGGCGAATGTGACGCAACGGGTGGACGATCTGACCGATTCCGCCAAGGCGGACAAGCCGATTTCTCCGGTCGCGGACGCAATTTACACCGTTTATCTCAACGGCGTTCCGGTTGCGACATATCACGCCAACCAGCAGCTCTTGCCGACGGATTTCGATGACAGCAGTTCCGGCCTTGCTTTCGCCGATCTGGTTCCCGATCACGGCACCCTCACTCTTGCTGCCGGCCTGCTTGAGATCAAGTTGAGCAACGTCGCCGCGGGCAATGTCATCGCCGGTCCGATCCGCTTGGCGCCCACCGTTGGCACCGCCCGGGTCCTCAAGTGGAATCGCGACCCGGAGACGTTGGTCGAGATCGCGCCCATTGAGTATTCCGACTCGGCGGCTAATGGCTGGACGGATCTCGTTTACAAAACCAGCACCGGCAACTTCCCCGCCTGGGAAAGTGTCCTGTTGCGTCCGACGTTCCGGGTGCTGTTCACCGACTGGCAGAATGGAGCTTTGCAATTTCCGGCGCTGAAAGACCCGACTTCGCTCGACCCCAACAGCACCCCGATCGTTGCGGTGCCGCTGCCAACCCATGCCACGCCGATCGGTTCGGCGGTAGGCGCGCGGTTTCTGGTCATTCCCATCAGCGTCAACGTCAAGAACTCGATCCTCAGCGCGTTGAGTTCGATGAATTCTTTCATCCAGAATCTGGAAGGTACGGCGCCGTTCAACATAACGTTGCCGCTGATTGACCAATCCATTGCCAACGCGCTGACCGTTTCGCAGAAATTCCAGCAGAACGTTCAGCAGCCCATCCAGAACTATTTCACCACCGACGTGGCCACGCCAACCCTCGGCGAGTTGTTCGACGCCCTCCGGCCGCTGCTCAAGAGTTACTCGCGCGACACGGTGATTGAATTCGAGGTGAGCTTCAACTACGCGGTGACCAGCACGCAAATCCACCTTGCGGCTTCCGTTGACTTCGCTTTCGGCCTGGATCTCTCCGCCGGCTTGGGGCTCGGCGACCGCTTCTATGTGAATGCGAGCGGCGTGCAGATCCGGATCAGTGCCAGCATGGATAACATCGGTTTTACTTCGAGCATCGGGATTTTCTCCCTCGGAGTGGTGAATGGGAATGTTCGTATGCAAACGGACATCGCTCTGACTTTGACCGATCCGAACGGCGACGGCCGGATCACGGTTTCCGAAATTGCCGCGCTGAACTTTAGCGGGCTGATTGATTTCACTGCCGCAGTGCAGTTGACCACGGCCACTATCGGCGTGGGCAATGTCGTCAACCTTTCGCTGAACAACGGCGCGCTGGCGCTGAAGTTCAGCTATGACCCCGCATCGAATCCGTCGCCGACATTCGCGCTAATGATCTCGGGAGCGGTCGGAGTGTCCGGCTTCTCCGGCGCCTTGACCGGGGCCGGGGTTGTCAGTGTCGGCTTCAACACCGCCAATGCACCCATCCAAATCCTCGGCGTGCTGGGCCTGACCGGTTTGGACATCAATCTGGATGCTGGAGCAAATCGCATGGATGTGAAGCAGGCTGTCCTTCGCGTGCAACTCGCGGGATTGGGCGCGGAATTTTTGGGCGACTTCGGCTTCGGTCAGGTGCTCACATCAATCGCGCTCACGGATGGCAGCACCACCACGACGGTCAACGCCTCGTTGCTTACGATTTTCACGCTCGGCGCGCGGGCGTTCATGGGAATCAACGGCCCGTACTTTGTGGACAGCAACAGCAATGGGGTGATAGACGGCAACGACACGCCCAGTGCCGCCGCCGTCGGACTCGCGCTCGAGAATTTCAATCTCGCTCTGGTGCTGGCGAAACCAGACGCGCCTGCCGTAGATGATCTGCGATCCTGGGTCAGCCTGAGTGCGACGGTCGGTTCGGCCGGCTTGCGGGGCTTCGATGTGCTGACCGCGTCCGTGGCAGGTGGTTTGGTTTCCGTCAACCAAGGTCGCGGCACGCTCGGCGGCGTGGCGAACACGAGGGTTGTGGATTTTAGTCAGATGAGCGGGGGCGGCTTGCGGGTCAACACCGGCCCGACCACCTCAACGCTGATTGATTTCAATCAACCGATTTTGAACGTCCAAGGCACGGTGGACCTGGCGGTCAGTGATTTCTTCCATGCTTCCGGCGACATCAGCTTCAGTTGGCTGACGCGCTCGGTCACGGTGACCAATGGCGTCACGCCCGAGACGTTCGCCGCCTCGGTGCTGACCATTGGCGGATCGAATGTCAGCGCGTTTGCGGGATTGAACGGGCCCGCCACTCGCACGGGAGCGGTTGGGCTTTCGCTCACCGGCGTCAACTTCGCGCTGGCCGTGATCAGGCGCGACCCGCCCACGCCGCCGACGGACTTGCGGGATTGGGTGTCGCTCAAGGCCAGCGTGGCGAGCGCGTCGTTTGTCGGGATCAACGGAGTGACTCTGACTGGCAACACGCTGACCGTCGCCGTCAACCAAGGCGGTGGGGCAAATGTAAATGGCGCGAATACGACCGTCGTGGATTTCTCCGGCAGTCCCCTCGCCATTGACGCGGGCGATGGCAACACCGTGACGCTGGACTTTCTCGGCAGTGACGGAAAGCTGTTGAAAGTTTCCGGCAACGTGGTGCTGGGGCTTTCCGATTTCTTCAATGTCGCCGGCAGCTTCGCCTTCGTGAAGAAATCTGCGGTGGTGGATTTGAGCGACGGCACCCCGAACGTGAACGTGGATTTGCTGACGGTCGGCGTGTCCGGGGCGAGTGCGTTCGTCGGATTGAACGGACCTTCAGCCAATCCGGGCGCGATGGGTTTCGCGCTCACCGGAGTGGACTTCGGCCTGGCGGTGATGAAGCGCAAGCTGCCGACCCCGCCCACGGTGCCGACGGATTTGCGCGACTGGGTGGCGCTCAAGGCCAGGATTGGCTCGGCTAGTTTGATTGGAGTCACTGGCGTCACAGCGACGGGAACGAATCTCACGTTTGATTTGAATCAAGGCGGTGGGACAAACAATGGTGCGGCGAACACGACGGTCGTCAATCTGGCCAGCAAGCCGGTGATTGTTTACGCCGGGCCCGGCGGGAACATCACGCTCGATTACGCGGGCAGCAGCGGCAAGTTGCTGCGCGCGCATGGGACATTAAACGTGGGCTTCGGCGGATTCTTCACCGCGAATGGGACGTTTGATTTCGAGAAGACCACGATGAACGTCGGCGGCGTGGCGACGGTGGTCACGATGATTTCCGGCACGGGCGTGAGCGCGAGCATCAGCGCCGGGCCCGTGACGGTTTCCGCCAGCGGCGTGAATGGGACGTTCGTCTTCGCGCCGGCAGGCGTTGCGGGCAAACTCACCATCGCCGACTTCGCCATCTCCGGGGTGACGGGTCTGACCAAAGGCGCGATTACGAATGGCACGCTCGAATTGAATACGACTGGCGCGGCGGTGGCGGTTACAACCGGGCCCACGCCGTTCGACTACAGCGCGATTGATCGCCGGAATTTCATCTTCGTCCGGGCCACGGTGGATCTGACGCTCACCGTCGGCACATTTACGGCGGCGCTCAGCGGCACTTTCGAGCTGGAACGCGCGACGCTGACCGTCAATGGCGCGGCGACGAATGTTTTCAAGACCGCCATCACGAATGGACAGATCGCGCTGGCGCTGGGCGGCGGCCCGACCGTTTCCGCCACCGGCATCACGGGCGCATTTCTCATCAACGCCAGCGGCGTCGCCGGGAAACTCAACGTCGGCAACATTTCCGTCACGGGAGTCACCGGCCTGTCGAGCGCTGCGGTGACGAATGCGACGCTGGAGTTGAACAACACCAACGCTGTGGCCGCCGCAACCATCGCCGGCGTCAGCTTCGATTACTCGACACCTGAAAAGCTCAACTTCATCGCGGTCACCGGTCATCTGGATTTGAGCGTCACGGTCGGCACGGTGACGACGGTGATCAACGGCACCTTTGGTTTCGAGCGGACCACGACCACGGTCAACGGAACGCCGAACACGCCGATCATCAAAGCCTTTGTCCAGGACGCCACCACCAGTATTACGGCTGGCAGCGCGCCGGACGGCGTGCAACTGGCCTTCAAGCAAATCAACGGCGCGCTCCTGCTCAAGGCCGGCGGCGCGGCGGGCAAGTTGACCATCGGCTCGATCAGCATGACCAAGGCGGATGGGGTCACGCCGCTCTCGGGAATGCTGTTCAGTTTGACCGATCTGACGCTGCAATTTAACAACACGGGCGGCAGTCTTTCGGCCAGCATCGGTGGCGTGGCGCTGGCGTTCACAGCTCCGACGCAATTTAGTTTCCTGGCGATCTCCGGGACGCTCGATCTGAATCTGGAAAACTTCATCACGCTTTCCGGCAAATTCGGTTTTGAGAAATCCGGCACGGGTCCGACGGCGGAAATCAAAGTCGCGGCGCAGAATGTTGTCGCGACCTTGTCGGTGGGCACGTTCTCCGTCGGGTTGACCGGCGGCTCGCTCGCCTTGCTGCTGAAGCCCAACGGGACGAAAGCGCTCGATGCTTCTGGGGGATTGGTCTTGAACGGCGGCGGTTTCCTCAACGCGACGGCCACGGCGGTCCGGGTTCAATTCAACGACACCGGCATCAATTACGCCGCGACTCCGCAGAATATCACCGTCAATGACATCAACGGTGGCAGCCTGACCATGGGGTCGGGAACTTTGGCTGCGCCCTTGATTCGCTTGGGAGTGACCGGACTGCAAGTCCGCATCGGTGGCGCGTTCAACATTGGCGGGAATTTTGAGTTTGAGAAGACCACGACCCAGACGGGGACGAGCATCATCAAGGCGTCCGTCTCGAACTTCCACGTCAACCTCGGCGATGGCACGACGGACTATCTGGTGCTGCAACAAGGTCCGAGCGACTTTGGTGTGTTGCTGATCACCGACGCGGGCGTTGCGGGCCAGATCACTGTCGGTCTGACGCTGCAAAACGTCCCAGTGCTTTCGGTGAGCGGCACGTTCATGCTCACAATCAATACGATTCCCACGGCAGTCAACGAGACCTTCAGCATCGCGGGCCAGACCGTCGCGCTGAATTTGCCGGCGGGGAATTTTGTCCGGGTTGAAGCCAATCCGATCAACGTCACCATCCTCGACACCACGATCCGGGGCAGGATCGCCTTTGAACAGTCCACGAAGGCCAACGGCGGCAAGATCATCGTCGTGGCCGTCTCGAACATCAGCATCGTCACGCTCGGCGGCACCGGCACCGGTGGTTTGCCGGCGGGCATCACGAACGCCTTGAGCAGCGCCACCGGCATCATGGCGATTCAGGATGGCAACGTTGCCGCAACGCTTTCGTTCACGGCGGCGACCACCATTGCGGGATTTAATCAGGGCGCGACCATCAAGTTCCTCATCAACACCGGGCCGCAAGCCGTGGATGTGAAGGGGACGTTTGGAGCCATCGCCGTTGGGGCCGGTCCGATCTTCGCGGTTGAAGCGAACTTGAGTCTGACGTTCCCTGGTGTCGAGATTTCCGGCGTGTTCGGTTTCCAGAACGCCACCGAGGGAACGAACACGATCCAGGTCATCACCGGCAACAGCGTGCGCGTCTTCATCGGCGATCCGATTCCCTCGACAGGCAGCAGCATCGGTTTGGAACTGACAGACGGGCAGGCCGTGTTTGTGGAAATCGGTGGCTTGCGCTCGGGCTACATCAGCGGGCGGGTGCGGTTGGTGGGCGTGACCGGACTCACACTCGATGCGACGATGACGCTGCGCATCAATCAGACGACGGGGGCGATGAACCGGACGTTCACGGTGGACGGACAGCAGAAGAAAGTCGTGTTTACTGCGACGGAAGTTTCCACCGCCACCGATGGCGGCGGCACGCGCATCCCGTTCCTCCAAGTCGCCGGGGTGGACATCACGTTGGCGATTGCGGACGCCGTCGAATTTCGCGGGAACATCACCTTCACCAGAGACAGCACGCGCTTCCTGGTGGGCTCGAATAATTTTGAAGCCTTCATCGGCAAAGGACCGGCGCGCTTGAGCGACGGCACGATCAATCCCGCTGCCGTCGGGCTTTTCGTGTCGAACATCAAATTCGCGCTGGCGGTCTTCACCAGCGGGCCGCTCACCGGCAAGTTCGCCTTCGACGGGCAGGGCGCCATTGGTTTCTTGGGATTGACCGGGCTCGACATCGCGCTGGCGGCGGTGAATCCGACGTTTGGTCTGCGCTTGAACCGGACCGGAGCGCCGATCACTCCGGCGATCAGTGTGCCGGTCGTGACCGCCGTCAACGCCACCACCGGTGAGAACACCTACACCAACGTGCCGCTCACTTTCAGCGACGCGTCGGATACACCGGAGTTCAAGGCCGGGGTGAGAATCCATTTCGATAGCAACGGTCAACCTGTCTTCGAACTGAGCGGCATGGTGATCGTCCGGCAAATGCCCGGCGGCCAGGCTGACATCATGGTCACGGGGTTGACGCCCGCCACTAGCGCCTCGATCAAGATTTACTCCGGCACAACCGAGGTGTTCGAGTTTGGCGGCACCGCCAACTTCCGCATCGGTGGCTCGGAGGGTTTCAAGCTCCAAGACTTCCGGATCACGACGGTCGAGTTGTTCAACGTGGGCATCAACCTGACGGGCTCAGGCGGTCGGCCGCTGTCGGCGGACCTCGCCTCGCCAAGCAACAACGGGGTCATTGATCGCAGTGTGCTGAACACCCGGAAGTATCTTGATGTGCTGTTCAATGACGTCAACGGCAAGGGGCTGAACGACACGAGCATCACCGACCCTGGCGCCGAATTCAAAGTTTACCGTGGCGCAACGGATGTGACGGCTGAACTCGGCACGGTGACGGCCACGCGCCTTTCCGGCACCACGTATCGCTACACCTTCACCGGATCGCTGACCCAGGATGCGGAATACGCGGTGGAGTTCCAGACGAACAGTTGGCAGGACAATGCCACCGTCCCGAATCAGGCGCTGACGGCGCGGCAAAGCTTCGTTGCTTACGTCCCGAACACTGGCTTCGGCGCCGGCTCAGGATTGACGAACAGTCAAAGCGGCGCTGGGGGATCGTTGGCCGCGCCTCCGTCCGCGCGTTTGGTGAATCCGGGCGGCGGAGTGGCAGTCAACCCGGTCACGCTGGCGGCGCAGCGCTATTTGGACGTAATCTTCGAGAGCCGGACGGGCGTTGAAATTGATCCCACCACCATCAACGGCGACGAGTTGATGCTGACCAACGAGGCGGGACAGACGGGTCTCCTCGACGCGCGATTGAAAGCGGGCGCACCCGTCCGAATTGGCAAGAACACGTATCGTTACTTCCTGCTCGACTTCAACCCCACTGACAACGTGCCGCTGTTTTCCGGTGCGGAGGTCGTGAACGCGAACAACGCGGCCATTAAAGAGGGCACCAAGACCAGCACGGCTCTCGTGGTGGCGCCGCCCAGCGAATTCACGGTGACGTTCAATGCCGGATCCTTTGCCGATTTGAATGGCGTGAGCAACTTGACCAAGGCGGAGAAAGTCATTCTGGATGCCGCGAAGGCCGGCACCGGAAACTCGGATGGCGTGTTTACGTTGGGCCCGATTGTCGTCGAGAAACCCACCATTGGCATCGAGGACATTGGTTTCTCGGACGGCAAACTGGTCATCACGGTCGGCATCGGGGCGACCACGGCATCGCTCAACCTTGGTGGTTCTGGAAACACGCCCACGCCGAACAGCAATCAAACCTCGAGCGGCTTCACGTTGTTGTTGGGCGGCATTCAAGCCACCTTCGACATTGCCATCGGAATGCCGGGCAACTTCAGCGTTTCGGCCACGGGCAAATTTAGCGTCAACGTCTCGACCCTTTACGCGGGCTATCCGAATGTGTTCGTGGCCAAGGCGGATGGCATCGTGGTCCAGTATGATCCCGCGGCCGATCGCACCCAGGAGATTTTGCGCATTGATAGCGCGAGCATCGCGTTCCCGAAAATCGGATTGACCGGCAGCATCGCGCCGACGAATACGCCCAACGGAATCATCCCCGGGTTGTCGGTGCGGCAGAACGGATTCACGCTGGGCGAGGCGACGATTGTCTATGGCGGAATTCCACAGGCGGGCGAGACGGCGGGGACGGCGACACCGGGCGGCAGCGGCACCATCGGCATTGCCGGCATCATTGAGTTCACAGACATCCGGGTGGGCGTGCGGAACTTCGAGGTTAATTTCGATACCGGTCTGGTCTTCCACGGTTCAATTTTCTTCGCCTCGGGTGGCGTGAGTTTCCTGCCGGGCAAGACTGTCAGCGGCAAGATCACGGATCGCAACACGTCCGATGACGTGAATGCCGACGGCAGTCCGAACACCGAGGCGATCCGCATCGAGATTGACGCGACGGCCTTCACGGGCGGCGCGGCCAACTTCAAATTCAAAGCCGACACGCTGACGGTGAACATCGGCGGCGTTTTGAATCTGATCGCGCGCGACTTCACGATTGATACCGGGGCCACCGGCCCGAACGGTCGCATTGTTCAGTTCGGCGCGATTGGCGCCAAGCTGAAGATCGGCTCGCTGGAAATCGGTGGCGAGGGGCGGAACTTTGGATTTGATCCAAGCGGCAACTTCAAGGCGGGCGACCCGACGGATGCGAGCAAACTTTTCGCCGTCGCGTTGAGCGTGGGTTCCACCGATGGTTCGTCGCTCGGCTGGCCGAGCTGGCTGCCCGTGAAGATCAATTCGCTCGGAGTCATCTGGCTCAAGGGGATTGACGTTGATCCCGCCGATATTGAAATCGTCGTGTCCGCCAGCGTGTCGGGCTTGCCGTCGGTGGCGGGCTTGAAATTCACTGGGGCGATTGAGGGCGTTCATATCCAGCCAAAGCTGCTGCTCGAAGGTAAATTCCCCATCACGCAGATTGATTCCTTTGGGGTTTCCGTTGCCGGAAAACTTTTTGGCGGCGAGCTGAATGCGGCACTCATCGGCGGCATTCTCCGGATCAAGGCCAACCAGATCATGAGTGACATTGACACGAGTGAGCCGGACGACCGCGTGTTCTTTGTGGGCGTGCAGGGCGGCTTCACCGTGGCGGGCCTCGGCTTGACGATCCAATTCGCATTGAGCGAGCTCGGGCCGCTGGGCGTGTTCATCAGCGTCAGCGTCCCGAGCGGCATTCTGATCGTTCCGCAAATCGGTTTGGCCATCGGGCAGTTGTCGGCGGGCGTGGAATTTTTCAAGACCCTGCCATCGCTGGATCAACCGGAACAGTTGCGCGAGTTCAACGTCACCTCCACGCCGAACGCCGCCGACTGGCTGGGCAGCGTGAAGGGGCAGGTGCTCAACCAATACATCGCCCTCAAGGCCAATCCGGGCATGAGCGGTTTTGCCGCCGCGTTCACCGCGCCGATGCTCATCAAGGGATCAGCCGTGCTGTTCGACACCTACGTCTCCCGCGCCGTGTTCAACGGCCAGGTGGACCTGTTCATCAGCACGGACGGAAAAATCCTGATCGTCGGCAAACTCAATTTTGCCAATGACCTCATCAGCACGAGCGCGCGGCTGTATGCCGATCTGTCCAATGTGACGAGCGGCAAGGTGGTGGTGCTGTTCCTGGCCGATCTGCCCGACCAGGTGCGGCTGCTGACCATAGATGGCAAGCTGGAGATGGGCTTCAAGGATGCCAGCGGCAACGATGTGGCGATACCGGTGATCGTCGCCGACCCGGTGAACGGCAACCCCGGCACGACCGGCGGTCTTTCCTTCCCGGGCGACGGCGAGGCGATGGATGTGGGCATCCTCAACGCCAATCAGGATGCCGGTGGTGGATACTATATTGACGTGTTCTTCACGCCCGGCGCGCGCAAGCAACTGGACTACGCGAGCATTCTGGATGGCGGCGACGCGGAGATTTCCGTGCTGCTCACCCGGGCGGATGGAACGCTAGTCCCGGTTACCGTCAACCCCGTGCCGCTGGCGCTGGCAACAACGTATGACGTGGATGTCAGCGGGAATCCAATCGAAGACGATGGCAACCCCAATAACAACACCGGTGTTGCGCGGGTCGTGGTCGTCAGCGATACCTCGCAGACGAACCTTCAGACGCGCGGCATCCAGCGCTTCCGCTACAAGATCACGAATCCGGGTTTCTCGTGGGCTTCCGGCGCAGTGCAGGTGAAGTTCACCGCCGATACGTGGAGTCAGGCCGCCACCCCGACGGACGCGAGTTCGCCGCGCGAAGCGAACCCGGAGACGGTGCAGAACTTCACGATCCTCGGTCCGACGGCCATCTTGTCCAATCCCACCGGCGGCGGTCATCTCAAGCTCAACGAATTCGATGGCCGCATGTATCTCGACGTGATCTTTACGCCGAGTCAAATGGTGGGCGCGACGCTGGGCTTGGCCCCGCCCAATCCGTCCCTCGGCGGTCCTGGCGTCGGCAGCATTGTCATCAATGGTTCTGCGGTGCTGATCGGACGCGGTCGGGTCATTGCCGATTTGGATTCGAGCCCGACTCTGGTCAGCAGCCTCAATTCCGGCGCCCTGCCCGCAGCGGTTCTGGCCAAATTTGCCGGGCTCAATAATCTGAGTGGCAGTCAGACGCTTCAGCAAGTCATCGCGGGTCAGGTTTGGAAAGTGGTGGACGGCACCAAGCAGTATTACATCGAACTTCAGAACGACGGCGGAACGGACAAGCTCGTGTTGCGCCGGGATGACGGCAGCCGCACTTATCGCTACAGCCTCACCGGTCAGTTCAGTCTGGGCGAAGTCACGCTCTCCTTTGACAACAATTCTTTCCAGGACAGTACCGGCATGGGAATCGTCGCCGACAATTCCGCCCAACATGGCCGCCAGTTCGCCGAGTTGGATTCCACGCCGGCACTGATCGCCGGTCTGAACAGTGGCACGCTGCCCGCAGCGATTCAGGACCTTTTCACCGCTGGCAACACCCTGAGCGGGAGCAAAACGCTGGCGACAATCATCAGCGGCCAGCTCTGGAAGATTAGCGACGGCACGAAACAATTTTTCATTGAACTCCAGACCGTCGCCGGAGAATCGCATTTGGAACTGCGCCGCGTGGCCCAGACGTTGAGCTTTGTGGTGGACGGTTCGACGGCGGATCTCGTCAGCCCGGGCAACGCGACCACCACGGGCATGACCACGTTCGGCACCGGCGCGAACTTCCACGTTGATGTGCGGTTCACACCGGCTTCGGGCAGTACGATGAATGCGGCTTCCCTGACCGATGCCGGGCAGGAAATCGAAGTCCGTCTCGCAGACGGCACGTTGCTCACGGTGAACGGAATTCCGACGCAACCGGGCGCGCTCGCCGGAACGAACATCTGGCGCTACACCCTCAGCGGCACTCTCAAACCCGGTCAGGTGACGGTGAGATTCCTTGAAGGCTCGTTCACCGACTCGGCTGGGGTGACGAATCTGGAAGATAATGAGGGATTCGTCGTCGCGACGCCCACGCAAACGCTGACGAACATCACGGGCGGCGGCATTTTCCTGGATGGCAGCCTGAACGATCTTACGAAGGGACAGAAGGCCGGGCTGTTCGATGGCGCGCCGAACAGCAGTCGCTACATCGAAGTGATTCTCCGCCCGACCACCGGAGGAGCGGTCGGCGCGTTGCCAACCTTGAGCCTCTCGGGCACGGGCATTTCCAGTCCGGCAACTCTCACGGGCACCGCCTTTGCCACCAACCCGGAGGACGGTTCGGTCACGGTCCGCTACAATTCTCCGGCCACCTTCCGGCAAGGTAGCGTGACGATGACGGTGAATAGCTGGACCGACAGCGCCGGAAACGTCGCCGCGCCAGTTGCGTCCGTGATCACCGTCCGCCCTTCGCCCACCGTGTTCTTCATCGAGTTGCAGGGCGGGATCACCTTGGACGCGGCTGGCTTGACCGATGAACCCATCTTCAGCATTCGCGGCCACGTTTTGTTCCAAGCGGATCCGGCCACCGGTCGCTTCCAACTCGATTTCGATGGCACCTTCCGGGTGATCTATCTCGGCAACCTGGCTTCTGTCGCCGGCCGGTTTATCCTCCAGGTGCCAAAACAGATTGTCTTGAACATTCCGCCGTTGTTCACCGCCGAGGATTTCACCGACGCGACGCTGCCATTATTGGTGAGCAAACTGACGGCGCATTCCAATGCGGTGTCGCTCTATGTTTGGAACCGGCTTACCGTCGGGACGCGGACGTTGCTCGGCAACAGCGGAACCACGTTGGCCGCGCAACGCGCCGCATTGATCACCGACTTCAATGCCATCATCCAAGGTGGCGCGATTTACTCCGCCATCACCACCGCCGGTTTGGTACCGACCGAATCTACCAGCCTGCTTAACGCGAAGAATCCGACGGGAGATCCGTTGACGTTGCTCAACCGCGCGTTGTTGCAGGAAGCCTTCCCCGAAATCCGAGCGGTGGTGGACACCGACGCTGTGACGCCAGCGGAGTTGCTCAGTGATCTCGGCATCAGCATTCCCGGCAACAGTCCGCTGAATGGAATCCAACTGCCGAAGCTCTGGGGCGTGATGAAGATCGAGACCAATCTCGAAGGGCTGAAGAACATCGGCATTGATCTGAAACTCGCGGGGGTTCTCGAGATCAACACCACGCGTACCGATAAGCACGAAGTGCTGACCTTGAAAGGAATTCCCGGTGACCGCATCCGGGAACGTGTCGTTGGTGATAATTTCAGCCAGTATGATCCAGTGTCCGACGCCGAGCGCGATTCGATGATCTCGTCGCTGAATTCCGGCTCGTTGCCAAACCAACTCAAGCCCAAGTTCGACCCGGCCACAGACAGCAATCCCCTCCACGATCCGCTGCGCGCGACCGGCTACCAGGTCGTGACGATCATTGGGGGAGCGTTGTGGCGCATTGACGATTCGCTCAGTGGCGGCACCGGGCGGCAGTATTTTGTCCAACTGCAAGATGTCTCGACCTTGCCTCCACCGGGCGGCGCTCCCGTGCCCCAGGATTTGCAATTCGTGGTACGGCATGAAACGCAGGCGTTCGATCTCACGGCGAAGACGCTGCTCATCGCGGCCTACGGTCAGGCCATCTTCCGCTTCCCGGCTTACACGGACTCGACCCATCTGCAAATGGGGCCGGAATGGTTCCGCGCGAGCGGCGCGTTCCAGTTGAAGATTTCCACGACCCGCCTGGAGTTCTTTGAAGACGGCGTGCTGACCATTTCGCCCGGCGGCGAGAAGGTGCTGGATATTCGCGCGCAGGCCGCCTTGGTCATCGGCGTCAATCCGCTGGGCTTTGCCGGCAAGTTCAAGTTGGGCGCCAGTCTCGATCTGCCGGGAATTCATCTGGGCGGCAACCTCGAAGCCTACATCAACACTTTCGGGACGGATCAAACCATCACGCCGTCGCCCTTCATCGCCCCCGTGGTCGGCAACAGCCCGATCGTGATCTTCGGTCGCGCGCCAATGCTGAACGGCGCTTATGCCACGGCGCCAACGTCGGCGACGGGCAACCTGCTGGTGGACGACCCGAACGCCTCGGGCGCGTACATGACCATTGCCGCCAAGGCTGACCTGAGCTTTGGCGATGTGGCCAACCCGGTGTTGAAGTTGCAGGGCGTGTTCCGGATTTCC
Organism: Verrucomicrobiota bacterium; assembly: GCA_013140495.1. Taxonomy (GTDB): domain Bacteria; phylum Verrucomicrobiota; class Verrucomicrobiia; order Limisphaerales; family JADLHS01; genus JADLHS01. Next base: position 14,411 of record JABFSR010000054.1, read on the forward strand.
CTCAGCACCACGCAGGTGGCGGTAGACGCGTTCGTCATCACCACGGTCAAGATTCCCGGTTCGGCCACGCCGCTGTTTGATTTGATCGGCGCGGCCAATTTTGCGATTGATCGCGACGGCTTCTACGGGCGGGCATTGTTCTCGCTGACGATTGGAAACTCCACCGACATTGCGGCGGGCTTCCACCTGAACGCGTCGTTCCTGCTGGAATTCAACACGGCGGCTGTCGCCAAGTCGGTTCAGAGCTTCACGATTGACACCACCACGGGCACGCGGAGCGCGACGTTGCAAACGATCAGTCTCCCCGGGTTGACGCTGCATCTGGCAGCGGGTGGTTCGCTCAGCTTCTCCACCACCGACACCGGCACCGCGCTCGCGCTGGCGGGCCGGTTTGATTTCATCATCTCGCCGACGTTGCTGCAAATTGTTGCCGAAGCCTCGCTGTCCGGAGGATCGTTTGTCAGCGCCACTGCGGCGGGCGCGCTGCAACTCCGGCTCGTTTCGGTGGGCGGGATTCCGACCCCGCGGATTGCCGGATTCATCCGGGTCAGCGTCGCGGCGGGCGCGGGCGATCCGGGTTCGGGCCAGACGATTGGCGGGACGGGTTTCCAAGTGGCGTTCAACGTGTCGGTGCAACTCAACACCGATACCGCACCGGTCACGATTGACGGCGTCACGCTCGCTGCTTCAAGCGTCACCATCCGTGCTTCCGGCTTCGTCCAATTCTCGCTGGGCGGGGTGGTTGGTTTCCGCATTGAAGGCAACGTGCTCGTCGCCGTGGACGGCGGCGGATTCAACGTCGCGGTGGACGGACTCCTGCTCCTGCTGTTCGATCCCAATCCGCTCGACGCGACGCCGGCGATGACGCTTTTGCGATTGAGCGTGTCCGGCGGATTGAAGATTGCCAACATTGGCACCCCATCAGTACCGATTTACACCATCGCGGGCCGGCTGAATGTCACCTTCGGCAGCAACGCGATCCTCAACGGAAACGGATTCTCCATCAGCGCCACCCTTACGATGGAGGTCAACACCACCAATCAAGCGGTGGACCTCAATGCGGATGGCACCCCCGACCTTCTCGCTGGAATTTACGCGCGCGTTCACGCCGACGGCTCGATTGGGTTTGCCGCAGGCAACACGGGTCTGTTCCTCGCGGGCATCTTCGATTTGTCGGCGGGCACGACCGGGTTGAGCATCGCCACCAACGCAAAACTCCAGGCCCGGGTCGCGGGTGTGAATATTTTGCAGTTCGACGCCGTGGGCGCTCTCTTGATCAACGACCGGGGCATCGCCGCCAAGATCGGTCTGACCCTTGGGGTTGGTTCGAGTTCCGGCGGCACGGGCTTTGGTTTCGGTGGCAACTTCTCGTTTGAACTCAACACCACGAACCAGGCGATTGCGGACATCGGCGGGGTGACGGTGAATCTGGCCGCGGGTCCTTATGTGCGGCTGGCGATCTCGGGTTATCTGCAACTTACCATTACTGCGGGCACGGGGTTCAAATTGGAAGGTGGCTTTGTGCTGACGGCGGGGGCGGCTGGTCTGGAGATCGGGGCGACTGCCACGTTGAAAGCGATTGTGGGCGGAGTCACTTTGTTGTCATTGCAGGCGAATGGGGCGTTGTTGATCAATCAGAGTGGTCTGGCGGCGAAGATTACTTTGAACGTCGGCACCGGATTCGGCGGGGCAGGGTTCCAATTTACTGGCGCGTTTATTCTCGCCATCAACACGACCTCCGGTTTCATCAGCACCATCGCCGGACAGGATGTCAGTCTGCCGGGCGGGCCTTACGCGAAAATCAGCGTGAGCGGGGATTTGAAGATTCTGAACGTCTTTACGGTGAGCGGCTCGTTCTCGTTTGAGTACAGCACGCAGGGTGTGGCGATCCATGCTGATGCCAGTGTTCGCGTGTTGGGTATCAGCCTGACGCTGACGGCGGACTTGATGATCGGTGGAAGTGGACTGGTCTTCCGTGGTCAGTTGACTTTCACCACGGCTTCGTCGTTCATTCCATTCCCGGGCATCGAATTGACCGGTAGTTTCATGCTGGAGATCAACACCACGGTGAACGCCGTGACAGTTTCAGGCTTCACGTTGGCGGCGCAAACCGTCCGCGTCCGCATTGATGGTGAGTTGAACATCATCGGGTTCAAGGCGGGCGGCACGATCATCATCACGGTGGGGGCTGGAGGATTCCGCATCGAGATTCCTGAATCGAATCCGTTGCATCTGGACATCGGACCGTTCCACGCGGGACTTTTCGGTTATCTCGATAGCAACGGACATTTCCTCTTCACCGCGTACGCCGGCATCCATCTCGAAGCGGGGCCGGCTTATCTGGATGCCAATGCTTCGTTGACCATCGGCCACGATCGTTTCGCGTTTCACATTGATGGCAGCGCGGGACTGAAGATCGCAGGGGTGCGCATCGGCGTGAGCGTCAGTGCGGACGTGACGATCCAGAACAACCAGTTGACGGTAAAAGTCCGGGCCTGTGTGGATGTCCTGGTGGGACAGGTTTGTGCGACGGTTTCATTCAGCATCGGCACCTTGGAGCCGCCGGGGGCGCCGCAGCCGGATCCCCAACCGACGCTGGCCACCTTGATGCCCGATGGCACGCTGCGCCTGAACATGGGCCCGAACGCGGGCGCGCGGATTGTGTCCGACTATCTGACGGATGATGGGGAAACCTTCACCGTCGCCCATGTGAGCACCGAGACCGGCAGCGAAACCGTGACAGTCTCGGCATTCGGATTCACCCAGACTTACGCGGGAGTGAAAAAGATCCACGCCGATGGCGGCGAAGGAGATGATTTCATCCAGGTGGACACCGATGTCGTCTCGAATGCCGAGTTACGCGGCGGGGCGGGCGACGATTCGCTGGTCTATGTCGGCGCAGGCGTTGGGACGCTCGATGGCGGGGTCGGCGCGGACACGCTGGCGGTGGGTGCTGGCAACGGCCATGTCTTGAACGGCGGATCGGACAACGACAATCTCGTGGGCGGCAGTGGCAACAATACTTTGAACGGCGGCTCCGGCGATGACACGCTTTCGGGCGCGGGCGGCAACGACATTCTCAACGGCGGCACGGGCATTGACACGGTGACTGGTAATGACGGCGATGATACGATCGTGTGGGCGGTGGGTGATGGTTTGGACGCGGTCATTGACGGCGGCGCGAATGGCGTTGACCACTTCCAGATCAATCTCAGCAACGCCAACGAAGCGCTGAGTTTCGTTGCGCCGGTGAGCGGAACTGGTTTCCTCATCACGTTCTCGGGGTTGACCCTGAGCATCGCGAACGTTGAAAACTCCGAGCTCTATGGTCAGGGCGGTCTGGACACCATCACCGTCAATCATCTGGGCAACTCGGTGCTCGACGATATTTATTTGTATCTTGGTGGCGCCGAGAATCCGGTGATGACCGACAACGTGATTGTAAACGGTTCGAACATCTCCGACAGCTACACGGTTTCCGTTTCCGTGGGCGTCTTCAATATCACCCGCACCGGTGGTGAAACAGTTCACATCAATGAGGCCGGCAGCGCATTCGGCGGTGCGAACCTCACGATCAATCTCGGTGGCGGTGCGGACACCACGATCGTCACCCAGACGTTGGCGGGCACGACCACCACGATCAACGGCGGTGACGGTGATGATGTGGTCAACGTCGCTCCGGGAGCCGATGTCAGCGGCATTGCGGGCAAACTGATCTTCAATGGCGAAGCTAACAGCGACACCCTCAACGTGGATGACACCGATGCCGGACCGGACACCGGTTTCGTCAGCACCAGTCGGATTTGGGGCTTCGACATGCCGGGCAGCGACGCCTCCAACAACGGCATCACCTACGGAACAGTCGAGACTCTGAATCTGCACCTAGGCGCTCGCGCCGACACGGTGAATGTTCTCAGCACCAACGCTGGCACCACGACTACCATTGATCTCGGCATCTCGCTTACCGATCTCAATGTGGTCAATGTCGGCAGTAACGCGCCAGCCACCACCGGCAACGTCAACAGCATCGCGGGCAAGCTGGTCGTCAACGGGCAATCCAGCGGCGCGGGCAGCGACACGTTGAACCTTTACGACATGGATACTGGCGCTGCTGCGACCGTGAATCTGACCGCGACGCGCATCTGGGGTCTCGATATGCCGGGCAGCGACCTCGCCAATGGCGGCATTACTTACACCGGACTGGAATCGTTGAATTTGAGCCTGGGCACTCGCGCCGACACCATCAATGTTCTAAGCACGGCGACCGGCAACACGATGACGATCAAAACCGGCAGCGGCAGCGCCAACGTCATCAACGTCAGCAGCACTGCACCCGGCACGAACGGCGACCTCAACAGCATGGCCGGGCAACTGGTCGTCATCGGTGAGGCGGCTTCCGACACTCTGTTCGTTGACGACCTGGACAATAGCGGCGCGGAAAACGGTTTCCTGACCGCCAGCCGCATCTGGGGCTTTGACATGCCGGGTAGCACTTTGGTCAACGGCGGCATCACCTACACCACGGTCGAACTATTGACGCTGCGCCTCGGCACCCGTGACGACACGGTCAATGTTCTCAGCACCAACGCCACCACGCTCACCACCATCAACACCGGGACTGGCACGGGACACAACATCATCAACGTGGGCAGCACCGCTCCGACCGCCGGCGGCAATGTCAACGGCATCGCCGGCAAGCTGGTCATCGTCGGCGAGGCAACGGGCAGTTCCGACGTGCTGAATGTGGACGACTCCGGCGACAGCGCCGCGAATTCCGGCAAGCTGACCTCCAGCCGGATCACTGGTCTGGGCCTGGCGGCGGATGATGCGAGCAAAGGAATTGAGTACAGCGGCATTGAGGAATTGAACATCAGTCTCGGCACCGGCAGCGACACGTTCAATGTGCAGAGCACCAACTCCATCACGTTGACCACCGTGAACACCGGCGCTGGTGCCGCCGCCAATGCTGTTATTGTCGGCAGCAACGCGCCCACTTTGAACGGCAACGTCAACAGCATCGCGGGCAAGTTGATCATCAATGGTCAGAGCAGTTCCGATACGGTGACCGTGGACGATACGTCCGACATCGCTCCCAACACCGGCAACCTTACTGCCATCACGCTGACCGGTTTGGGCATGGCGGCTGGTGACGCGGCCAAGGGTATTCAATATGGCGGCATCGAAGTGTTGATCATCAGCCTCGGCTCCGGCTCGGACGACTTCGTCATTCAAAGCACGCATACGGGCAGCACGACTCTCAATGCGAACAACGGCGTGGATCAGATTGCGATCCGAACCATCAGCGGTCTGACCACGATCAATGGCGGCGAAGGCAGCGATCGGATCAATGTCGGCAGCAACGCCACGCCGACGACCAACACCGGCGGCAACGTCAATGCTATCAGCGCGGCGCTCTTCATCAACGGCGATGCGAATACCACCGGCAACGGCGATGTGTTGAACGTGGACGACACGGGCGATTCTGCGGCGAACACCGGCGCACTGACTTCGACCCAGCTCACCGGCCTCGGCATGTCGGTCGGCATCACTTACAGCACACTGGAGTTGCTCAAGACCAATCTCGGCAGCGGCGGGGACACGTTCGATATTTTCAGCACGTTCGCCACGACACTGACTCTGCTGAACGCAAACCAAGGTGCGGACACCATCACCATCCACTCCAGCAATGTGCAACCGGTCACCGTAGATGGTGGCGCCGGCAACGATTTCATCTATGGCGGGCCGGGCGTGGACAACTTGTTCGGGGACGCGGGTGATGATCACATCGAGGGCGGTGGTGGTGGTGACCTGATCTCGGGCGGGCTGGGCATTGATGTGTTGATCGCCCAAGGCAGTGTCGGGGCCACGATGGATGGCGGCGATGGCAACGACACCTTCCAGGGCTCTGAAGGTGCGGACACCATTTATGGCGGCAATGGCAACGACACCATTTACGGTAATGGTGGCAACGACACCATTTACGGTGGCACCGGAGACGATCAGGTTCAGGGCGGGGCCGGGAACGATACGATCTTCGCATACAGTCAGGATGGTTTCATCATTCCCGATGCGGACAATCTCGACGGCGGCGACGGCAACGATGTCATCTTTGGCACTCCGGGCGCGAACATCATCCAAGGCGGCACCGGCGATGATTATCTTGATGGTGGCAGCGGCGCGGATGCGATCTCCGGTGGCTTGGGCAATGATGTGTTGATCGCCCGGGGCAACATTGCCGCCACACTTGATGGCGGCGGAGACGAAGACCTCATCTATGGTTCGGAAGCGGGCGACATCATCCACGGCGGCGTGGGGCGCGATCGGATCTACGGCAACGGCGGCAACGACACGATTTACGGAGATGCTGGCGGTGATGTGATTGATGGTGGCTTGGGCGACGACACGATTGAAGGCAATGCGGGCGGCGATCTCATCTTGGGCGGGGCCGGGAACGATATGCTTTATGCCTATGCGTTGAATGCCGCCGGAGACGACAACGCCGTCAATTATCTCTATGGCGATTACGGCACGAACCTGAACGAGACCGGCAGCGGGCCAGATCAACTCAAGGGTGGCGGGGGCAATGATCTTCTATTCGGCGAAGGCGCGGTTGATGGAATTATTCCCGGTGGCGCGGGCAGCTTGGTGGACAATGGTCCCACCGCACCGGGTGGCATCTATACCTATGCGCCACCGATGCCGTTCGTGCCGGGTGGATTGACCGACGACTTGAGCAATGGCCTTTCGCTGCCAAATGCGCCGGACCTTTCGGGACGTTGGACCGGATTCTCCGGCTCGAGCACGGGCCCGGGTCTGAGCGGGAAGTTCGGCATCGCGTCGGAGCCCAGCATCGTCGCAAGTGCGACGGCCCAATACGTGGCTTGGGTTGATGCCCGGAATGGCAACCTGGAAATCTATGTGGCGCGCTATGCTTCGGGTCAGTGGCAGGAACTTTCCGGCAGCGCGCGCGCCGGTGGCATTAGCAACACCGCCACCGCTTCGCGGAGTCCGAGCATTACGCTGGGCGCGGATGGACAACCGATTGTGGCTTGGACCGAGTTCACCGGAAGTTCGAGTGACATCCGGGTGATCCGGTTTGATCCGACGGCGAACGCGGGTGCGGGCGGCTGGGTGGCGCTGGGAACCTCGCTGGGCGCGGGCGGCATCAGCAGCACTGGCGCTGCTGATCATGCCGTCGCGTTGAACACTGCCGCCGGGCCGGTGGTGGTCTGGCTCGACAGTTCGAGCGGCATGGCGCAGGCGTATGCCAAACGGTTTGCTGCCGGTGTTTGGACGGCGCTCGGAGTTGGTGGCGCCAGTGGTGGTGGAATTTCGACTTCGGCCACAAGCGTCAGCGATCTGGCCGCAACCACCGATGGCACCAAGGTGGCCGTCGCGTGGTCGCAGCTTGATCCGGCGGCGCATCAACAAATCTATCTCCGCGAGTTCAGTGGCACCACTTGGAATGAACTCGCTGGTTCTGCTTCGGCTGGTGGTGTCAGTGCGACCAATGATCCCAGCAGAGCGCCGAGTCTCGCTTACCTCGGCGGCAGTTTGTTTGTGGCCTGGCAGCAAGAGCTGGCGGCGAATGTCGTGCCGGTTGACATCTACGCCGCTGTGTATGCGGGCGGAGTTTGGTCTGCCGCTGGCGCCGGCGCATTGAGTAGTGGCGGCGTTTCGCACAGTGCCGGTATCGCGATGCAACCCCGGCTGGCGGCCAACGGTGGCAAACTGCATCTCGTGTGGGTGGACAACGATTTGAAACCCAGCGCCGTCAATACGCTGCACCTTTACGCGAAGGTTTGGAACGGCACGGACTTCGTCGCGGAAGTTCCGGGCGATGCGAGCGACAGCGGCATTGCCGAAAGCAGCCTGCAACTCCGGACGCTCGCGCTGGCGGTGGACGCGACCGGTCATCCGTTCGTTGCTTGGGACGATACGGTCAACGTGAAGCCGACCGTCTTTGTGCGGGGGAACATGTTCGAGTTGCAACGGCTCTTCACTGCGGACAGTTCCACCTCGATTCAAGCCATCCTCGACAGCGAAAGCCTCGGGCAAGGCGATGTCATTGTTGTGGCTCCGGGCACGACGTATCCGACTGGCTTCATCATCACCGCCGCCGACGCGGGGGTGCTCCTCCTTGGTGCTTCGGATAATTCGAGCGTGATCCAAGGGGCGGTAACCGTAACTGGAGCCGCGGATGTGATCCTGCAACATTTGACTCTTGGCGGCGGAGTTACCGGCACGGGGAGTGATCGCTTAACGCTCACTGGCAATTCGATTGGCGGCACCGGCCTGACGCTCAACGGAGGTGTTGATGTGCGGGTGATGGGCAACACCTTCACGGGAACAACCGGCATCCGGGTGGCGACGGCGGCTGCTGGCTACATCGCCAACAACAACATCCAAGCCACCGGCACGGGCTTGAATCTCGCGGCCACGTTTACTGGGTTGATCTTCAATAATGACATTCACGGGGCGACGACTGGGTTGGCGTATGGAGCGGCGGCGACTTTGAGCGGGAACAAGATTCACGACAACACGACGGGCGTGGTCGCGACGGTGGCGGGCAGCGTGAATGGCTTGGGCTTTGTCGGCGTGGCGCAGCAGAACCAAATTTACTCGAACATCACCGGCGTCTCACTCACGGGGCAGATGCAGAACCAGCACATCTATTCCAACACAACGGGTGTCAGCGGTTCGGGCATTCTTGGTGGGACGGACCTGGCGTTGATGAATTTGATCGAACTGAACACGACAGGCGTGAGCAGCTTCACGGGGACGATCCAGTTCAACCGGATTGCGGGCAATGGCGTGGGGATCGCGGCGGCGAACGGGCAGAGCATCACGCACAACCTGATTTATAAAAACACGACCGCGGGCATCGCGGTGAGCGGCAAATCCGACGTGCGCATTGTGAGCAACACGATTTACTCGCCGTTGGGAGACAGCATCCGGATTGACGGCAGTTCGAGCAACATCGAGGTCCGCGGCAACATCATCTGGTCGGAGACGGGCTACGACGTTTACGTGGACAACAACAGCCAGTCCGGATACTTCAGCGACTACAACGACCTCCACGCCACCGGCACGGGTCGCGTGGCGTATTGGACGAAGGACTTCACCGACATTCTGGATTTGCAGGCGGACGTGGCCGCGTATGATTTGCACTCCATTGGCCGCACCGTGGTCAATCCGGATTGGTCCGAGCCGAAATTCCTGAACCGCGCGTGGGATGACTATCGCGTGTTCGATCTCGTCGCAGGGTTGCGCTTCTCCAGTCCCACGGTGGACGCGGGCGATCCGCTGACCGACCAGGGCGTGCCAGCGTTCTACCCAAACCTGCTGCTCAATCCCGGTTTTGAATCCAGCGTGACGAACTGGACGGTGAACCTCAACGCGGGCACGAAGAATTCCAATCCCTCGCCGTTCGACGGCACAAATTATTTCTACGCGGCCAACATTCAGCAGGGCTTCGCCGAACAAACCGTCAATCTTCTCACGGCGGGCTTCACGCCGGGCGACCTCGATTCCCAAGACCTCGTGGTCATCTTTGGCGGGCGCGTTCGTTCGCTCAACGAACTGCTGCGCGACCAGGGGCAGATCACCGTCACGTTCCTCGACGGCAGCAGCGCGGAAGTCGGCATCGGCGGACTGGCCGTGGCGCAGAACATGGCGGACCGCTGGGAACTCGTCGGCGGACGGTTGCACATTCCCGTCGGCACCCGCAGCCTCAAGTTCCGATTCGAGGCCACGCTCAAGACCGGCGGCCCGAACGACAGTTATCTCGACGGCGCATTCATGTATGTGGTGAACGACGTCGCCTCTCCGAACCAGGGCGGCTACGGCAACACCGTCGCCGAAAACACCGAGCCGTCGCGCGCCCACCTCGCGTTGCGATTCCCCGACCTCTACACCGATTGGGAACGCGACAAGCCCCGGCTCATCCGCTGGGACACATTCAACAACGTCACCGAATCCAACGTGCGCATTGATCTCTACCAGGACGATCCGCTGCACGGCCCGGCGCTCCTGCTGAACATCGCGGCCTCCACGGCGGATGATGGCGAGTTCAACTGGATTCCCGTGACCAACGGCATCAACTTCGCCACATACAGCTTGCGCATCGTGATTTCCTACACCGGCGACAACGCCGTGATGGACCGCGGCACCGAGCCCTTCACCGTGCCCGAGACCGGCGACACCTTTTGGGTGGACGACGCCAGCAACACGGGCGACGAATACACCCCCGCCGCCACCGGCTCCAACCGCAACACCGGCAAACTCGCCACCGCGCCCAAGCCGAATCCGGTGAACGTGCTGCGCACCTACGAGCTGGTGAGCGGCTCGACGCTGAACATTGACACCGGCGTTTACCCCCTCATCTACACCGTCACCGCGACGGCGAAGGCGGGCGTGGGATTGGGACTGGATCGCGGCTTCCACATGCGCGGCCCGGCGGACGTAAACAAGGTGGCCGAGTTCATCACCGCCATACCGAACAACACGACCGAGACGCTCATCTACATGGACGATGCGGACCTGATGACCGTGCGCAACCTCACGCTGACCGGCGGCTTCCACGGATTGTGGGCCACCGGCGGCACGAACGGCCTGACGCTGGAGCGCGTGCTGGTGCGCAACAACGCCGGCAACGGCATCCTGCTGGATGGCGGCAGCGACTTCACCCTGCTCAAAGACATCACCGCGGACAACCACCTGGGCAATTACGACGGCGTGCAGATCGTCGGCGGCGCGGGCGGGCTGATTCAAAATCTCCTGAGCACCAACAACCGTTACGGCCTCTACGTCTCGGCCACGGCGGTGACCATCAATGGCGCGACCATTTACAACAACCGCGCCGCGGGCATCCGGCAGGACGGCGGCACCAGCGGCACATGGGACAGCCTGCTGGTCTATGGCAACGGCTCCGGCATTGAGCTGGCGGGCACCCTGACCATCACCAACGCCATCGTCCGCGAAAATGTTGGCAACGGGATTGACGAATACACCAGCAGCGGCGCGTTGAATTTGCAGAACGCGGAAGTGTATGGGAACGCCAACGGCGTGATCATCCGCCAGGGCCAGATCACGAACAGCCGGATTTACGGAAACGTATCCATCGGCGTGTATGCGCCGTATGTGCCGGTGACACTGACGGGCAACACGATTTACTCGAACGATTACGGGTTCTACAGTGATGCCTACGCGGGCGGCACGATGACGTTGACGAACAATTTGTTTTACGGCCATCGCACGGCGGCGATCCGCCTCACGCAATTTGGCCCGAACGCGTATGAAGTAATCAACAACACCATTTTTGAGGCGATTGCGGACGGCATAAATGCGACGACGGCGGACAACGTGCATTTGCGGAACAACATCATCTGGGTGCAGGGTGGTTACGGCGTGCGCATCGCCAACGACAGCCAGAATGATTTCACCAGCAACTTCAATCTGCTTTACGCAACCGGCACGGGAAAGGTTGGCTTCTGGCAGGGTGATCGCGCGACGCTGACGGCGTGGCAGTTCTCAAACTTCCGCGATGGCGACAGTTTGAGTGTGGATCCGTTGTTCGTTTTGCCTGGGGGAACGGACGGCATTCTCGGCTCGAACGTGGTGCAGGGTTTGACCGCGACTTTCTACATCGGCAACACGCTGGCTGCGCTGGCGGGCGTGCCGGCGTTCACGCGCGTGGACCGGCAGGTTAATTACAACGCGTTCTTCGGCGCACCGGTGGCGCAGGTGGCGGACGACAACTGGGCCGGGCGTTGGACTGGCTTCCTGCGCTTTGATGTGGCGGGCGACTACACGATTTATATCAACTCGCTCGGCCCGCAACGGTTGACGCTCAACGGCGTGGTGGTGATTGATGATTTTACTTCGCCATCGAATGCCGAGCGCAGCTACACCTTCAACGTGGCGGTGCCGGGCTTTGTGCCGATCACTTACGAGATGGCGGACAATGGTTCGCAGGCGCAGCCGCGGCTGGAATGGGTGACGCCGCTGACCTCGGGTACGCGGCAGTTGATTCTGCCGGGCAACCTGGCGACCACGACCAGCACTGCGGATGGCAAGGACGACAACTTCCACGAGCAATCGCTCTACGGCAGTTACAAGCCGGGCACGGGCTACACGAATGACGCGGCCAGCAGTCCCGCCATTGATCGTGGCCGGCAGAGTGACGTCTTTGCGCTCGAGCCCGAAGATAACGGCGGCTACATCAACCTCGGTGCGTATGGCAACACCAGCACGGCGTCGAAGAGTCCGGCGCAATACATCCTGGTCACCAATCCGAATGGCGGCGAGCGGTTGCCGCAGAAAACCAACTTTGACATCCGCTGGCGTTCGGACGGCTTCACCGGCAACGTCCTCATCGAGTATTCCGCGACCGGTATCGCGGGGACGTATCAGACCTTGTCGGCGAACGAAACGAACGACGGGAGCTATATCTGGAACATTCAGCAGGGCACCTATACGGTCTCAGACCAATACGTCATCCGCATCACTTCGATCAGCACGCCGGCGATCCTGGACCGCTCCGATACCGTGTTCAGCGTCATCCCGCCGATCTCGAACTACTACGTGAATGATGGCTCGACCGTGAACGACGTGTTCACGATTGCGGTCGGCAACGATGCCAACGATGGCCTGACCCCGGCCACGCCGAAGGCGAATATCCGGGCGATTCTGGAAACGTACGATCTGGAGTTCGGTGACACGATCTTTGTGGACACGGGTTACTACCAGTTGACGACGAACATCAAGATCACGAACGCGGATTCGGGTGTGATCATCCGCGGGCCGGACGGCGCGGTGCCGCTGGGCAGTTTCTATCAGAGCCGCGTGATGGAAGACGCGCCGCTCGCGTATTATCGCTTCGGTGATGCTTCGGGCACGACGGCGACGGATGCTTCGGGCAATGCACTGAACGGGACGTATCAAAACGGCGTGCTGCCCGGCCAGGAGGGAGCATTGCCCGGGTCTGCAGACAAGGCGGTGCGTTTCGATGGCACCAACGATTACGTGGACCTGCCCGACGGGTTTGGAAATTTCACCGCCGGTTTGACGCTGGAGATCTGGATCTATCCGACCGCGGCGAACAGCTACGCGCGGCTGTTCGATCTGGGCAACGGAGCATCGAGCAACAACATCATCCTCGCGCGGCAGACCACGAGCAACAACCTGTTTTTGCAGGTCTATAACGGCGCCACCGCCGGCAGCGCCTTGGTGGCGGGCGGCATTCTCGAGTTCAACAAGTGGCAGCACATCGTGGCGACCCTTGATGGCGCGGGCAGCGCGAGGATATACAAGAACGGGCTGCTGGTGGCCTCGGGCACCATCACGGTGCCGGTCAACATCACGCGTACGAGCAATTTCATCGCGCGCAGCAATTTCGCGGCGGATGCTTACTACACCGGCAGTTATGACGAAGCGGCGATTTACGATCACGTTCTCACCCCGGAGCGGATTGCCACGCATTATTATTCGGCCACGGGCAAGGGCGCGGTGCTGGATCGCGCCAATGTCAACGCCGGCCAATACGTGTTTGAACTCGACAATGCCGACGTGGTGACGATCTCGAACCTTTCGATCACGGGTGCCTTCGACGGCATCTTCATCAACAACGGCTCGACGATGTTCACGTTGCAGAACGCGATTGTTTATGAGAACGCGGATGCCGGATTGAACATCACGGACGCCGCTTCGAGCAATCCAACGATCAAGGACAATCTGTTTTACGGCGATGTCAGCGCCGGGGAAAACCGCAACCAGAACTATGGGGTGTTCACGCGGGGGCAGAATCCGACGGTGTTGCGGAATCAGGCGTATCATACGAATGGCAGCCAGCAGTATGGGATGTATCTGGAGAATGTGGGGAGCAGCGTGGTGGTGCGGGACAATGTGTTCTTCAACAACTCGGACACGGGTTTGATCTTGATTGCGTCGGCTTTTGAGGCGTCGGGCAATGTGGCGTTCAACAATGGGCGCGGGTTTTATTATGACGACAACA
>JABFSR010000061.1 GCA_013140495.1 Verrucomicrobiota bacterium
CCACGAAGCCCGGCGTGTTGTCGAACAGGAAGTCCGAGTAGCCGTAATCCGTGAGCCAGATGTTCCAATCCGGATTGGCGACCGAGGTCCAGTTTTGGGCGGAAGCGTCGTTGCGCGACACAAGCAACACCAACGCTGTGACGAGTGCTATGAGTGCAGATAAAATCCGGCTGCAACCGGGTTTGATGATTTTTGTTTTCATGGGGAGGTTAGCTTGATTGTTTCGGTTGGGGGAAATCTAGGGATGCACGAGCCGGAAAAATTCAGTGCCGTTCAGCGGCGAGATGATGACCTGACTATTCGTGCCGACGACGCTGGCGGTGTTCGTCGCGTCGAGCCAGTTTGTCGTGGAGAGATCGGAATTCTGCTGCAACACGAAGCCAGCGGCATTGGTCGGCCACGAAAGCAGCGCGGTGTCCGGCGGTGTGAGTTGAATGTCCAGCAGCGGCGCGACAATCACAGGCGCGGCGTCAGCAAGAATCTCCACATCGTCAATGTTCCAGCCGGACATGGCGCGTGCGCCGGTCTTGATGATGCGATATGTCCAGCGCAGATGGACGGTCGGCTGGTTGTCGGCGAGGGCGGAGATGTTGTAGTGCTGTTTGCTCCACGCGCTGTCGGTCGTCGCAAGGCCGTTGGCCCAGATGCGCGTGTAAGCCGTGCCGTTCGTTGAGACATAAAACTCCGCCTGCACAAAGAGCGAGTCGTCGGAGTTGAGCCAGCGTTGGAATTGCACAACGCAGTTACTCTTGCCGGTGAGGTTCAACGCACCGCTCGTCAGATTGAATGCCGCGCCGAGAGTCGTGGCGTAATTGCCGTTGAGATTTACGCCATAGACGTTCGAGCCGGTCGCGCCGTTGGTCGGATCAGCGAACCCGTAACTGAAACCACCGTCGCCGCCGAGGCCGTTCGGATGGCCGAAAGTCCATGTGCCCGAGTGCGTCCAACCCGGATCAGTGTCGAGCGGGAAGTAGAACGCGCGTTGCGTCGGCAACACATCGAGCACGACACCACGCGCCTGAATCGCGCCGGTCAACGTGTTGCTGAACGCCAGCGTGCCAGTGTAGCCCCCTGCATTCAGCGCGTTGGCTGATGCATTGAGGCAAACGCTCACCGTGACTGTTTCACCCGTCGCGAGCACACCGGATGCGGGCGAGACATCGAGCCACGGTTGCGTATGAACAGCGGCCCAGGAGAGCGAAGCCACGCCCGCGTTGGTCAATGTGTAAGTCTGGCAACTCGGGGAAAACGCCCCACCCTTTCCGCCGCTCGTGATGAATGCAGTGTCCGGCGTGGCTTGCAAGTCATCGCCGTTGTCGAACGCCTCCACCGCATTTGCCGTGGTGGAACTATCCGGACACGTCGCACTAAAACCCATTCCGCGCCTGGCAAACGCAGCCCACAGTTCATTGTGATTCGTTCCGGTGTTGTTCACGAGGTCCGCCTGGATGATGGCATCGCGCGCTTGAAGGAAGTTCGGCTCCGCGGGCGAGAGCTTCATGCCGTCGGTGACGAGTTGCAGCGCGAGTTGATTGCCGCTCGCGAAGCCGTGTCTGGCGATGAGGCTGGCGCGGACTTCCCACAATGCCGAACACCAGACTTCGCCAAGATTGTGGACTTCGGCAGGTGATTGTTGTTGGGTGCTGGTCATGGTCGGATTGCGCGGGATGCTGCCATCGTAAACCGCCTGCGAGATGTGCCCGAACGTCAGCGGATTCTTTTTCATATCCGTTGAATAGGGATAACGCCGGACGCCGAAGTAATAACTCTCCGGTTGCCCGCCAAAAAGGTGGGCAACGTAACCGCCGAGGGCGTAACAACCGTTCGGGTCGTCGCCAGCTTCGCCCAGCAATGCGAGCGCGTAAAAGTCCGACCAACCCTCACCCATGCCGCTCGTTTGCAACGCGCTGATACCCACTCCGCCGCCGACCAATCGCCAGCTCAAGCCGTGTGTGTATTCGTGCAACACCATCTCGGCATCGAGGTCGCCGTCGCGATTCGGTGTCGTGCCGTTCCAGAGATACATCTGCATTCGGGGTGTGCTGCCATCGGGCGGCGTGGTCATGTTGGCGTTGTTGAATCCGCTGCCGTCCTGTCCGTCCGCTTGCAAGGCATCGCCGCCCACGCCACCTCGACCATAGTTGTCCGACTGGAAATTTCCTGCTGCTTCGTCGAAACCGAGTTCGTAAAGCTGGTCGTGCATCCAATTGCACCAGTAAAAGAGCTGCACCACGCTGGCGGCGCTGGAATTGGTTGGATGCGTTGCCAGATCAAGTGGGAAATCAAACACGCGATCAATCGTGCATTGCGGGCGCGGTGTATCCTGGATGTTGTCGGCATTGCGGTCGGTGTGCGCGTCCACGTTGTTGCCAAGCGTTTCGGTGTTCCCATCGGGAAGCCAGCCGCCCGGCGAAGCATTCGTGCTGAGGGCATCAATCGTCACCAGCGAACGCGAAGCCAGGGGCGGCTGATTAGTGATGAGCGAGGACCAGCCGGGGGAAAATGGCGACGGGCTGTCGCTGGTAAACACGCGGTAACTTGCGTTACTAAGGTAGGTGGTCAGACAACGCCGGACCAAAACTTCTCCCGTCTGCGCGTCCACGAGTAGGCGAAACATCTCGCCGCACGACGAAACAGTAAGCATCACGTCCCAACAGAGACGCATCGTCGCGGCATCCATTGGAAGCCAGATGAGTTTCGTAGCGGCATTAGCGGCGATCAGGTTCGTTTCGCCGAGCGATTGCGCGGCGCCGGCCTCGGCTTGCGCGGCGGTGAGTTTGGGTTTGCGCGGGCCCGCTGCTTTGGCCGGATCAGGAACGAAACGGCTGGCGAGGCTCACCAACTCACCGTTCTTGGTGACATGCGATTGAACAATCGCTTCAAAGATTGGGATGCCGTTGAGTTGCTGTTCCCAAACAGTGGAGCGCAGGCCATTGTGCTTCGAAATGGAATCACGCTTGATGACGGCATTGGTCAAAGCGCTTGCGTCGTGACCGAACACGCCGGGATGTTCATTCAAGAACGCTTTCGTGACGCGATGTGGGTCGGTGGAGAAAACCGAATTCAGCGTCGCACGGGAAATCACCGTGCCGCCGCTGTCCGAGCCGGTGAGGAAACCGTTCCGCCGCGACACGAAGTTTGGACGATGTTGGCGTTCGTCCAGACCAACCCGCAGGTCGGCGATGTGGGATTTGAGTCGTTGGACTCCGGCTTCGCGCGCGGCAGAAAGTGCGTTGGTTCGAGCGACATTGCTGCGGCGCACGTCAATGTCCGGGATTGATTCGTGATCGGGATGTTGAAATGCGAAGGCGGCAAACGTACTGGAAAGCAGCAGGAGCGCGCTGGTTGCACGCAGTTTCGCGCAGGTGATGGTTTTCATATTCGATGCGATCCGGCGGGGAGATGGATTTAATGAAAGCAAGGTCAAGGTGCGATTTATCGAATCCGGAGAACAGCTCCGGAGACGCAACGCTGGAGAGAGCGTCCGCACCTTGACCAAATTGTTCATGGCAGTTTCAAACGGAAGAATCTGATCCCACTCAACGGAGTGATGACGGCTTGATTGTTTGCGCCAACGACGGTGATCGGAGTGGAAGAGTCCGACCATCCGGTGTTGCCAGCGGATGGATTTTCCTGGAGCACAAAAGGGATGCCATTTGCAGGCCACGAAAGCACCAGCGAGTTCGTCGCCGATCTCGCAACGGACAGATTCGGCGGCAGCGGAACAAAGCTGGCAATGAGCGTACGGTTGGAACTTACGGCTAACACATAGCTGGGCGACGCACTGATTTGTGCGCCGTTCTCGGTCCAGTTCTGAAAGCCCCAGCCTGGGTTGACCGCCACAATGAGTGTGCAGGTCGAATTACCCGGATAATTTCCCGCGCCGGTGACCGAACCTGCACCAGCGGGCGAAACATTCACAGTGATGGTGTTGGTTATCGTGACTGACGTGCTTGCGTTCGTGTCAATCAGCGTCAAGGCTGTCAGTGCCCAGTCCACCCAGAGGTGAATCTTGTAAGTGTCGTAGCTGGCCAGCATCGGCGTGTGCTGGAAGCTCTGCCCTCCGTAACCGGAGCAGTCGAACATCAACGGATCGTTGAGCGCATCCTCGCCGTTCAATTGCGGCATGATTTCAAATGCGCCACCCGTGCCCGCCGTGTTGGCGAGAAGTTTTCCGGTGAACGCTCGCATGTCGAACAACTTTCCATCCACGCGCTTGATGGTGATGTTCGCACCAATTCCAACGCTTGGTCCGGTGGTGACCGCCTGTGCCTGGATGCCGTCCGGCCAGAAGACGCTGAAGAAGCGCCCTGTCGCAGTGCAGCCGGGGCAGACCGCCCAATACCCATCCACGGTGTAGGCGAACAGATAATCGCCGCTGCGCAGCGTGACAGCCGTGACATTGGATGACACGACGGTGGCGGTTTGCAACGCGTTGAAGAAGACATTGGTGACCGCACTGGCAAGCTGCGCGAAGAACAGGGCAACTGTTGTGACCGCCACGGTCAAAAGCGTCTGTGTTTTCATGGTGGGTCTGGTAAGGAGGAAAGAAGATCAGGGTTTAATCAGCCGGAAGAATTCACTTCCATTCACCGACGTGATGACCGCTTGATTGTTTGTGCCGATCAGGCTGACGGTGGTGCTCGCGTCCGACCAGTTGGTGGTGGTGAAGTCAGGATTCTCTTGCAGGACAAATCCCACAGCGTCCGCCGGCCAGGTGATGATCACGGCGTTGGTGTCCGTGAGGAGCATCTCCAGGCGCGGCGGAGAAACCGGCGACGGGGCGACGGTGAAGTTCGCCACGAAAGCGTAATCGCCGAAGGCATCGAACGTAACGGGATTGTTCGTGCCCGCCGGTGTGCCGCCGAGCGTCCAGTTGTTGAACGCGTATCCCCAAGCGGGAATTGCCGTGAGCGTTATGGTCGCGCCATTACCAACCACTCCCCCGCCCGTGATGCTGCCACCAGCAACCGGTGCGGCGGTGGCGGTGATGGTGTTGTTCTTCGCCACGAAGTTCGCCGTGAGCGTGGTGTGATTGGTGAGTGTGAAAGTTTCGCTCGGGCTGGTGCTGACAACAGTGGTACCCGATTTCCAACTTGCGAAGGCGTAGCCGACTGAGGGAGTCGCATTGATGCTGACAGTGGAGCCGTTGGCATACGTGCCCGCGCCGTTCACAGTGCCGCTGGCAGCAGGTGCGACGCCCAACGTCAGCACGGGATAGTCTGGTTGGAAGTTCGCGGTGAGGCTGGTGCCGTAGCAGACCATGTGTTTAAGGACGGGATTGGTGCTGACAATGTGCGGTGCTCCGCTGAGATCGCCGAGGCCCAGGCCTTGTTTCCAGTTCACGAAATGGTAACCAGGATATGGCGTCGCCGTGAGCGTGATCAGAGTGCCGCCGTAGTAGCTGCCTCCCGAGAGTCCGGCGGTGTTGCTGATGACGATGGTCCCGGTTGAAGTCGGCGAGACGACGCCATTGATGAAACTCGTGTAAGCGGGGTAGGCGAAGTTCGCAATGAGGTTGCGGTCCGAGGATGCAGTGACTTGGAAGATTCCTCCCCCAGCGATCGGAAGAGTCACGAGTTCTTCATTTTCCGTCCACCCCACGAACGAGAGGCCGTCCGCCGCAGTGACATCAAGGTCCACGACTTCGCCCGCGTTAAAGGTGCCTGCGCCACCGACAGTGCCATACACGCCGGGGTTTGGAACCGCGTTGATGACGTAGGGGCCGGTGTTGGGACCGGAAAAATTCGCGGTAAGAGTTTTGTTGCCGTCAGCAGCGAAGGTGAAATTGCTGCTGGCACTGACAACCAATCCTGCTTCCGTCCAATTCAAAAAAGTGCGGCCGCTGGCGGGCGCGGCGGTAACGGAGACGCTGTCCCCGGGAGAAAATGTTCCGCCGCCGGTCACCGTGCCACCTGCGGCGGGCGATCTATTGAGCGTGATGGTGACGGGCACCGTGGCCGCGTTGAGCAACGTGAAGGCGACATCGCCCCCCGTGACAATAAAGCGATAGTCGCCCGTGATCGCGGGTACTTGCGCGTAGTGCGAGTTGTTGCCGCCGACAGCCCCGCTCAACCGCCAATCCGGCATTCCGTTTTGCGTGGCGAAGACTTGCAGCCAATAGGTCTGGCCGCCTGTGAGAAGAAATCCTACCGGCAACGTGAAACGATAATCATAGACGCCCGGCGTGCCGGTGGGTGTTTCGTTCGCGATCCCGCCCGTGCTCCACCCTGTGCCGCCTGGGATCGCGATGGTGTTGATGCTGATCTGAAAGTCTGCCGGCGCCACCCCCGAGCGCGTACCGCGCCACTGGATTTCGCGCAGCGTTGTGTTGGTGGGCACGGTAAAGGAGTCCCACACATATTCATCATAGGCGCTGCCGCCCACGCCAAAACGCGCCGAGAGATAGCCGGTGCTGCCACCGCTGGCTGGCTGGCTGTAAATCACGGCGGCTTCGATCTTCAACAACAACAAACTGAACAAGGCGACTAAAAATAATTTCTTCATAACAATCATTACTCGGTCTTCAAAAATGGGAAACACTTTCGGGGCGGGCGCGGGAATCATTCCTCCAGAAACAACCATCAGCCCGGAGGGAGGAATGACAAAGGCCCGGCAACCAAGCGCGCGAGATTGCGCACTCACCGGGCAGGCGAGTTCAGATCAGAAAAACCGTGAAACGGACGTTGAAAAGATTTCCGACGATGTCCGGTGGCGGGCGTGACGACGGAAGAGAGCGGACGAGTTGGAGGCTGTGGAACAAAACGGGCACATCGCAATACATGACGGGTTGCTCGCTTGAATTTGCCCCGATGACGACAAGCTGAAAGTCGCGCCAGAAGCCGTCTCCACCCGCGAACTGCACGACGTGATCGGGATCGGTATTGCTCGCGGGCTGCGCAAAGAGACTCAGGGCGCGGGCAATGGCATGGTGCTGATGACTTGAACAATTGCCTTCATGATGCAACACGAGCCGCGTCCCGTTCGTGCCAGGTTGAAATAGTGCGTGGTGATCGGCGTCAATCGTGCCGAGCAACGCAGTCACACCCAAGCCGATGGGCGAAAACGCACCCACATACAACAACAGCCCGCACCACCCGGCAAAAAGCCGGAGCAGGCTGCAGTTATTTTGTAAGTGCCGTTTCATATTCTTATCTCTTGGTTTGACCCAACTGACCATTAAGCAGTGACGGTGCCACGACGATATTTACCGGATTCCATGCTGGGCTTCACAGGAAATTTGCTCTGCGTTCCGATTTTGTGTTCCGCCACCGGAACATTTTTGTGTGAATCGCATCAACAAATCTCTCACTCGGGTTTCGGGATCGCAGTAACATTGCTCGCGACGACAATTTGATAACGTTTGTCGAATCGTTCCTGGGCATTGCGCGGTTGAATCGGACCTGGCGCAGGAAAAGCAAACCTGGAAGCCACGACCACCGAGATGAGTTCCCTCTTGAACAGCTTCGGCAGATGATCCACCGACCGGGCCTCAGCAATCAGTTTTGGAACTTTCTGAAGTTCCGAGACGTCTTCGTCCTTCATGTGCGGCGCACCGATAAACGATACCACTGCGGCTGCATCAAGATTCTTGTTTGCTGTCCGCACATAGCGGCGACCCGACAATCCCGTGCCCACGCCGTATTTGTCCTGATCCTTGGTATCCATCTCGTATTCTCGAAGCTGGAAATCACCCAGCGCCTTGAGCCTGGCGCGAAAAGCGTCGAGTTGCGTCTTCAACTCAGGCTCTCCACTCGTCGGAATGGTGATAAGAACGATCTTGCCAGTCTTCCCCGCAATCATGGCCGTTTGCTCGGCCATGACTTCTCCCACGCGCGTATGCAATTCCACGTCATGTTTGGGCGTTTTGAATTCACGCCAGTAAATCCACGCTGCAGCCCCAATGATGACCAGTACAGCTACCAGGCTGATCAAGGTTTTTTTTACGGATGGGCTCATGGCCTTAATCGGAATCTCAATTCTCCTGCACCTGTTCGACCGGAAAACGCCACTGGATATCCGAAGGCTGCTTTTCCCGCACGCTCGGGATGCGGAACGTGTCATAAGCCTTCACGCTGTTGTCGAAGAACA
The DNA here is from genome assembly GCA_013140495.1 of Verrucomicrobiota bacterium. Lineage (GTDB taxonomy): Bacteria > Verrucomicrobiota > Verrucomicrobiia > Limisphaerales > JADLHS01 > JADLHS01. The sequence goes on from JABFSR010000061.1 coordinate 8,092, forward strand.
ACATATTTGTCCGTGTGCGTTTGCCGTGCCGGGCGTTCACACGTTCGTCCTTGCCGTTGTGCATCCAATAACCGTCAAAGATCGCTGGCATCCCAGAGGTATTGGCCACCTTGCTCATCTTGTTTCCCGCCTTCGCGCCGGTGCCGTCCATCGGAAGCCTGGAGAACGGCCACTTCTGCGGGTTGCCCGTTGAACCATTGATGCCATACCAGCAATCAATGTGAAATTTCTTGCCCGTGCTTTCCGAGGGATATGGCCAGGCCATGGCGCCCTCGGGATCGTCGCGGCTGACCGGGCCGAACTTGTAAACCTTCGGCAACCCTGACGGGCAACGAAACACCATTCCTTGATCGGCGATCTTGTAGAAAGTCTGCGCGCGTTGCGCGGGAAGATACTTTCCGTTGTATAAAATGGTGGCCCAACCTTCCTGATATTTCGCCCCATTTCGAACGTCGTATTCTGCCGGAATGAGGTACTCCGTGTTGTCATCGGCGTACATTGTGATGGCCGTGCCGATCTGTTTCAGATTGTTGACACAGGAAATCGTCCGGGCCTTTTCCTTCGCCAGACCGAGGGCGGGCAGCAACATGGCCGCAAGGATGGCGATGATCGCAATAACGACAAGCAACTCGATAAGCGTGAAGCCTTCGCTTGTCGCGCGCCGGCGTTTGTAAACTGTGGCTCTGGTTTTCATCTATCCAACTCAAACCGATTGCAGAAATCAGACCAACTCCTTTTTAGCCTGTCTCAAGACCGCGATCCTCTTCGCGCATCGCTTCCGGAACAAAATCATTCCGATGTCGGAACAATCCCCGCCACCACCGGATGAAATCCCCGCGTTCAAGCTCAAATCATCCGATGGCAAAGCGGATGCTAGGAATAACCCTGCCGAAACCTTTTATCATTTATGAGCTGTAGAAATCGCAATCGCCTTGCTGAGTGCATGGCAACATTCCTGTTCGTTGCTGTGCTTACCAGACCTTTGCTGGCCGCGCCGAACAATTGGACCAACACCACCGATGGTTTCTGGCACTCTTCCACCAACTGGTCACTGGCCGCTGCGCCCAATGGCACTTCCGGGCTCGATCCGACACAGATCGCCAACGCCGCCACCAAGACCATCACCATTGATGCTTCGACGCCTGCTGCAAATCTTTCGATCCGCAGCATGACCATTTCAGCTCCGGCAGGAGCGACGAACACATTGCGCATCATCAATGCGGCAGCCACGTTCGCCACCTCGAAAGCATTGCTCGTCACAAACCGTGGAGTGTTGAGTATTTCCAACTCCACCATTTCCGCCGGATCAGACTTCGACATTGCAGGCGGAAGTCTGGTGGTTGATTCCGGCAGCCTGACGTGCGCTGCCAATTGCGATCTTCAGTCTGGAAGCATGATTGTCAACGGCGGCACTGTTACCGCCACCGCAGGAACCACCGGCATCCGCATGGGGCGGTTCGCCGGCGCGAACGCCACATTCACCTTGACTGGCGGCGCAGTAAACGCGACGCGTTTGACTCTCGGCTCCGTTACCGGCACGAGCAGCACCCTGAACATCGCCGGCGGTGCTCTCAATCTGCTCAGTGATTTCAGCGCAGGCCAGATTCAGTTCACGACCGCCAACGCCAGCATCTCCAGTGGCAGCCTGACCGCTACAAATGGATTTTCAAAAATCGCGGACCGTGCAAACGCCACCTTTACCCAATCCGGAGGCACCGTTTCATTTGGCGACCTCAGCCTCGGTGATCTTGGCGTCGGCACATACAACCTTGGTGGCGGCGTTTTCAACATGATTCCATTCACCACCAGCAACCTTTTCATTGTGGCCAACATGGAGAACGCGGATTTCAACCAGAGCGGCGGCATTGCCCTCATCCATGAAGAAATGCACGTAGCGGATTTCGCGGGCGTCTTTGGCAACATCAACATCACCGGCGGCCAGTTTTACGCCACCAACGAAATCGTTTCCATCGGACGCGAAGGGATCGGCACGATGACAGTCAGCAACGCGACGATCGTTTTGACGAACACCTCGGTCGGACGTCACCTGGGAGCGAACGGAACACTGACGGTTCAAAACAATGCCAGTCTTTCATTCGTTGGCGACCTTTCGATTGGCCGTCTCGCAGGATCATCGGGGTTGACCCAGATCGAAGGCGGCATTCTTTCAGTAACCAATGATGATTTGTGGATTGGTCGTGGAGGGTCAGGTGAACTTGCTGTTGTCGGCGGCAACCTTCGCGGCGGAAGAATCCATGTGGGTGAATCCGATGACGGGACCAACGCACCGTCCGGAACATTCTCCATCACGGCAGGAAACGTAATCGCATCTTCCAATCTGGTCGTCGGCACTCCCCTGCTCTCCAGTGGTCAGGCAACGATCAGCGGCGGCAACGTTTCTGTAACAAATTTGGCTGGCTCGGCCTTTGTGTTGGTTGCGTCCGGCAGTGCAACCATGAACGGCGGCACACTGACCGCCGACACGTTGCTCATCAACAACACCAACGCCACGTTCACTTTCAACAACGGCCTCCTCCGCGCCAAAGCCATGACGGTTTCCAACGGACAGCCGTTCACCGTCGGCGATGGCGTCAATCCCGCCACGCTGGAATTACAAGGCGGCACATTCAATTTTGCGAACGGCCTGGTTATCTCCCCAAATGCCACAGTCACCGGATGCGGGAACGTGATCGGCACGATCGTGAATAACGGCACCTACAACAACTCCTGCGGCGGATCGTCTCCTTCGCCAACCACCATCGCAGCGATGAATGTAATCGGAAACTCCGCGACGCTTTCCTGCGCGTCACAAAATGGTTTTTCCTATACGCTCGAATACAAGAATTCACTCAACGATCCGGCCTGGACACCTATTCTTCCTGCAACTCCCGGAAACGGCGGCACGCTGAACCTGACCGACGCGACGGCAACCAACGCCACGCGCTTCTACCGGGTCAAAGCGCAGTAATGCCACGGTCGAGTACAATCGCGGTCTATAACAGGATTCAATCCAACTGCTGCTCGCAGAGTTCGAGCAATCGTTCAGTTGTGTGGATACGCTCCTGGAACTGCGTGCTAAGGTAAACATGCCGCGCCAGTGTGAGAGTCGTGTAGGTACGAACCGACGCGCGGACCTGCTCGCCAGACAATTCCACAAAACGATCTTCCATTGCGCGTTCGACAGCATATAACGCGGCAGCATTGCCATGTTCGCGCAGCGCCTGCTCCGTCACATGTCCGATGAAGTTGCCGACGTCCAAGCCCGGATCGCCAGAGCAGAAGCAGTCGAAATCAATCAGCCAGAGTCGCGCACCGTCCACGATGACCTGGGACGAATAAAAGTCGCGATGGATACCGCAAGCCTTGGGCGTCGCCAAACTTGCACCCAATTTTTCACAACCCACCATCAATTTTGCCAGCCGCCCTGTCCACTTCGGCATTTGCGCCGACATCCCGGCAAAACACTCGCGCAGAATCCGCAGTTCATCCGCCATCGTATGCACCCGGTCCGTTGGGAGATCTGCCCGATGCAACTTGTGGATCGCTTCAGCAATGCGGCGCGCAATCGCCACACCGTTTTCCCCGGCCAATAGCCTCGTCGAGACTTCGCCCGTCACCTTGCGCTGACACCACATTTTGAATTCGGAAATCACCCCCACAGGTTCAGGCACGGAGATTCCGTCCGCGCTATTTCCATCGAAGCCCGCATTCCAGATCATCTCCAACTGTCGAAAACCCTCGTTGCCCGAACGCCGTGCGCGGATCTTTCCGATGATCGTCATCAGTTCATCAGGATAGTTCGGCTTCTTCGATTTGACCTCGTATTCAATGACACAGCGCTTGCCCGGCTTGTGTCGAATTACGCGAATTGCTTTCAATTTCAGCCTGCCCTCTCCCGACAACCTCGGCAGATGTCGCTTTAACTCCGCCGCCGCCTGTTCTGGATCAATCGCCACCGCCACCGTCGGCAACGATTCATCTACCGCCGCACTGAATGTATCCATCACCGCCACACGGCGAAGCGCGACTGTTTGCGAAGCACCAGCCTCATTACGATCGTCAACCGGATACGGCGATAACAAAACCTCCGACCACAACTCCAACAAACGATCCACCTGATGTCGCACCGAAAACATTTCTTCGGCCCGAAGCCGTGCAGCCTCGCCCATGCGCTTTCGGAGCACATCATCGCGAAGCAGCCTCTCCAATGCGTCTGCCAGACTGTTCAAATCATTTGGCTTCGCCAGAAACCCCGTCGAGCCGTCCTGAACAAGTTCAGGAATTCCGCCCACAGCTGGCGCAACCACCGGCACGCCGCACGCCCCAGCCTCCATCAAGCACACCGGCATTCCTTCATTCTCGCTCGACAACACGCCTACTGCCGCTCGCTGCCACCATCGTAAAACATCGCTCTGTTCGAGCGCGCCCGGCATCTCGACGATGTCAGACAGCTTAAGTTCGTCGCGAGTCCGCTTGAGTTCCTCGTGCAATGATCCGTCGCCTATCATCGCACAGCGAAACTTCACTCCACGCCACCTGAGTTCCACGCAGGCATCGAGCAGCAGTCCGAGATTTTTCACCGCCACATGCCTTGCGACGCAGACGATCCAAGGCACTGAAACCGCCAACTTCTCTGCAGACGCGGCGACAGGACAAAATGAACTGGTATCCACACCACAGGGAATCACTCGCACATGCGTTCGCGGCACGCCGAAAGTCTTCGCGACATATCCCGCGTTCGCCTCCGATACCATCACCACCGCACCAGCCACCAGCGCCCGTTCGCGAAAATCCGCAGGCGGCTTGCGATGGATATCGTAGCCATGTGCCGTGAATGTGAACGGCACACCGGTCTGCAATGAAAGTTCCCGCGCCTTCGCCGTTGCCTCCGTCGCAAAGTGCGCGTGAAGCAATTGCGGTTTGAACTTACGGATCACGTCCGCGAACTTTGTCACGTCGTAGGTCGTGATGTCCGCCAGACCTGCGCGGCGGATGATCTCATGCTGCAATTCCTCACGCGGTGGCAGCAGCGAAAGAATGAGCAACTCGATACCACGCCTTCGCAATTCTGCCAGCTCCCCCGCAACGAACGTCTCCGAGAGCTTCGGAAAAATGTGCAGGACGTAGGCGATGCGTTTAATGTTGGTCACAACTCCCACAGCTCAACCTTTCAAAACCTTCGCCAGCTTCACCACGCGAACCGCATTGTGATCCCAGGTGAACTTCGCGTGAATCAGTTTGGCGGCAGCATCACCGATTTTTCTCCTCAACGCAGCGTCTCTCAACAACTGCTCGCAGCCAGCAACCAACGCCGCGACATTTCCAGGCGGATACAGCCAGCCGGTTTTTCCATGATTTACCGATTTAGCGATCTGTCCCAACTTCGCCGCCACCACGGGCACACCGCACGCCATATATTCGTAAAGTTTTAGCGGCGAGAAATAGAAATCGTGGTTGTGCTTCGGATACGGCGCAAGCGCGACATCGAATTTCCGGATCACACCGGGGATTTTCTCATGAAGCAATGCACCGGTGAACGTGACCCGCTTCGTCAATCCGCGCCGTTTGAACTCGCGCTCCAGTTCGCCGCGCAACTGTCCATCGCCGGCGATAACCAGCCGCACGTCGGGAAACTTCTTTCCCAATCGCGCCATCAACTCCGGCAAAACCTCCACGCCATGCCACGGACGCAGTCCGCCGACAAAGCCGAGGACGGGTACGCTCATGTCGTTTCGGCACGCGGCTGTGTGCACAGCACCAGCCACAGCACTTTCATTCGTTTCGGCACGCGGCGGCTGGGTCTGACGATCACAGCCGTGCTCCGTTTTGTTCGGACAAAACAACTCCGGATTCACGCCATTCGGCATCACATGAATCCGGCTGGCTTTCACGCCGAGCGATCTCACGTGCTTCGCAAGTTCCGCAGAAACCACCACCACCGCATCCGCGTGCGTCAAAGTCCAACGCTCCGCCTGCGCCGCCAATTCTCCAAAACCCGTGGCGCGATACGCGGCCTGCTCGATGGCGAGCGGTGCGTTAAGTTCCACGATGAGCGGCACCTTGAACTTCGCCGCGAGCCGCACACCCGCCGTGCCATAGAGCGACGCACGTTCGTAGATGAATGCTGGACGATGGTGAAAGAACCGCCGCTTCAAATCCTGATAGAGCGATTCGTTGAACAGCAACCGGCGCAATTCACCCGGCATGGAATTTTCTAGACCGAGCTGTTCGTTGAAATGTTTGAACGCATGAACGGCAGTCGTCGTGTTCGGACTCGATTGAACGTGAATCACCCGCGCGCGAACCGGCGCACGTTCGTCATCCTCCGACTTCACCAAGGACTGCGCCGCGAGCGTCACACGATGTCTCGCCCGCGCAAACGCACCGCACATCTCGCGGACATGCACAGCAGCGCCCTTGCGACCCAGCACGGGAATTCCGGCATCAGCACAGATGTAGAGGATGTTCATGTCGCCGCCACTTCGCGATTGTCCGCAACGCTCCGGACCACACCTTGCGCCCGGCACATCACCGCATAGCGCCCGCGCAACTGCATCAATTCCTCATGCGTTCCGCATTCTACAATCCTCCCGCCTTCGAGATAAAGAATCACGTCCGCGCTCCCGGCCTGATGCAGGTCGTGTGTGATGAGAAACGTCGTGCGCGCCGAATAAAGCCGCTCCAATGCCTCCATCACTTCCCGTTCATTCTGCGAGTCGAGACCTGTTGTGGGCTCGTCGAGAATCAGGATCGGCGACCGCCGGATTGCGGCACGAGCAATGGCGAGACGCTGGCGCTGTCCGTGTGAAAGCGTCACTCCGCGTTCGCCGAGTATCGTGTCGTAGCCTTTCGGCAGGGCGCTGATGAACTCGTGCGCATTGGCAAGCTTGGCCGCAAGCTGGATATTTTCAAGCGAAGCACCCGGCGACGCGCAACCGATGTTATCTCGCACGCTCGCAGCGAACAGCACATTGTCCTGAAGCACTACGCTGATTTGTCCTCGCAACGATTCCAGCGTGAAGTCTCGTAGATCGCGACCGTCAATTTTCACGCTGCCACTCACCGGATCGTAAAGCCGCAAGAGCAGACTGAGCAGACTGGATTTGCCTCCACCGGACGGACCAACTAGTGCGATATGTTGACCGGGTTTAACGTCGAGCCGGATTCCTTCAAGCAAAGTCTGGCCGTGCTCGTAGGCGAAACTCACATTGTCGAAATTGACTTCACCACGAAATGCCGGGGCGCGCACAGCGCCGGGCAGATCGCGCACATCTGGAACGCGTTCGAGAAGATCAATCACGCGCTCGCCCGCTGCGGAAGCCTTGCCCAACCGGCCGGTGTATTTCGCGAAATCCTGTACGGGCCGGTATGCAGACTTGAGATACGCAATGAATAGATAGAGATCACCACCGGTGATTTCGCCCGCGAGCACCAACCGTGCGCCGAACCACAGCACCAGCGCCGTCGCGAGGGCGATGATGACGTCGAGCGAACGTTCGAGCCCGGCAGACAGGCGCTTTCCTTTTACATCCTGCTTGAGATTCTTTTCGCTGACGTCTGTGAACGCGCGTGCAAATTGATCCTCAAGAGAAAGAGCCTGAACGGTTTTTATCGCGCCAATGCTCTCGGTGAATGACGCAGCCATCGCGCCTTCCTGTCGGCGCTGCTTCTGCGCAACCTCACGAATACGTTTGCCGAGCGACGCGCTGCGCAGCCAGAACAATGGCAGAACAGCGGCGGCGATGAGCGCGAGTTTCCAGTTCAGAAAAAACATCAGCCCGATCATGCCACCTACAATGAGCGCCTTGGCAACGAGCGGAAGAAACGCCGTCACAGCCACGTCCTGAAGCATGGCGACGTCGCCCATCATGCGGACGACTAGGTCGCCAGTGCGCGCGCCGGTGTGGAAGGAGAGCGAGAGATATTGGACGTGGCGATAGAGTTGCGCACGAACCTTGGCGAGCGAGCGATTGCCGACCAGCGTGAAACCTATGGTCTGCCAGTACGCCGCCACCGCACGAATAGCGGTGAACACCACGACGGCAACCGCCGCCAGCGTGAGCAACGTCATCGTGTCGAATGACGAAAGGAATTCCGGCAGGGGTTTCTGTTTTGATTTTCCAAGGTTGATGACGTGATCGAAAACGAACTTGATCGGCCACGGTTCGAGCAGACGAAGCGCAACTTCCGCGAAGAGCGCGAGGAGCGAACCTGCAATGAGCGCACGGTATTCCCGGGCGTGCGGCCAGAAGTATTTCAATATCCGCCAGAGACTCGGCAGGCTTTGTTCGACTGGCTGCGGTTTGGACATGCGACGTTGTCAGGCCACGGTTTCAAGCACGTCGAGCGCAGGCAAGGAACGATCATTCGCCAGGGCAAGCAATCGGCGCGCGGTCTGGCGGGCACCGTCGAAGCTCAAATGCTTTTGAGCGCGGGCGAGCAATTCCTGCCTCGAATCTTTCAGGACCGAATCAATCTCTGCCCGGAGATTTTCGACGCTGAGGCGATCGGGTCGGATGGAATGAATCAGTCCGAGTTTCTTGAACGCCTCGGCACGGATGAGTTGTTCGGTGCGCGGCACAATACGCGGGACGCAGACGGTCGGCACGCCTTTGGAGACAGCTTCGCAGAGCGTGTTGTAACCACCCATGCAGACGAGGGCGTCCACGGACCAGAACAACGCCGAGAGGTGGGGAAGAAACTTGCGGACGATGACACCGCTCTCCTCGGCGAGACGCTTGATGGTGGAAGCTTCGGGTTCGGGTGTCATCGGGCCGGTAATGACGACGCCCTGCCACGGTGCGTTTGCAGCGGCGCGAATAAAGGCTTCGAGAGTCGCGAATCCATCCTCACCGCCGCCGGTCGTGGCAAGAACGACAGGCCGCACGCGATCTTCGCGCGCGGGAAAAGGAAGTTTCACGTCCGCAATGTCGGCGTCCGTCTCCTCGTTCTCAACGTAACCACAAAAGCGGGTCCGCTCCACCATGCTCGGCGGAAATTCGTAGGCAGTCGCGGCGTCGAAGATGGAGCGCTGGCCGTAAACAAAAACCTCGTCGTAGTAGGACGCGATACGGTGTTGCATCCGCATGGGCCGCCATTCTTCGAGAACATATTCCGGCTCGTCAAGAATGTCACGCAACCCGAGCGCGGCGCGGCCCCCTTGTTTGCGAAGTTCTTCGAGGCCGTTGCGAAATTCGCCGCTTGCTCCGAACGGATGCTTGTCCACCAGCACAACGGACGGGAAAAAACTTTTCACCGTGGTTGTGAGCATGTCAGAGCGCAGGCCGCGAATCTCGGCGACAGGAAGATTAAGATGGCGAGAGACGTATTCGCCATTGGCAATCTTGCGCAGGCCGGGAAGTTTAAGGATGTCCACCTGTGACGGCAGGCCGAGCCGGGCGACATAATCTGCACCGGTGGCGATCAGCACGGAAGCTTTCGGCGCAAGTTCAACAAGTGCCGTGGCGATGGCAAGATTGCGACGCGTATGACCGAGGCCGAGGCCGTCGTGTGAATAAAATAAAAAGCGCATGGCTGTTCTTTGTTTGGAGGACTTGCAGGTCGTCTGCAAACCGTCACCTCCTTAGCGGCATGTATGCCACGCCATTTCAAGCGTGGAGCCGCGCCATGCTGTTCCGTGAGCGGAACAATTGAACCGGAAACGGAAGACTAATCCTTCTCTACGCGCAACTCAGGCCACTTCTCCAACCGGCGCAACAGGGCTTGCGGCGACATGCCGAGCTTTGTCGCGGCGCGGCGGATGCCACCGTGAACTTCGCGCAAGGTGTCGCGAATGAGCCGATACTCCTGAGCCTCGATGGGTGTGAGTTGGCGATCTGGTGGCAGGGCATCGGATTCAACTACTGAAGACGCGACGGTTGCCACAGTCTTCACCGAACCACGAGCCAGCCAGTTGGCGTCGAGCGCAAGCCACCTTGCGTCGTCGGATGACTTTAACAGCGATCGTTCGAGCACGTTGCGAAGCTCGCGAACGTTCCCGGGGAAATCGTGGTTGCTCAACGCCTTCAAATCCTCCGGTTTTAGGATCGGTTTTGCGCGTTCATACTTTGTAGCGAGTTGTGAAAGCAGCAATTCCGCAATGCCAGGAATGTCCCCGCGCCTCTTGCGCAATGGCGGCAACTCGACGGCAATAACGTCAAGCCGGTAGAGCAAATCCTCGCGAAATCGCCCGGCCTTCACTTCATCAGCCAGAGATTTGTTTGTGGCCGCGATGAAACGGCCCGTGAAGGATGCGCTTTCTGTGCTGCCCAGCGAACGAAACTCGCGCGCCTCGATCAATCTCAGAAGTTTTGACTGCAAGGCCAGAGGCACCTCGGCAATCTCATCAAGAAACAGCGTCCCGCCTGCAGCCGCAGCCACAAGACCACCGCGCTTTTTGTCCGCACCAGTGTATGCGCCTCGTTCGGCGCCGAACAATTCCGACTCGAACATCTCGCCCGGCAAAGCCGCGCAGTTTACTGCAATGAAAGGAGTGTTCTTTTCGCCACAGGTAAGCTTGTGAAGCACGCGTGCAGCGAGGTCCTTGCCGGACCCGGTTTCGCCGGTGAAGAGCACAGTGCTGACAGAATGTCTTGCAGCCTGGCGAAGTTCTTTCATCACCTCCTGCATGGCCGGAGATTCGCCAAACCACTCCCCGCTCTCGGCAGTAACGTTTGCCCGCATGCGCAACTTTGCGCGACCGATACACGCCACAAGCGCATCCGCGCTGACGGGTTTGGTGAGATATTCAAAAAGACCGTTACGGGTAAGCGAAACCGCTTCGCCGAGATCCGGCACGCCGGTTATCATGATGACCGGCGCGTCAGGATTACGACGGGAAATCTGATCGAAGAAATCGTAACCCTTGCCATCGGGCAGATGATTGTCGAGCAGGACGAGATCGAAGTTCTTTGCGGCAACCAATTCCCGGGCTGCCGCTATCGTTGAAGCAATCGTCGTCTCGCCACCTTCATCCCGGATGACTTGCGCGGTCATCGCGGAGAATCCGGCATCGTCTTCGACAATGATGCAGGAGAACTTGTCTTTCGGTCTCATCTTTACAGGAGTTTATTTAAGGCAGGCTTGAAAACCAAGCCCCAAGCCTGCTGCAATTCTTGGGGTATTTCGGCATGTAATCATGCTTCCCTTAAAAAACGCAATGGACAATGCCCGAATGGCCGATACAATCTGCCGACCAATATGAAGAGTAATACGATCTTGACCTACATCCTTGGCGCAAGCCTGGTGTTGGGAGTCTGGTTTTTTTGGAAACAACTCCAACACGAGCGCGAACTCGGCAACCTCGCACCGCAGTTGGCTCCTGCAAATCAATACCACGCCACGGTACAGTCGTTGATCATGGAATGCGCGGAATACGGCAAGAAAAGCCCCGATATCAATCGAATCCTTCAACCGATACTCAACCCCGGAAGCAACACCGCCGCTGCACCAACCGCACCCGCCACGGCAAAACCCGCAGGAAAATAATTTTCCAAACCAGACATTATGAACGAGACGGAAAACAATCCCATTTCATCACCTGCCTCTCCCAGCGGAAACGAAGACCGCATTGAATCGCTTGAGAAACTCGTAAGCAAACTGTTGCTTGCCCTCACGATCCTCAGCATCACCTTCAGCGTGCTGCTCTGGAGACAGGCCCGAAACGCATCCAGGAATCTTGAGAATGCCAAGCAGATGCTGGCTGTGGTCAACAACATGAAGCCCGTGGTCAACCAGTTATTGGGGCAGCTTGCCGAATACGGGAAAACCCATCCTGATTTCAAACCGATTTCTGACAAATACGGAATCAAAGAGGCAGTGACAGCACCTGCTGCTGCACCAAAACCGACTCCGAGTGCCGCACCAGCGGCTGCCCCAAAGAAGTAACTTCAGGCCCGGGCAGGCTCTTTGACGACCAGTTTCACGCCGCAGGAGAAACAATAATTCGACTGCGGCGGACACGACTTCCCACAACCCGGGCAATCCGTATGCGCTTGCTTGTGCCTACGGTGGATGATGAGGTTCCGGATGTAAGGAATCCAGTTGAAGGCGTTGGCAAAGATAAACACGGAGTTTTTGGCTGAGAAAATAGCGTAGCTCAAAAGCAGCCACGATCCTGCCAGACTAAGCCACCAGAAAGCAGACGGCACTACGACCTGCTTCTTCTTTTCCGTGGCATGCCATTGAACGAGGAAGCGCGCAGTAAAGGCGGCGTTGCCCGCCCACCCGATCACCTTCCAGAAATGCCATTCAATTCCGAAAAACTTGCCGTCGTGCCAGAAGATGTTGGAATCCATAACAGGTGCAGGTTAAACCAGTCGCACGCAGCATCGGAAGTGTAAACTCGCAACCTACTCCCACTCAATCGTCCCGGGCGGCTTGGTGATCTCCGAAACACAACTGTTCAGGCTTTTCAACCAGTCTGTAAAGATCATCAACGGTTCAGGCTTTTGACAAGACGTTCACGATCTCGTGTAGCTCTTGCATGGTGAAGTCTGTTTTCTGAAGGGCGTGCAGTCCGTTACCTACAGCATCTCTCAAATGAGAAAATCGCATCTTTGGTGCTGCTTTGCTCATCGCTTTGGATCGCTTGCGCTTTTCAGCTTTCTCCAGCGTCGGCATGATTTCATAGTAGCTCACGGTAGCACTCAAGAAATCGGCTTCGGCTTTTACTAACGCGTTCTCATCATTCTGAAGTTTCGAGATGCAGGCCTTGGCTCCCGTCAGAATTTCGATCTCAGGAAGCGGAAAGTGAACACAGCACTCATCCAACACACCCAGCACCGACCATCTGACAACAAAATCCATCTCCTCAACCAGGCGACTCGGCAACGACCAGTCTTTCCAAAGTGATCGCCACATTTGGACACGAATCACATGCGGCAATAACAACGGATCGTTCTTTTCCAAAAAGGTTAAAGCATCCGCCAATTCTGCCGCTGGCCACCAAATCTCTTCGAACATCCTCAACCTAGAAACCGCCGTTCTTCGGATCACATAATTTCGCGCAAAGACGGCCCGTTGATATGCCGCTGGTATACCCGCCACGACCATGTTTGCTTTGAACTCTGCGTTGTTTCGCCCGGCTCTCATCCAAACATCGGCGATAAACCAATCCACTCTTGCGACATCGTCGCAATCAGAACTGCCAAGAAGTTCAACGAGCACTTTGAACAGATCAGACAAAGGCACTTCGTCGAGGATGCATACTAAATAATTGATGTCCTCAATTCGATCCAGATAACCTTTGACTCGTTCTGCTACTCCCACTCGATTGTTCCCGGCGGCTTGCTGGTGATGTCGAGAACACAGCGATTCACGCCTTTCACTTCGTTGATGATCCGGCTCGCGAGTTTTTCCAGCAGGTCATACGGCAGCTTCACCCAATCGGCTGTCATGCCGTCCTGCGATTCAACGGCGCGAATGGCGATGGTGTAATCGTATGTGCGTTCGTCGCCCATCACTCCCACGCTCCGCACGGGCAGCAACACGGCAAAGCTCTGCCAGATTTTGTAGTACAATCCGGACGACTTCATTTCCTCAACGACTATGGCGTCGGCATTGCGAAGTATCTCGCAACGCGATGGTGTGACTTCTCCAAGGATGCGCACGGCAAGTCCCGGCCCCGGGAATGGTTGCCGCCAGACAATTTCCTTGGGCAAGCCGAGTTCGACGCCGAGCAGACGGACTTCGTCCTTGAATAAACACTTCAAAGGCTCGACGAGCGCGAACTTCATGTTCTTGGGCAGACCACCCACGTTGTGGTGGCTCTTGATGAGAGCGGCAGGATTGCCCGCGATGGGGACGGATTCAATCACGTCGGGATAAAGAGTACCCTGCGCGAGAAACTTCGCCTTTCCAGCGCGTTTGGTTGCCGCCTGAAAGACTTCAATGAACGTCTTGCCGATGATTTTGCGTTTGCGTTCGGGATCAGTCACACTTTTGAGCTTGCGCAGAAACAGCGCGGAAGTGTTCTCGTACTGCAGCTTCAACTTAAAATTGCGGCCAAACACTTCCTGAACGACCTCCGCTTCGCGTGCGCGGAGCAGGCCATTGTTCACGAAAATGCAGGTCAGTTGATCACCAACAGCCTTGTGAAGCAACGCGGCGGCAACACTTGAGTCCACGCCGCCACTAAGACCAAGAATAACGCGCTCATCCCCAACCTGCGCGCGAATCTCTTCAACCGCCTGATCCACGTAGTTGCGCATGGTCCAGCCCTTGCCACATCCGCAGACGCCGTGAACAAAGTTGGAAATGATCTCCTTCCCGCGTGGTGTGTGAACGACTTCGGGATGAAACTGAAGGCCGAAGAACTTTTTAGCACGGTTTTCGATGGCGGCGTATTCGGAATTTTCGGTTACAGCGACCGCCTTGAAGCCGGCTGGCATCTTCGTAAGCTTGTCACCATGCGAATTCCAGACCTGCAAACTCGAAGGCAAACTGTCAAATAGTGCGCAGGACTTGTCCTTGATCTTCAGCGTGCCCTTGCCGTATTCGCGCTTCTGTCCCTTTTCGACTTTTCCGCCGAGGAATTGAGCAAGCAATTGAACGCCAAAACAAATTCCCAATATCGGAAGGCCCATCTTGAAAATGTTCCCGTCTGGCAAAGGCGCATTCTTTGCGTAAACAGAGGAAGGTCCACCAGAAAGGATTATCCCCCTGGGCTTCATCGCAGCTATTTTCGCAGCAGGCGTGTTGAAATGGAGGATGGTGGAATAGACGTTGCACTCACGCACACGTCGGGCGATGACTTGCGTGTATTGTGAACCGAAGTCGAGAATGACAATTTGTTCGTTCATGAAAAAATCGAAGCCGGATTGTTTGCCGTTGTGCAGAAGATTGGCGAGACAAAAAGAACCGGGACAGGCCACATTTTACCGACCTGTCACTTCAGAATCTGGACTTACTGCTTCACCACCTTCACCGTTCCTGCACTTGCGTCGTATTCAATCTTTGATCCCGCCGGCGGCACTGGCATTTCAGGAATATATTTCCCAGTCACAAGTTCATTGAGTTCTTTTGGAAAGCGGCCTTCCTGCACATTGAACATTTCTATGGCCTTCTTCAGTGATGTTACATCCAAGGTTTTAACTGCAGAATGATGCGCATCGGCCGCAGACTTGAGATAATCAACCGGCGCAGTGAGCACATTACCACCCGCTGGCGCATTGGTGGAACCAACTGAAGACTTGTTTGACGAATCGCTACAACCAAGGAGCATGGCAGCGAGTGCGACCAAAAGGGCAGGTGAGATTTTCATTTTTGAACTCTGAAACTCTATGCCATCGGCAACTGAAGCCAAGCGGATTGATAAAAGAAAAAAGCCGAAACCATGTGTTTCGGCTTTTTAGTTAAAGATTGGCGACGACCTACTCTCGCAGAACCTATAGGACTACTACCATCGGCCCTGCAGTGTTTGACGGCCGAGTTCGGAATGGGATCGGGTCGGACCACTGCGGTATTGTCACCAAAAAATTATTAAAGAACATTCCCCGCCTAAGCGGGGCGACCGATCATGGGTTCGGCCATTCTCTGAAAACTACACATAGGAACACTGGAACTACAATTCGTGAGTTAAATTCGTAGTTTCTTCACGAGGAAGAAAGTTACGATCAAGCCGCACGACCGATTAGTACTAGTCAACTGAACACCTTACGATGATTACATTTCTAGCCTATCAAACGGGTAGTCTGCCCGTGGTCTTTAGGGGGCTTGCGCCCCGGGAAACAATATCTTGGGAGGAGCTTGGCACTTAGATGCTTTCAGCGCTTATCTCTTCCGCACATGGCTACGCAGCGATGCCCCGGATGGAACAACTGCCACACCAGAAGTGCGTCTAACCCGGTCCTCTCGTACTAGGGTTAGAACCCCTCAAGTTTCCTGCGCCCACAGTGGATAAGGACCGAACTGTCTCACGACGTTCTGAACCCAGCTCGCGTACCGCTTTAACCGGCGAACAGCCGGACCCTTGGGACCTTCTCCAGCCCCAGGATGCGATGAGCCGACATCGAGGTGCCAAACCGGATCGTCGATGTGAACTCTTGGATCCGATCAGCCTGTTATCCCTAGCGTACCTTTTGTCCGTTGAGCGACGGCAATTCCACATTCTACCGTCGGATCATTTGGGCCTGCTTTCGCATCTGCTCGACATGTACGTCTCACAGTTAACCTGGTTTCTAGCCATACCCTCAACGCACGGTTGCCAACCGTGCTGAACCAAGCTTCGCGCTCCTCCGTTACTCTTTGGGAGGAAACCGCCCCAGTCAAACTGACCCGCACGCACTGTCCCCCGTCTGGTTTCACAGAAATCGGGGTTAGAATCCTAATTAACTAAGAGTGGTGTTTCACATTGCGACTCCACGGGCCCCGAAGGACCCGCTTCAAAGTCTCCCACCTACGCTACGCAAAATTAATCAGAACACAATACGAGCTTACAGTAAAGGTGCATAGGGTCTTTCCGTCCTACTGCGGGCAGGCGGCATCTTCACCGCCGTTACAGTTTCGCCGAGATCCTCTCCGAGACAGTCGTTCAGTCGTTACACGATTCGTGCAGGTCGGAACTTACCCGACAAGGAATTTCGCTACCTTAGGACCGTTATAGTTACGGCCGACATTCACGGGGACTTGGACACCGAGCTTCGCCTTGCGGCTAACCCAATGTTTTAATCTTTCCGCATTGGTCACGTGTCACACCCTATACGTCGTCTTCACGACTTGGCAGAGTGCTGTGTTTTTGTTAAACAGTCGCTAAACGCAATTTACTGTGGCCCACCGAAGTGGGCACCTCTTCTCCCGAAGTTACGAGGCTAATGTGCCGAGTTCCTTAGAGAGGTTTCTCTCGCGCGCCTGAGTGCGCTTACACTCACCCACCTGTGTCGGTTTGCGGTACGGGTTGTCCGGGGAACAACTGCGAACTTTTCTCGACACAGGACCCCACCAATGCGCTTCGGGCGAACCCTAAGCTCAACATTCGATTGTCTAGTTGATGTGATCCCATGTGTCATTCGCAGCCTTAACCCGGGCAAGCGCAGGAATATTTAACCTGCTGTGCATCGATTACGCCTTACGGCCTCATCTTAGCTCCCGGCTAACCCTGGGAGGACGAACCTGGCCCAGGAAACCTTGGGTTTACGGCGAACAGGATTCTCACCTGTTTTATCGCTACTCGTGTCTGCATTCTCACTAATCAGCGCTCCACTTTCCGTTTCCGTCCAGCTTCGCTGCACTGATTACGCTCTCCTACCACTCCACTCTGACGAATCAGAATGGAATCCATAGCTTCGGTATGTGATTTGATCGCCAATCATTTTCGGCGCGACATCGCTCGATGAGTCAGCTATTACGCACTGTTTAAATGATGGCTGCCTCTAAGCCAACATCCTCACTGTCTAAGCAACGTCACATCCTTTCCACTTAATCACATTTAGGCACCTTAGCTGATGGTCTGGGCTGTTGCCCTCTCGGCTACGAATCTTATCACCCGCAGCCTGATTCCTATGATACTGAGACCGACGGTATTCGGAGTTTGATTGGTTTTGGCAGCCTGGTGGGGCCCCTAAGCCATTCAGTGCTCTACCTCCGCCGGGTACTTCCATAAGACTCGCCCTCAAGCGATTTCGGAGAGAACCAGCTATCACGGGGTTTGATTAGTCTTTCGCTCCTACTCTCAAGTCATCTCAGGATTTTTCAACATCCACGAGTTCGGTCCTTCACTGCATGTTACTGCAGCTTCAACCTGCTCAAGAGTAGATCACCTCCGCTTCGGGTCTATTGCCAGCGACTGGTCGCGCTATTGGCACTCGGTTTCCCTTCGCCTCCATCTTAAAAAGACTTAGGCTGGCCACTGACAATAACTCGCAGACTCATTATGCAAAAGGCAAGCTGTCACCGCTTGCGCGGCTCCAACACATTGTAGGCTCATGGTTTCAGGTACTATTTCACTCCGCTAACAGCGGTTCTTTTCACCTTTCCCTCGCGGTACTAGTTCACTATCGGTTGCCAAGGAGTATTTAGTCTTATCCAGTGGTCTGGACGGATTCGCACAGAGTTTCGCTTGCACCGTGCTACTTGGGATACCTCTAGATGTCCTTCAGTTTTCGCTCACCCGGCTGTCACGGTCTTTGGCCCAACTTTCCAGATGGTTAAGCTAACATTCAGACTATCACATTAAGGTCCCGCAACCCCGGAAGGACAAGTCCTCCCGGTTTAGACTTTTCCGCTTTCGCTCGCCACTACTTACGGAATCACTTCGTTTTCTTTTCCTGGGGTTACTGAGATGTTTCACTTCGCCCCGTTTCGCTTCACTGGACTATGAATTCATCCAGATGATAACCCGTTGTGACACGGGCTGGGTTGTCCCATTCGGAGATCCACGGCTGATAACGCCTGCTTGCGGCTGACCGTGGCTTATCGCAACTTGCTACGTCCTTCATCGCCTCTTGGCACCAAGGCATTCACCATAAGCCCTTAGTAGCTTGATCAATATTTGAGAAACCGTCATTGCTGACGGATACTCGACGAATTGTAATTTTTGCCCAATATTTACCTATGTGTAGTTGTCAAAGAACGGGCCGAACCTCTGCAACAAAGTTGTTTACACCCTGCTGTTTTGCTTCGGTAAAATCGTTATACAGAAAGTGGTGGGCGTGACTGGAGTTGAACCAGTGACCCTGCGCTTATCAAGCGCATGCTCTAACCAACTGAGCTACACGCCCAACAAGGTTGGTGGAGCTGAGGAGAGTCGAACTCCTGACCTATAGCTTGCAAAGCTACCGCTCTACCAACTGAGCTACAGCCCCATCTTGGATTCGAGTTCCGATTTGCGATTTTGGATTTCCAATCCGCAATCAGACATTCGTTGATCCGCAATTAAATCGGAGTTCGATTCTTTCTACTTTCTGTTCAAAGAGCGTTGTTGCCCTTCAAAAACTGAATTGTGCGATAAGGTTTGAGCCAATCCACATCTTGCGATGTGTTCGACCTCGGAAGTCTCATTTTTATCTGAGACCCGTGGTTTCTCCTTAGAAAGGAGGTGATCCAGCCGCAGGTTCCCCTACGGCTACCTTGTTACGACTTCATCCCAATCACCAGCCATACCTTCGGCACCTTTTAAGGGGCGACTTCGGGTACAACCGGCTTTCATGATGTGACGGGCGGTGTGTACAAGGCCTGGGAACGTATTCACGGCGCCGTAGCTGATGCGCCATTACTAGCGATTCCAGCTTCATGTCGTCGAGTTGCAGACGACAATCTGAACTGGGCCCGGTTTTCTGGGATTTGCTCCACCTGACGGTCTTGCTTCCCTTTGTGCCGGGCATTGTAGTACGTGTGCAGCCCTGGCCGTAAGGGCCATACTGACTTGACGTCATCCCCACCTTCCTCCTCGTTGAAGCGAGGCAGTCTGTCCAGAGTGCTCCCAATTAAGGGGTGGCAACAGGACACAGGGGTTGCGCTCGTTGCGGGACTTAACCCAACATCTCACGACACGAGCTGACGACAGCCATGCAGCACCTGTGCACACTGGTATTGCTACCTCGTCACCCTTTCAGGCTTCTACTATGTGCATGTCAAGGCCAGGTAAGGTTCTTCGCGTTGCATCGAATTAAGCCACATACTCCACCGCTTGTGCAGGCCCCCGTCAATTTCTTTGAGTTTTAACCTTGCGGCCGTACTTCCCAGGCGGCACGTTTAACGCGTTAGCTTCGCCACAAAAGGGGTCGATTCCTCTTACAGCAAACGTGCACCGTTTAGGGCCAGGACTACCGGGGTATCTAATCCCGTTTGCTCCCCTGGCTTTCGTGCCTCAGCGTCAGGAAATGTCCAGAGACTCGCCTTCGCCACTGGTGTTCCACTTGATATCTACGCATTTCACTGCTACACCAAGTATTCCAGTCTCCCCTCCATTCCTCTAGCCGAATAGTATCCGACGCAGTTTCCGAGTTAGGCTCGAAGATTTCACGTCAGACTTACCCGACCGCCTACGCACCCTTTACGCCCAGTGAATCCGAACAACGCTTGGGACCTCTGTATTACCGCGGCTGCTGGCACAGAGTTAGCCGTCCCTTCCTCTTCCGCTACTATCAGCTTACGACGTGTTAGGTCGTAAGGTTTGATCGCAAATGACAGGGGTTTACGGGCCGAAGCCATTCATCCCCCACGCGGCGTCGCTCCTTCAGGGTTTCCCCCATTGAGAAAAATTCTCGACTGCTGCCACCCGTAGGTGTCTGGACCGTGTCTCAGTTCCAGTGAGGCTGGTCGTCCTCTCAGACCAGCTACCCGTCTTAGCCTTGGTGAGCCGTTACCTCACCAACTAGCTGATAGGCCGCGGGCTTATCGAAAAGTGTCAGGCCTTACGGTCCCCGACTTTAAGTGCCAGAGGATGCCCTCCAGCAATCACATCCGGTATTAGCTCGCCTTTCAGCAAGTTATCCCAGACTTTACGGCAAATTACCCACGTGTTACGCACCCTTGCGCCACTCCCACTACCGAATATTGCTACCCAATAGTGATCGTTCGACTTGCATGTCTTATCCACGCCGCCAGCGTTCGTTCTGAGCCAGAATCAAACTCTCCGTATAAAAACGTTAGTTTAATTCCTGCCCGATGATTAATCGGGCGAATTGCAATTTAAAACTCTCCAAACCAAAGCTACTAACAGCCTTAGCTTGAAGGGGCTCTTACTTATCGCACAATTCAATTTTCAAAGAGCAGCAGAGTGTTTCCACTCAAAATTCTTATGCTCAAAGCTCGTTTTAATTTCCCATCTAGGGGACAAAAATCCGAGTGCCGATTTACTACTTTCCGACTCGGCAGCTCAGGTTTCGAGTTTTAGGAGCGCGGAGATTATCTCAACCGCACCGACTGTCAACTTGGTTTTCGTTTTTCAGTCTTCCGTCGCCTTACCGGCGAAGGACGAACAAACTATCAGGAGCGAATTTAACCGCAAGAGTTTTTTCAAAAATTTTTAGAGTGTTCTTTTGCCAATAAAATCAGGGCTTTCATGCAGTCGCAAGGTTTTGACCTGAAAAATAAATCCGAATTTCTCCCCCGAATTTCTGTCTGACCACCCTTTTTCGCCCGAGCGAACCAGAATTGGAGTCACTTGAAGCCCTGCTCACTATTTCCTTCCGGCGAACCACACCAAACGCAATCCCTCCAGCGTTAAATTCATTTCCACCGCCGAAATCTCCGGCAGTTTCGCCGCAATTAACTTCGCATAGCCGCCCGTAGCCACCACCGGCAACCGTTTCACTTTCAATTCTCGCTTCAACTCAATGATCAATTCGCGCACCAAACCCCGATAGCCATGCACCGCGCCGACGAGCATTGCGTGCTCCGTGCTTTTGCCAACGAGTGATTTCATCTCGCGAATCTGGATACGCGGCAGCAACGCCGTTTTCTCGTGCAGATAATCCGTCATCGCCGCCAAACCTGGCGCAATAATGCCACCGACATAATTCCCGCGCGCGTCCACCACATCAAAAGTCACTGCCGTTCCAAAATCCACCACGACCGAAGGCGCACCGAAGCGATGTCGCGCCGCCACCGCATTCGCCAGCCGATCCGGCCCAATCGTGCCCGGCTTGGGATAATCAATCCCCACACCACGCAAAGTTTTTGGTGTGAGCACAACCGCTTGCAGCTTCCACAAAGCACGAACCGTCATTTGAATTTTCGGCGTCGCCCTTGGCACCACGCTGCAAATCGCCGCGCCCTCCAATTTCGTTTTGCCAACAAAGCTACACAGTTGTTTTGCTGCCTTGCCTGCCAGCCAAGCCGCAGTAGGAATATCTGCGTGACGTACGACGCGCTGGCCATTCGCCAAGCCTACATGCGTATTCGTATTGCCGATGTCGAAAAGTAAGATCATTTGTCCAAAGTCACATCGCCGCCGATGATTCGTTCCAGTCGTCCATGTTCCGTACGCAACAGCAATGCGCCGTCATCATCCAGCGACTCCGCCCGCCCACGCATTCGTCGTTCCCCGATGCCGACGATCACCTGCTTGCCGATGGTCGAGCAATGTTCTTCCCACTCGTCCGCCAACTCGGAAAATTTACCGGCACAAACGCGCGCGTAATCACGATCCAATTCACGCAGAATTTCTGTCGCCAACTCCGCACGCAGAACCGGTTTTCCCAACTCGATACGTAATGATGTCGCGATCTTCCTAAGTCCCGCAGAAAACTCGTTCGCTTCCAGATTTACGTCCACCCCAACTCCCAACGTAATATGCTTCACTCGATCCACCTCTGCGCTGAGTTCCGTGAGAATGCCTGCCACCTTTTTGCCACGAATCAAAATGTCATTTGGCCATTTGATTTCCGGTCGCAGATCCGTAACTCGATTGATTGCGCGCCAGATCGCGACAGCAGCAGCAACCGTCAGTTGCGTGATTTCTTGAGGCTGCAACTTGGGCCGCAGCAAAACGGAAAACCAAAGCCCTTTGCGCGCAGGTGACATCCAGACGCGACCAAGCCGCCCCCTGCCCTTCGTCTGTGACTCCGCGAAAACCACCACACCTTCCTTCACCCCATCACGTGCAAGTTTTTCAACAACATCATTCGTGGAAGTTGTCTGCTCGAAAACCTGGATGTCCCGCCCGATGACTTTTACTTTGCCCAGCCGCGCAATTAGATCCTCCGCGTGTAACAAATCCGGCGAGTCCGTCAGCTTGTAGCCAAGATGGGGAGACGTTTCGATCTCGTAGCCGAGTCCACGTAAATTCTCGATTCGCGAACACAGTTCAGCCCGCGCGACGCCAAACTTTTCGGCAAAGTCCGCAGCCGAAACTGATCCACCATCGGCATCTCGCAACGCAGAAAGAATATGTGTATCTGTTGTCACAAAGTCAGTGCCCGCCTTGTAGCCGCCAGCGACCGAAGATGCAAGACAAGCCGCTGATAAACTCAACAAACAACAGGAAGAGAGACGACTCAGGATCACTCACGCCGCTTCTGTGCACGCTTCTTCGCCTCAAGCAACCGACTTGTCGTTCGTGGCTCATCTTCTTTGATCTCATCAGTTTTTTTCGCCTGAGGAGCAACCGCCGACTCAGGTGATGACCTTACCGTGGGAGTTTGACTCTCGCTTCCAGGTAATTCAATCGGGGCTGCTGGCTGCGTGGGCTGAAACAACTCCGGACGAGCCTCACCAGCCGCTGTTTTTGTTGAGCGCACATGACCACGCTTGGCAAGCAAAGCTCCGAGTGATTCCTCCTGCTCTGAGGTTCGCGGCCTGACTTTGCCGAACAACAATACGCGCCGCGCTGCCGCCAGTACCTTGTCCCATTCCTCACGTTCGATCTGCACACGCCGAACCCCCACGTCCAATACGAACAGAATCACTGCCAGTTTCAACAGCCATTCCCAAAGGTCAACTGGCTGGAAAGTCTTCTTGCGATCGTGCGTGAACGGATTCTCCGCCGGGTTCTCAGGATCAAGCACCTTGCCACCTCCACTCTCAGCAATACGTCTTAGCAAATTCAAATTTGGCTCCGGCGCGGCGTACTCAGGAGAAAAATTCACACTTGTGCCCACCACCTGCGAGCCTACTGCCTTGCCGTTTTCCATCTGCATCAGGTTCACGAGATACGCACCCACTTCCTTCGTCGGGAACTTCGCTTCATAATGTCCCGGTCCGCTCTGCTCCAGACGCACATTCACACGCTCTCCCTTGGGGCTCACCACTGTCGTTTGCAAATCGAGAAAGTTCCGGTAATTCCCCCTTTCATCCAAAGCCTCTACACTGATTGTTCCAATCCCATTTTCCACATTCACTTCCGTACTGAAATCTGAATTCTCCAATCGCCTCAAACTCCATTGCGCGATTTGCGACCAAAATTGCTTGTAGCGTTCCCAACCCAGCCAGGTTTTTGCCCACTTCGGTCGCGCATCCGAGGTAAACGCCACCGCACGGCCCAGTCCATATTGCCAATGCGCGAGCAGCGGATCGCCCTTGGGCGTGAACAGTGGCGTTTCGGCGCGAGGCTTGACCGTTGTCGCCACGTAGCCGAGCAAGTTCGGATATTCCTCCGCACCGATGCCGCGAATCACCTCGGACGACGAACGCAATTGCGGCTTGAAAGGCTCTTCGTAAATAGCCGACTTCAAAATCACCGCCGTCTCCTTGATGAAAATCTGAGGCAACATCGCCGACGAAGTCACATTGTAGAACCGACCTTTGCCTTGCTCGGCGATTGAAACCATCGTGTCCGGCCCGGAGTGCCCCGCAATCAGAACAGTGCTTACCGTGATTCGATCCGAAACCATCTGCTGCATGAGCGCCGTTGAAGGCGGACCCGGATCACCGTCGCTGAAAACAATCATGTGTTTCAGATTCGCCGTGGATTTCTTCAAAGCCTCGTAGCCTTTCTCCATCGGCCCTTGGAATGCCGGCATGTCACCCTGGTTCATTCCCGCGATGGCACGTCCAGCCTCGCGCTTGTCACCCACCTTCAATAGTGGCAGCAACCACCGCTCCGTCCCGTCCCACAAAACCACGCCCATCTCATCGTCCGGCCCGAGTGCCTGCAAACAACCGAGGGCACAATCCCGCGCCACCTGATTCCCGTTCGCAAATTCCATCCCGTGCATGACCAACACCACTGCGCCACGCGGCAAAACTTTCTTGCTGTCCAATTCCATGCTCACAGGCAGCGTCGTTTCGAGCGGCGTACTGCGATAACCACCCGCCGCATACGCCTGATCACCTCCCACGCAAACCAACCCCACACCAAAATCCCTCACCGCGCTCTCAAGCAGATGCATCGTGTCGCGCCCCAGATCACCCGCCGCAATGTTGCTCAGAAAGATGGCGTCATAACTATCCATCTCTGCGAGTGTATTCGGAATTTTCTCCACTCCACCAAGCCGCACATCAAGCCGTGCCGTCTGCAATGCCGCCGCCAGTTGTTTATCCTGCTCCACATCCGACGAGATAATCAGCACGCGCGGATCACCCTTCACGCCCGCAAAACCCGCCGCGCGATTGTTTTGCGGCAGCGGATCGCTTTTTGCGTCCACGCGCACGTCGTAACTGTAAAATCCGGCATCCGGCAGTGTCTGGGGAAAGCTGAAAAGATTCTTCCCGGCTGAAAGCTCCACCTTTTGTTCGCCGAGAAATTGTTCGTTGCGATACAACCGCACCATCGCCGGAGTCGCCACATCCGACTGGACGAATATTTTCACCTCAAATGGTTGCCCCTTTTTCAACTTCGACGGCACATTGACCTTCTGCACGAACACATCACCGCCACGCGAAACCCCGAGCGGCAACACATCCACCGTCACACCAAGCGCACGACCTGAGAGCACTGCGCCCATTGCATCTCCCATGTTCTCATTCCCGTCGGACATCAACACCAACCGCTTCTGCCCCGTTTCAGCAAACGCCGCCGTTCCGAGCCTTAACGCTGAAGCGATGTCCGACCGTTGCGTATCCACCACCGCTTCCACTTTTTCGAGATCAATCGCCGCGTTTGGCATCCGATCAATACTCGCATCCGTCCCGAATACGATCACTCCCGCCCGATCCTGCTTGCTCTTCTGATCGGACATCTTGTTCACGAGTTTCTTTGCCGCGTCCTGCTGCTCCGACGGCACGCTGTCAGAACGATCCAGCACAAAGAATACATTCATCCCGTCCACACGCCGCTTCCACTGCAATCCCGCAAGCGCAAAAACAACAAGCAACGTCACAACCACGCGAATCGTCAGCGCCAGCCACTTCCGCCATGGACTCAACTGCGCCTCCGTTCGCCAGCCCAGCCAGAAAATCCAAGCCAGCGCCGGCAACAGCGCGAACAGCCAATATGGATGGGTGAATTGCATTTCTATTTTGAAGTCCTGAGTCCTGAACTCGCGAGCGCGCTTGGTGACTGTGGACTCTGGACTCTGGACTCTGGAATTCTCACGAGCTTTTGCACACGATGATTGAGAGCGTCTGCCACGTAAAGATTCTCGTGCGAATCAAAAGCGATTCCCCACGGATTGCTGAACTCACCCGGCCCCGCTCCCGCCCTGCCAATGGTTTCGATCGGCTGACAATTTTTGTCGAAAACCTGGATGCGGCTGTTCCCAAACTCGCAAACGAAAATGTTTCCTGACTTGTCCACCTTGATGTCATACGGGTAACTCAATTCACCCAAACCCGAACCCGCCTTCCCAAACTCGCGAAGAAACTTTCCGTCCGCCGAAAAAATCTGAATGCGATGATTGCACGAATCCGCCACATAGATTTTATCCTCGCTGTCCACACAGATGCCTTCCGCACGATTGAACTCGCCCGGCCCATTGCCCGGACGACCGATCACCTGCAACACCGTCGCCTCGCGCTGCAGAGCACCGGTCTCCGACCCAGCGTGTTCCTGTGCCTTCGCCGACAAAGCCGTGTCCACCTTCGCATACGGCCAGTTCTTCTCGCTCGAAACTTCTGGAAGCGCGCCCGAACCCGACGAGCTTTGAACTTGAAACTTTGAACTTGAAACTTTGAATCGTTGCACCCGCTCTGCCAGCGTGTATTCCGACACCAAGATTCCCCCGCGCGAATTCTGCGCAACTGATCTCGGCAACAGGAAACAGCCCTCATTCGTCCCGCGACAACCCCACTGAGCCACCAACTTACCGTCCGGGGTGAAATGGTTCACACGTTGATAATGAGGTTCGATCACGATGATGTTGCCGTCCCGATCATGCCCCATTCCTTTAGGCTTGCCCAAATCCGTTTGCGGCATTTGCCAGGTGAGCAAAAATTTCCCGTCCATTGAAAACTTTTGCACACGCCCCGTCATGTCCACCACGTAAACATTTCCGTTCGTATCACACGCGACGGAGCGCGGCTTGTTGAATTCCCCGATGCCCACGCCGCGCGAACCGATGACGATGGCGCGCTCAAAAAACTGACCTTGCAACGCGGCTTCGTGTTTTCCGTCTGATGGCGAACACCCGGGGCAAAAAATCGCAGTTCCAAGCACCAAAATACAGAGAAGCACCAATCGCCTCACGCCATTCAACGCATCCGTCCCATAAGTCCCGACATTGGGAAGACAGGAACATTTTCCCCAGATCCATTTTGCCACGTTCCACGCCACCAACGGGAACACCGCCAACCCCAGCAGCGCCAGGCAAAGCGCATTCACCTGTGCCGCGTAGCCGTAATGCAGCAGATTGAATATTTTCAGCGCCAAGGTTTCGCCGCCGGGCGGTTGAACAATCACAATGGATTCCACATCCCACAGGCCCAGCAGATAGACCACATACCACGCTGCGAACATCTGCGGTGCAATCTGTGGCCAGATGACGAAGCGAAACATCTGCCACCGCGCCGCGCCTTCCAACCTGGCGGCGTCGGTTAAATCTTTGTCCACGCCTGCGACTGCGTGTCGCGCCGCCGTCCAAGCCAGCGCAAAATAGCGAATCACCAGCGCGAGCAGCACAATACCAGCGCTCTGATAAAACGCCGCCAACACGGGGCGATTGAAAACCTTGATGAGTGCTATACCGATGAGCACGCCCGGAATGAAGAACGGCAACCAAACGAGACTTAAACGCAGAGACGCAGAGAACGCGGAGAGCCACAAAGGTGAAAGACTTCTCTGCGTTTTCTCTGCGCCCTTTGCGTCTCTGCGTTGGAGGAAGCTTGTCGATAATACAAGCGCCGCCCCAATGACCACCGTCGCCGCCAGCGCCGCGAACCAAAACGAATTCCAGATCGTGCCGGTGCTGGCATCAATCGCGCCCGGGAGTTCGGCCCATGTTCGTTGCACGAAAACGATCTGCCCGAGCGGCAAACCGACAGATAGAACGCAAAGCAGTGTTGCCAACACGCCACTGCCGATTCGCCACGTTGAACCTAGTTGGCGACGAAAGACGCTGGCCGCCACCGCGCCTTGAATTCGTGGCCACGCCACCGACCGACGCGTCGCCCACGCGAGCAAAAGCACTGGCGCAATCACCAGCGGCACGCTCAAGCGCAGCGCGGTCAGTGTGTCGAACTTGGTGTTGAACTGAACCCACATCTCGTCCGGCAGAACTTTGGTTTGCAGGATCGCCGGCACGGCAAAATTGTTCAGCGCGAGCACGAACGTCAGTACCGCCGCCAGCGCCAGTTCACCTTTGGCGGCGGGAACAAGCAACCAGCGCAACAGAGAGAAGCCCGTCATCGCTGGTTCGCATTCAAGCTGTGCGGCTTCCAAACGCCGCCATGCCGCGAGTGCTGCGAACGATGTGATCGGCCATAGCAGCAGTGCCAAAATCCAGATCGTTCCGCCGAGCGAATAAATCTTCAGCGGCAACCAGGCGCGTAGCACACCGGTTTCGCCCAGCAAACTGATCCAACAATTCGTAACGAGAAACGGCGGCAATGCCAATGCCACGACTGCCAGCGCGAGGAAAACATTTCGCCAGCGCGCCTCCAGCGTCGCCAGCCACAGCGCCGCCACGAGGCCAAAACCCACCGCCAGCGCCGTGGTCGTTCCGGCGAGCAGTAGGCTGTTCTGGAGCAACGGCCAGTTCACCGCAGAAAAATTTCGTTCAATTGTTTGGTGGTCGTTTCCAGATCGCGGAGCAACGCATCCCAATCGGGTTGTCGGAGGGCGGAGCGCTGCGACGCTCCGGCTTCCGAGGTTGGGCCTCGCAGCGCTCCACCCTCCGAAGATTCCAGCGCTTTGGCTTGAACCAGTTTTTCTGCCACCTCGCGGCGCTGAAGGTAATCAAACAACTTCTGGGCGTTGGTCGGATGCGGCGCGTTGCGGATCACTCCCACCGTGTTCGGAATCAAAAGCTGCTCCTCACTGATCGGCAACATCGCCACCGGCGCTCCCTCCCGTTGGCCGGCGAAAATATCATCCGAGTCTGTCAAACCAATCCACGCTTCACCGCGAGCGACCTGTTTCACGACGACGGAGTTTCCGTCCACAATGAACGGCTTGTTCGCCGCCACGGCGCGACACCAAGCGAGCCAACGCTCCTCGCCCCAGAGTTGGCGCAGCGCGTGGAAGTGCGTGGCCGTTGTGCCGAATTGCGGGAAGGCCAGCGCGACTTTGCCGCGCCAGATTTCATTCGTGAGTTCGAGTAGGGATGTTGGAGCGCCGGCCTCCGGCACGGCGCGTTTTGGTAGCGTGGTTTCATCGAGCCGTGCCGGAGGCCGGCGCTCCGAAACCAAGTTCGTGTTGATGACGATGCGGCGGCTGCGATAGCCGAAGGCGGCCCAGCCGTTGGTTTCGCGGAAGACGTTTTGCGCGGCGAGTTGGCGCGTGCGCATCTCTTCGTTGCCCCAGAACACGTCGCACTGCGGATGACTTCGCTCGGCGAGTAAACGATTCGCCAGTCCGACAGTCTTCACTGCTTCACTGTCATAAACGGCTTTGACCTTGATGCCGGTTTCCTTCTCGAACTCGCGCAGAATCGGCTCGGCATAGACTTGGTCTTGCGCGGCGTAAATGACCACCTGTTCGTTCAAAGTTGATTTCCTACAACTGAAACCTCCGAGAAGCAGGGCAATCGAAACTGCGACAAGCCCGATGAACAGAAACGGATCGAAGTGCGCCACCATGCGAAAGAATCGCCAGAAGTTTTCCTTGGGATCGTAACTCTCCTTTCGTTTGTCGTTGGTCTTGCTCATTTCAGGAAATGCTCGCGAAAGTATCTCCACTCGGGTTCGTCAGTTTCCCAATCACAATAAACCGCCAAACCTTGGTAATTCGTCGGAAGAGATTGCCGAGACAGCCCACGATGAATGCCAAGGAGAGCATTCCGCAGATTTTCAACGCGTGGATTGTGATATTCAACACCTACGTCGCTGTAAGTTGGAACGCCGAGAAGCACCGGCTTGCCTTCGCTCCACGCGAGCACTTCGGTTGTCCAATCCGCCATCAATCGTTGGTAAAGCTTTGGGACGCGCAACGAAGTGTCGTACATCATCACCGCGAGTTGATCACATCGTTTTGCCACCTGCCGGAAATAATCTTCGCTCCAATGCACTTCTTCCGAGGGTTGCCATTGTGTCGGCGGCGGATAGGCTGCAATCGAGAGCAACTTCCCCGGTGGCAAGGCGGCTTTAAGCTCCTCCAGCAGCTTCAAGAAGTCGGCGTCGCCGCTTGTCAACGGCTCGACGTTCAGGTGAACGCCTGCAAAACGCGGATGGACTTCAAAAAGTTTCCGCACTGAGGTCAGAAAGGTCTGTCGCCACTTCTCATTTCGATAACGAACTGCTCCGCCGTTTGGTCCACCAATCCACGGCATCACCCGGAAGCCGGCGAACTCGTCTAGGAAACTCTCCACTTGATCCGCATCAACCGCCGGGATCGGTCCTTCAATGTCTGCCGGACAAAGATGCGGAAAAACATCCGTGATGTGATGCTCGCGGAATTTCGTCGCGAGCGCTCGAATTACTTTCCGGCTTCGGTAGTGACTTAGTTCATTCGTTTTCGCGTTTCGGATGAACCACCCATCGTCGCCCAGCCAACCGTGAGAAATCCAAATCCCGTTGTGGTTGCGGTCGTGGCGACCATCGCGCACATCAAGTCCCGGCGACCAAGTCCAATAACAGACGGGCACGAGCAAAAGCACGCAAAAGCCCGGCACTATTGTGCGCCAAGGCGGCTGCTTGAGTTTTGTCCAGAGATTCATCCCTACACCGTCCTCCTGTGGTACCACCACCACTCGAACAGCAGCACGGCCAGGCCGATGGCGGCGAGCGTGCGCCAGAGTTCCATGTTCGTGCGTTGCACCGTCGTCGCAGTGACGCGGGTGTATTCGCCGAATTTGAGTTCGTCGCGCGGACGGATGTTGCTCTCGGCGGAATCGAGCAGGTCGGCGCAGAAAGTCGTTTCGTTCGTGCCGGCGCGCAGGTGATAGACGCCTTGCTTGGCCGTGTCCCCGAAGACGATTTCATTCGCGGTCGCGTCCACGGCGATTTGCTTCGTCGAGCCGTCGGGCAATTTCACTTCGGCGCTTTTCACCGATTCGCTCAACGCGAGGCGGAATGGGTCGCCGGCTTTGATGAGGAGCTGGGAATTCTTCGCGTTGGCGGGATTGAGCCAGTCCACGGCGTTGGCGATGAAGATTGGAAACGACACGCGCAGCGGCCAGTTGCTCTCTAGCGGATCAAAGCCCACCCACACGATGCGTTGCCGGCCCAGGTCGCCCGCGAGGATGAGCGGCGCTTGCGGCGCTTCGAGGATCGAGACGGCCCACGTCGGCGCGCGCGCGGTGAGGCTCTGCACGATCTGTACGTTGTCGAATCCGGCGTAGCGCAACAACGGGTGCGTGGATTTCCAGTCCACGATCACCGGCGCTTCCACGGCGGCGACGCTCTCGACCCAGTTCGTGTTCACGGTGCGGAACGCGAGCACGTTGCCCTTGGGCCACGAAGTCGGCACGATGCCGTCGAGCACGATGAAATCAAAACCCGCGCCCGCGTCGGTCAAATCATTCGCCACGGCCAGTTGCACGTTCGCCACGGCACGCAACGCTTTTTCGAGCAACCGATTTCCGCGCGTAACGAGCAAAACGTTCACGGACTTGGGCAGCAAACTCACGATGGACGCTTCGTTGTCGGCGGCGAGATCGTCTTTGCCCGTGAGGCGAACGGTGAACACGCCGTCCTTGGCTTGTGAAGCTTTGAAAACTTGCGGTGCGGTTTGTCCGCCGGGAATCGTGAGCGGGCGTGTTTCGAGTAAGCTCCCTTGGAACGAGATCTCGAGATCAGCGCTCATGGTGTTCGAGGAAAAATTCGCGACGCTGGCGTAGATGGCGCGTTGCGTGGCGTCCTCGGGATTCGCCCGGGCGTCGAGGGCGGTGATGCCAAGATTATCCGCGCGCTGACCGACCTTGTGATAGATCAGCGGCAGCGCCTTGTTCTCGAACTCCGTCAAGTCCGGCACCGCACCGTCGCTGAACAGATGAACCTCCGCGCTGCGGCGATCGCGCACCAGCGACTCGGCCATCTTGAGAGCGGGGACGAGCCGCGTGGGCGAATCCGATGGCGCGCACGCCTGCAACGCGCGGCGCAAAGCGGCTTTCTCGCTCGTGGCGGATTGTTTGACCTCGGTGTTCGCGCCCGCGAGCAGCACGACCATTTGATCGGTTGGCTCAAGACTGTCCACCCACTTGAGCGCCTCGGTGCGCGCCCGCTCGAAGCGCGACGGCGATTCGTCCACGGCTTGCATCGAAGCCGAACCGTCGAGGATGACGACGCGCAATTGCGCCGGCTTGGCCGTGGTGGCGAAGAACGGTCGCGTGAGCGCCAGCACCGCCAGCGCGAGCAGGAGAATTTGCAGGTAAAGCAGCCAATTTTTCCGCAACTTCTGAAACGGCGCGCTGGCCTGAGTGTCGGCGAGGAATTTTTGCCACAGGAGAGTGCTGGAGACGAGTTTGACGACCCGTTTCCGTTTTAGCAGGTAGAAAACAATGACGACGGGGATGGAGGCTGCGAACGCGAAAGCCAAAGGCGCGAGAAAGTTCACGAGCGGCCTCCTTGGAGCGCCGATCTCTGATCCGGCGTGTTGGCATCTCGCTGCTGCAACGAGCCGGGTCGGAGACCGGCGCTCCGCCGTGATTGCCGATTGCCGATTGCCGATTGCCGATGGAACAACGTAGCAATCGTAAATCGTAAATCGTAAATCGTAAATCTCCTCATCCCCACACCTCCGACTTCCTCAATTGCTTCAGCAGCAAATCTTGAAGGTCCATGTTCGACGGGGCCATGAAGAAGTTGATGCCACGTTTTGTGGTGAACTCGCGGAGGCGCTGGATGAAATTCTGCACGGTCTGCTGATATGCCTTCATCCGGTAGCGACCAAACGTGACTTCCTGCAAACCGCCGCTCTCGGAATCCACGAGGCGTAGATCGCCGAAGGTGGTGGGCGCGAGTTCTTCGGGCGCGAGAATCTGGACGACGTTTACTTGAAAGCCGCGCCCAACGAGCGCGGTGAGGCCGGACTCGTAGCCGGCGGGATCGAGAAAATCACTCAGCACGATGGCGAGACCGGTGTGGCGGGCTTCCAATGCACCACGGCGCAAGGCTTCGTTGAAATCTGCGCCGCCGGCAGCAGTCAGGGCGTTGAGGTTTTGGAAGAACTGCATCGAGGATTTTTTGCCGCGCACGCTGCGCAAGGCGCCGCGCGCGGCAAGTTCTTCGGAAGTAAGCGCGCCGGCTTGTCCGCTTTGCGTTCCGTGTTCCGTGTTCGGAAACGGCACGACGCTCACGCGATCAAATCCGCACAGTGCCACGTAGCCTATGGCGGCGGCGACCTGGCGGGCGAAATCGAATTTGCGTGGTTCGCCGAAGGTCATGGACTCGCTGGCATCGAGAAAAATGCGCACGGGCAGTTCGCGCTCCTCCTCGTAGAGCTTGAGAAAAAGTTTGTCGAGGCGACCGAAGAGATTCCAATCGAGGTAGCGGAAATCGTCGCCGGGGACGTAGCTGCGGTGGTCGGCAAACTCGACGGATTGCCCGCGCGCGCGACTGCGGCGCTCGCCCTTGGCGCTGCTCTTGGCACGCCGCGCGGCGAGCAATTGGAATTGTTCGAGGCGGCGCAGGAGTTCGGGGGTGAGCAAAGACATAGCGTCAGGTTTTTTTTGCTGCGTGGCGAAGCTGTTCCAATTCAGCTTTCAGTGGCTGCCAATAAATCCGGTCGTGCTCGCGCTCGGCGCGTTCTTCTTCGGCCAAGCCTGATTCCAGTTCACTTGTCTGGGCCGTGTTAGCGAAACGGAGCAAGAGACGTTTCACCTCAACCTCGCGCGAGAGTTCGGGCGCGGCTTGCGAGACTTCGCGAAGCAATTCTGGCGTGCGCATTTCCAACAGCCAGAAGCGCTGCCGTTCCGGCGTGGGCGCGGCGCGATGTTGCAGATAGTGCGCTTCAACGAGCCGTTGCAGCATCGGCCAGTCTTTGCTGCGCTGGGTTTTCTTGGCTTGCACGAGGTCAGGCAGCGAGAGCAATTCGTAAGTCGTGCCGTCGTTGTCACTGAGTGTGGTGCGACGTTCCCAAAGTGCGGGGAATGGGTCAACGCCGCGCAGTTTCGACATCAGGTCCACGCGCATATCGGCGGCGGCGGGATGATGACAACGGAAATGGATAGCGTGGCCGCGTTCGAGATATTCGGCGGCGAAG
This sequence comes from Verrucomicrobiota bacterium, assembly GCA_013140495.1. Taxonomy (GTDB): domain Bacteria; phylum Verrucomicrobiota; class Verrucomicrobiia; order Limisphaerales; family JADLHS01; genus JADLHS01. The sequence continues at coordinate 42,206 of JABFSR010000061.1, forward strand.
GGCGGAACGGCGATGCACTCGGCTTGAAGTTCCTGAAGCGCGGCGGAGAGGCGCTGGAGATTTTCCCCGTCGGCGAGGATGAGGAGGTCGGTGTCGCGGCTAAACTCCGCTGCGCCGTAGAACACGCAGGCCTGGCCGCCCATCAGCAGGGCACGGACCTGGCGCGCTGCCATCGTAGAAAGGACTTTCCGAATCCGGCTCGGGATCAAGCGAACCTCCTATGGACAGAAAGTGCGCCCACAACTCGCCGCTGGCGTGCCAGCGTTCGAGCGGGGTCATGGCATACCACTCGGCCCATTCGCCGCCCACGATGTCTTCCGGCTGAACCATGCGGAACGATTGTGCAGAAGCGGCGGAAGTGCAAGTGAACATTCCGTGTGGCGCAGGATGAAAAACGCAAAGACGCAAAGGGGCAAAGACGCAAAGTCAGAGGAATGGATGTCAGGGGAATGGGGAGGCAGAATTCTTCCGGCTTGGTCTTCATTCCTCTGACAATCATTCCCCTGACTTGATTCCCTGCTGGATGGTTGGTTGAAACAAAATTTGTGTGACGCTCGCCCTCACCCAGGCCCTCTCCCCCGGGGAGAGGGAATCGCGAGCGGACGCGTTGGGATGATTCGGAAGTTGGATTGCCTGTCGCTGCTGGTTGGTAGCTCGCGGGAGAAAACTGCCGAAGGACGGACGGCTGGCGCTGGCTCAACACGCGGCGAAGGATTCTCCCTCGCCGGGTGGAGAGGGTGGGCGTGGCAATAAATGTTTTGTGAGCTATACGCATTTCACGGAGAGAGAATCATTGTGGGCGCAGTGTGCAGAAAGGTGTTTAGCCGAGCTTGGTGCTGGTGAAGAAATCCCACGATCCCTGCGTGACTTCCAGCGTCGAGTAATGGCGGTTCATGGCCGGTTGTGTCCACTAAACCAGCCAGCGGTGAAAGCCGATCCCGGACAAATTCAAAAGTTGTCAGGGTTGGTGCTACATCAGATGGAAGGGCATACCTAATCACAACGATCAATTTGACCCGGTTGCACAACCCAAGCACTGAAAGCATGTGCTCAGGACTTTGTGTCTTGATTACCTCTCCAAGAATTCTTTTCTCATTCTGATTTAGGTGCCTTGCAAACTTCGTAGGGAAGGGATGGACATCTACGTGTGCGGCATTCGTTTGATAGGAACAACCAAGTGCTGCCAATCCTTGCTCACATACGTCAAACCATTGATGTCGTCGAGTTCTTGGTGAGTCAAAATAGCTAAGTAAGCGATTCGTCAACCCCACCGCGGTCAGCGAGCCTGATCCGCAACCAATCGGCCATCGTCTTTCAGGAACAAATTCTGGGTGAGCAGGATTAAGCGCAAGCGTGACAACTTCTGCGCGGCGTATATCGCCAAAGAAAGGAATTGGGTAGAGAGTGTTGTTGTCAGGGAAAAGACTTGGGTGAGCAAGTTGCAGTTCACGAAATGCAGCCATCTCTTTATCAACCAAAGCCACGATTGGGTTTGGCATCAGAGTTCCTCCCTGATTTGTCGAAGTGCTTCCACAGTCTGTTTCTGAATTTGTTCCCAGTGATCTTCCGGCTTTCTCACGATCATTTTTCTGAGGACAAGGCTTTGTGGGTCGTCGTCAATTGCGAGGTCAGGTTTTCCTGCGAAGCCCTCAAAGAACTTTTCCAGCTTATGTCGGGCGGCGACGGACTTCGCGTATTCAGCGCCAGCGGCGGACCAGAGGGTTAATTCACATGGAACTTCACGGAGTTTTGTCAGAGCTTCAATTGCTCCGGGCAGGAGTTCGCCTTGCTCATCAATGAGCGTCAAATCCACGTCTATGCAAACATTCAACATTCCCCTGCGCCTTTGCCTCTTAGCGTCTTTGCGTTAAACCCCGACCGCCTCCGCGCTCACCGGCACGTCTTTCAAAATCTGCTCGATGATGTGGTCAGTGGTGATGCCTTCGGCTTCGGCTTCGAAGTTGGGGATGAGGCGGTGGCGCAACGCGGGGAGCGCGGCGGATTGGATGTCCTCGAAGCTGACGTTGAAGCGGCCCTGCGCCAGCGCGCGGACTTTGCCGGCGAGGATGAGCGTTTGCGCGCCACGCGGGCTGCTGCCGAAACGCAGATACTGGTTCGCAATCGGCGCGGCGGTGTCGGTCTTGGGATGCGTGGCGAGCACGAGGCGCACAGCGTAATCCTTCACGTGCGATGCGACGGGGACTTCGCGCACAAGTTTCATGAGTTCGCTGAGGGCTTCGCGGGTCAAAACTTTGTTCACCTCGATCTTTGTGCCGGTGGTGGTGCGATTGATGACTTCGGTCAATTCGTCCGCGTTCGGATAGCCAACGATGATCTTGAAGAAGAAACGATCCAGTTGCGCTTCGGGCAGCGGATAGGTGCCTTCCTGATCAATCGGGTTCTGCGTGGCCATGACGAAGAAGGGTTCGCCAAGTTTGCGGAGTTCGCCGCCGGCGGTGACTTGTTTCTCCTGCATGGCTTCGAGCATGGCGGACTGGGTCTTGGGCGTGGCGCGATTGATTTCGTCGGCGAGAATCAGGTGCGCAAAGATCGGGCCGCGTTGGAACTCAAAAGCACGTTTGCCCGCGTCGGTGTCCATGACGAGGTTTGTGCCGAGGATGTCGGCGGGCATGAGGTCGGGCGTGAACTGGATGCGATTGAACGGCATGTCGAGCACCTCGCCGAGCGTGCGGATGAGGAGCGTTTTGCCGAGGCCAGGTACGCCTTCGAGCAACACGTGTCCGCCGCCGAACAGCGCGATGAGGGTGCTCTCGACAATGGCGGTGTGGCCGACGATGACTTTGCCGATCTCGGCCTGGAGCGCGGCGTAGGTGTCGCGGAAGGATTGGATTTGGGATTCGGTGCTCATTGGGGGAATTGCAGGTTGAAAGTTGAAGGTTGCAGGTTTTCCATTTTATCAGCGTTACACGGGTTTTCGGACGCGGGAGTTGCTTGGGTATTTTTCCAGATAACTGATGAATTTGGCGATGCGGCGCGAAAGTGAAAGGGCGGCATCGCGCAGGGCGGTGAATTCCTTTTCCGTCACATATTCCTGATCCAGGGCGACATAAAGTTGCGAGCGGACTTCGCCAGTTGAGCCTTTGGCAATGCTCAGGAACTGGATGAACTCTTTGCGGTAACCGCGCTCGAATCCTTCGGCAATGTTCGACATCGTCGAGGTTGCAGCCCGGCGGATTTGGTCGCGCAGGCCAAAATCGCGATAGAACGCACGCTGTTTGGATACGGTGTAAATGTCTTTGACCAACGCCCGCGCGTCCTGCCAGACGTGCAGATCTTCAAATTGTTGTGCCGTTGCCATGCTTTGCTCCTGTTTGGTTCGTTGCTTTCAACCGCGCCTGTTTCTTCTTGCGTATGCTGCGCACCTCCTGCTGTTACAAGTTACAGGTTGCATGAAGTGCGTCAGACGTGCGCGAGCCAACCTGCAACTTTCAACCTGCACCCTGCAACCCTACTTCTTTAGATCGTCGAAATAGTCTTTCACCGCCCCTTGATAGGCGCGCGGGACTTTTTCCTGACTGAGCGCGCTTTGCGCATCCGATTGCGCGGCGGCGGCGGCTTCTTCGTAGGCGACTTTGCTTGTGCCTTTGATGCTGACGCCTTTCAACGTGATGCTCGGCATCTGACCACCCGGTGAAAACTGGCCTTTGACTTTGTCTGGCGTGAGTTGATCGCTGAGGGTCTGGTCGCGTTCGGTGATGCCGCGCGCGTCCTGATCAGCGCGTTTGACTCCGGTATTGTCCCAACGATCACTCCATTGACCGTCATACCAGGCGTTGTCGTCCGCCCAAGTACCCACGCCGCTGCCGGGTTTGCCGCCGGGCTTTTGTCCCATGCCAGGTTTGTTGCACGCGCCCCAACTCTGGCAGTTGCCCACGCACAACGAAGCGGTTTTCAAATTCTGCATCGCTTCCTTCAACGCCTCGGCATCGGCCATCTGCTGCATCATCTTGTCAAGTTCCTTGGCGGCGTCGGCGAGAGACTGCGAAGCGCTGGGCTTGTCGCCTTGTTGCATTTGCTTTGCACCCTGCTTCAACAAGTCCTGAACCTTGCCATATTCCTTGGCCTGCGGAATGGCCTGCGAAACTTCCTCCATGATTTTCTTCATCTGCTCCTGGGAGATCAGGCCGGACTTCAACTGCTCTGCGAGTTTGTTCAACGTCTGAGCCGCCGCATCGGCCTGCCCGAACTTAAGTTGTTCGGCGAGGTCTTTGCCAAGTTTGTCAGCCTGGGCCTGCATCTGTTGAAGCTGCTTCGCCATGTCGCGCGTCTTTTCAAGATCGTTCAGGGCTTCATTCAAATCCTTGAGTGCGCGATCCGTCTGGTTGGCGGCGAGTGCGGCAATGGCTTCGTCCAATTGCGGGAGATTCAATCCCATCTGCTGCGCCTGTTGAGAAAGAGAACTGAGTGATTTCGAAAGCTGCTGTTTGTCGGCTTCGGTGCCGCCGCCGCCGTTCTTGTCGCCCAGCGCCTTCGCAGCCTCCTGAAGCTTTTCCAGATCCTTTTGCAACTTGTCCATCGCTTCTGGACTGCCGGTCTGGTTGCCGAGTTTTTTCTGCAACGACTCCATCTGCTTCTGCAAACCCGCCGCCTTCTGCGCATCCTTGCCGCCAGGAGAACGTGCGGCCTGTTCAAGTTTCTGAATGGCCGGGTCCTTGGCGATCTCCTTGAGCTGGTCCTTGAGTTTCTCCGTGGCGTTAGCGAGGTCTTTCAACGCCTCGCTGCGGGTGAGGTTCGCCTTCGCAAGCTGGTCGCCGAGTTCGGCGACGGATAGCATGGTTTTCTCGGTGGTTTCAAGCGTGGGCTTGCGCTGTTGAAGTTCGTGACGCGTGAGGTTGGCAAGCTGGCGACCCGTATCCTTGATGATCTTTTTGTCAGCTACCTTTTGTTTGTCAGCCTTGGTGCGGTACTCAGGAACAAAACCAAGCCCTACGGCAAGCATCAACACGAGCAACGCCCAGCGCGTGACCTTGGGTAAAGAAAAACGCACGAGCTTCTGCGGATCAATTTCCTGAACGTGTGAGGCAGCGTCGGCCAAAACGAGTTGCTCCCACCGGGATGTTTCGCGTTCGTCGGAAAATTCGATCGCGGTGCTGAGACGTTCCTTGAGATTTTGTTTCACATCCACCCAGCGGGCGGTTTCGGCAAGCGTGAATTTGCGCCAGCCACCGATGATGAACCCGAGCAACGCACATCCGCCAGCGACCAGACCAGACCAGAAAAGGGTTTCTTCCGGAATCGGTCGAAGTTTGAAAACGCCGAGAGCCAGGAGATAAACTGCGGCGCCGACAAGCAGACCGACCCACAACCCTCGCAACGCGCGATCCCAGCGCCGTCGCCGGGCTGCTCGTTCGAGCGCACCTTGGATTATCTGGAGTTCGCTCATGTGTTGATGCCAGTTTGGTTTAGACAGCAAACCTTTGCCAGCAATCAAAATAACTTTTTTAACGTGAGCATTCCGCGCGGGCCCGGTCAAATTTGATCTTGAGGCCTGGTGTTTTCCTGCGGTTTCGGCCCGGGCCGGAAGGCGGAATACCATTTCTGGATCACGCGTACAAAACCGGCATCAAGCCTGCGACTGAACACTTCGAGACAGGAGATTCCCCTGCGTGCTGTGACGCCGAGCACGGCGAATACGAGGAGCACGGCAATGATCCGGTTCTGCCAGCCGTCCAACTGCCATTGGCCTTTCCACATCCAGACCGGATGCCGCGAAACGGGTTCACCATACAGGATCGGCCAGATGTCTCCCGGCGTGGGCCCGCGCGACGCAATGAAATCGCACAGCAAATGGAGATGAAACATGGCGAGGCAAAGCAAAGCCGTCCGCCAGCGTTGTCGCGCCAGACAAGCAAAGGCGAGCGTGAAGACGATCGCCGCCGGCCAGCCGTGCCCGAGGTAATGATGATAACGCTGGTAATAGAAGAATGTGGTGGGTTCGCCGGTGGCAATTGACTTCACCACGTCTGCAATCATGCCGAAGCCGTCAATGTCCGGGATGACACCCGCGATGGTGATGAGACGCCGGTCGCGAGGGTTTTCTGTCGTCGCAACTGCGACGAGCCAGCTTGCCATGAAGTGAATGAGCGGGGACATAGCGTCGTTGATTCAAACGGAAGATGGAGAAGTTGAGAAGAGAAAAGCGCACATGGAAATCGGGTGGCGATGAGAAGCGCGGGCAGGTGGGCCGTTGAAACTGGAAACATGCGAGCGCCGGCAAGGATCCGGGTGCTCAGATCAGTTCTTTTGCACCGAGTCCAGAGGCAACGAAATGCGGACGATGCCAGAGTGGCCGGTTTTTGGCGCGACGATTTCCAGTTTGCCATGGTGCGTCTCGATGATTTTTCGGCAGACCGTGAGACCGAGACCGAGGCCAACGTTGCGCGTGGTGAAAAACGGGGCCGACGCCTTTTGCATGGCCTCCGCAGTAAAACCGCCGCCGTTATCCTGAACCTCGATCTGCAACCCGCCCGGAGAACTGCCGTTGCCTTCAGCATCAAGCCGGACGCCGACTTTCGGTTCCGTGGGATTGGCCTGAAGCGCGTTGATCAAAACTTCCGTGAGCGCGTATTTGAGCGCGGCGCGGTCTCCCGTGACGAACGCAGGCGCGCCTCCGTTGTCGTATTTGAGTTGTGCCGCCTTGGCGGGTTGATACTTGCGCGCCTCCTGGAAAGCCTCCTCGATCAGCGGTGAAACAGCGAAATGTTCCTGAGTGGTGATCGAGTCACGCGCAAGGAACCGCATCTGGTTGATGAGGCGTGTGACACGCTTCACGCCGTCGGCCAGCGCGGCATCGAGCGACGCGCGGAATTCCGCATCGCGATACTTCTCGGCGAGCAACTGCTGGTGCGTGGAGAGCGGCACCATGGCGTTGCCGACCTCGTGAGCAAGACGGTCGGCCATGGATTTGATGAGCCGCAGGTTGGTCGCTTCGAGTTCGAGCCGCTTCATCTGCTCGGACTGCGTGAGATCTTCCACGGTGAGCAACGCAGACGCGGGTCGTCCGTTCTGCTGCTGGAACGGAATAGCGCTGACGCCGTAAATGACACCGGGGTTCGCGCCTTCCGGCTCGTACCGGAAAGGCGTGACGGCCGCACCGGTACGCAACACCTGGTAAACTTTTGCAGCGATGACCTCCGGCAAATCGCTGAATTCCATCTCGCCGCCAGAGCGCGAAGAGCCGAAATACTTTCGCGACATTTTGTTCGCGTGAAGAATTTTCAAGTCGTTTCCGACGACGACGCACGCGCTGCTCAGTTCGCGGAGCACACCGGTCATCATGTCGTTGTTGGCCGCGAGCTGGCCGTGCAACCAGATGTTGCGAATGGCGAGTGCAAGGTGTTCGAGCAGGTGATAAATCAGTTCCAACTCGGCGTTGACGAGCGCCTCACCCGTGATGCGTCCATCGAAAACAGCCACACCGATGAGGGATTCGCGGTCCATGATTGGCACGGCCACCTGACCGCCGAGCAGTTCAAACTCGCGTTGCGTGTCGGCGCTGGAACGGGCCTCGTCGCTGTTGCGACGCAGGATACGGCCCAGACGCTGCAACTGCGCTCCCAGGCCGGATTCGAGTGAAAGCGCACACTGATCGAGCAGTCCCTGTGGAACTCCAATCGAACAGGCGGCCCGCAGACGGCGGCTTTCCTCGGGCGAGGCCGCGTTGCCAAAAACCCCCTCGGCTGGACGAAGGAAAATGACCGCACGATTGATGCTGACGATCTCGCGCAGTTGTATCAGGAACTGCCGGAGCAACGCATCGGAGTCGAGCGAGTGGGAAAGAATGGATGAAAAGTTTTTCAGCACGCTGATGGTCTGCGCCGTGCCCGGGGAAACCGTCGCAGCGGAAGACAAATCAGAAACCGCTTCGGTGCGGGGAGCAAAAGGCGGGCTGGACGACGCAACTGAAGGCACGGCAAAGATGCGATGCAACACGGTTTCGAGAACGCGCGGACGCACGGGCTTGGTCAGGACGTGATTGACGCCGCGCAGGTACGCCTCCTCCTCCCACTCGGATTGCTTTTCGCCGGTGTAAACGATGAATGGACACTTTGCGTTGTGCTTGCGCAACCGCTCGATCATCCAGATGCCTTGAACGCCGGTAAGTTCCACATCCACGATGCAGGCCTGCGCGAGCGAGTGAACAATGAACGGCTCGGCGTCCTCCGAGTTGACCCGATGAATGACGCGATATTCCGTCGAACCCAAAGCGACGCGGATTGTTTCAGCGATCTCAGGGTGTGGAGAGATGACCAATAAGGTTTTCATCATCGGGATGCGTCGCGTTTGGTCGTGTCTCCTGCAGGTCGCGGGCAAGATCGGATCGTGAAGCATGTGATGAGATTCCGGCAACTGACAGTCGTGTGACCATTGCCCGAACTGTTACAACTTTTCACCGGATACATCACAGCACTAGTTAATCCCCATCCTCGCCCGCAGGTCAATCAATTCTTGCCGTCATTGGCAGGCACAATAGAACACGAGGCCGGAAGTTTGCACAACCGGGTCCTGGCGGAATCTGCAACCGGGGATTCCAGTGAGAAAAACCTGCCGGGTGACTCAATGGCCTCACCACTCAATCACCGCCGCACCCCAGGTCAGACCGGCACCGAACACGACAAGAAGCACAAGATCACCACGGTGAATACGACCGGAACTGACAGCCTCATCCAGCGCAATCGCCACGGACGCCGCGCTGGTGTTGCCATAACGGTCCAGGTTTATGAAAAGCTGGTCGGGGCGTGCGTTGAGACGATCCCCCACGGCGTCAATGATCCGGCGATTCGCCTGGTGCGGGATGATGCACTTCATGTCGGAGACTTTCAGATCGCAACGCCGCAGCGCTTCGGTGGCCGCGCTGACCATCGCCTGCACAGCGTGCTTGAAGGTTTCCTTGCCTTCCATGCGGAGAAAATGGAGACGCGCATTGACCGATTGCGTTGTGGCCGGGCAACGGCTGCCGCCGCCGGGCATGTGCAACAGTTCCGCCTTGCTGCCATCCGCGCCCATCACCGCCGTGAGCAGGCCGTGCGAGTTCGAGCGGCTCTGCAACACCGCGCAACCGGCACCGTCGCCAAACAACACGCAAGTGTTGCGATCCGTCCAATCCACAACGGACGAAAGTTTTTCTGCACCTATGACGATTACGGTGTCGTAAGTGCGCGACATGATGAACTGCTGCGCGATTTCGAGCCCGTAGATGAACCCCGAGCACGCGGCTTCAAGGTCGAACGCGGCGGCACGGTTCGCGCCGATCTTCTGCTGTACGAGGCATGCCGTTGAAGGAAACACCATGTCCGGCGTGATGGTGGCTACGATGATGAGGTCCACCTGGTCGGCAGTGACGCCGGCGGCTTTCATCGCGCGTTGCGCGGCCCGGGCGGCCATGTCCGACGTGAACTCGTCCTTGGCGGCGATGCGGCGTTCCTTGATGCCGGTGCGCGAGGTGATCCACTCGTCCGTGGTGTCCACGATTTTTTCGAGTTCGAAATTCGTCATCGCCTTCGCGGGTACGTAGGCTCCAACGCCGGTGATCGAAACGGTGCGACCCTTGAAGTCGTGCTTGGCGCGGGGATTTTTGAATTTTGGTCTGGTCGTGCTCATGATGTGGTGGTGGCTGCCGTTGCCGCTGCGATGCGCTGATTGGCATCGGCGATTTTTTTTGCGATGAGATCGTTGATTCCGTGGCGGACTTCCTCCGTCGCGACGCGGATGGCGCTCATGATGGCGCGTTCTCGCGATGAACCGTGCGCCTTGATGACATTGCCGTTCAATCCGAGCAACACCGCGCCGCCATAAACCTCCGGGTCCATGCGGCGTTTCAACGCGCGAAAGGCGTTCTGGGAAATCATCGCGCCAAGTTTGCGGATGGGTGTCGCCGTAAGTTCGCGCTTGAGCAGATGCATCATCGCGTAGCCGAGGCTTTCGGCGGTTTTCAAAACAATGTTGCCGACGAAGCCATCCGCCACAACGACATCCACGGCGTCGTCGAATAAATCGAACCCCTCGACATAGCCAATGTAGTTGAGATCAAGCTTCGCGCACAACGCAGAGGCGGCACGGGTAAGGTCGTTACCCTTGGATTCCTCAGAGCCGTTGCTAAGAACCCCGACGCGCGGTTTGGCAAGACCAAGAATTTCCCGCGCGTAGATGTCGCCCATCACGGCAAACTGCGCCAGATGCTGGGGTTCACAAACAGGATTCGCACCTGCATCCAGCAAAACAAAGTCGCCATTGCGGGACGGCATTCGCGCGGTAATGGCAGGTCGCTCCACGCCTTCTATGCGGCGGAGTTTCATGGAGCCGGCCACAAGTGCGCCGGTGTTGCCGGGAGAAATAACGGCATCCGCCCTGCCCTCGCGAGCCAGTTCGATGGCACGCACCATCGAGGAATCCTTTTTCCTTCGGATGCCCTCGACGGGGTTGTCTTCCATCGTCAACACCTCGGAAGCGTGGACTATCTCCACGCGGTCACTCGTTAGACCACATGCTGAGAGAGCGGATTTGATTTCGTCCTCTTTGCCGACAAGCAGAATGCTCGTGATACGATCGTCGGCTTCGAGGGCTAGTTTGACACCTTGAGCCACGACCACGCAACCGTGGTCGCCGCCCATGACATCCACTGCGATGCGCATAACTGAATAATCAGCAATGCCGCGCGAAGACGCGCGGAATCAAGCGCCGGCAGTGACAGTCAAAACCTGACGGCCCTTGTAGTAGCCGCAGGCCGGACACACGCGGTGCGGAATGTAAGGCGCGGCGCACTGCGGGCAGGTGCCGAGTTGCGGAAGTTTAAGGACGCTGTTGTAGGCGCGGCGCATCTTCATGCGGCTCGTGGATGGTTTTCTTTTGGGAACTCCCATAAATTCAGTTTTTAGGTTTCAGTTTGTCCAGTTCGGCCCAAGGCGATGGAACTTCGTCCGTGCCGTCTTTGCCGTTCGTTTTCTTCTTTTCAGTGTCCGGTTTCTTCAATCCGCCGCATCCGGGTTTGCACAACGGGTGTTGCGGAAAGCTGAGGAGAATATCTTCCCGCAAATAAGGCGTCAAGTCCACGCTATCGCTCACAATGGGTGCTTTGTCGTCACCCTCAAGCGGCACAAGACACGTCCATTCGTCCAATTTAACGGTAAATTCAAAGGGTTTGAGGCAACGCACGCACTGGCAGTCCAGAACCAGTCTCAAACTTCCACGCACGAGCAGGCTGTCGTCCAGTTTCTGAACTTCCAGCTTGTGACAGAGCGGTTGGTGCGCCAAAACCATCTCATCCCGGTCATCAAACTCGAGGTCAACCACAGACAGTTCGCCTTCCAGCTTTTGATCGCGGGTGTCAAGATGACGGAGATTGATGAGCAGGGGCATGGCGGAAATTATTTCTTTGCCCACTTGGCCGCAAGCGCGGTTCTAACGTGTGCAGGCACAAACGCGCTGACGTCGCCGCCAAGATGGGCGATTTCCTTCACGATCCGTGAACTCAGAAACGTGTACGTGTCCTTGGGCATCATGAAAATGGTTTCAAAACTGTCGTTGAGCGACCGGTTCATCAATGCGAGCTGAAACTCAAATTCAAAATCCGACACGGCACGCAGTCCGCGCACTACAGCCTGGGCGGACTGCTTCCTGACATAATCCACAAGCAAGCAGTCGAAGGAGTCGGCTTCCACGTTCTTCAAGCCACGGACGGTTTCCTTGACCAGGGCAACGCGCTCGCTGATCGAAAACAGAGGATGTTTGGCCTCGCTACTGGCCACGGCCACGACAACACGGTCGAACAAACGAGACGCCCGCTCCACAATGTCGAGATGACCATTGGTGAAGGGATCGAAACTGCCGGGATAAATCGCGGTTCGCATGACATGAATTGTAGTGAATGCGAACGTGAAGACGAGGAAGAAATCCGATACTCGAATGACCAGCAGGTTTGCACCCGTCTGTGATTACCCGAAACTTGGAACCTGGAGCTTGGAGTTTTCAGCCTGCTGCCACGGCACTTCAAAGTTCCGCACCGGCTTGTTGAAACCTTTGGGCTTGGTCGGCTCCTGCTCGATGCAAGTCGCCGCCAGCGCCGGATCATCACGCAACAACGCCTCGTAGGTCGCCTCGCCGATGATGATACGGCCCCGGCCCGAAACGGATTCGAGGCGGCTCGCCAGGTTCACCTCGCGACCAAATACCGTGTAGCTGCGCTCGTTCTTCTCCGAACCCATGAATCCGGCAACCGCCACGCCAGAGTTGATGCCGCTGCCAAGATAAAGCACGGGCAGCATAGGGAGCAAAGGTCGTCCGAGCCGGGCATGTTCAATGTTCTCCTGCTCGCGGACTTTGTTTTGCTCAAATCGGCGGAGGTTCAATTCATGAATGGCGCGTTGAGCGTCAACGGCCGCACGCACGCAATGAAGGGCATGGTGTTCATCAGAAGTGGGCGCGCCCCAGTAGGACATGACACAATCACCGATGAACTTGTCCAGCGTGCCATCATGCTGCTTCACAACATCGGCCACCAGGGACAGATAAGTATTCACGGTCTCGAGCAACTCGCGCGCGTGCTCGCCATATACCGCCTCGGCTTCGTGTCCGGTGAGTTTGCCTTCCACAACGATTTGAGCCGCGCGCTCGTTCGTGGCGTCAGTGAGTTCGGTAAACCCGCGCACGTCGGCAAAATAAACCGTGATCTCCTTGCGCGAGCCTCCGAGCGAAAGAGATTCCATCTTCAGGACTTCACGCGCCACTTTCGGGGAAACCATTTTCCCAAAAACGCCAATGACCCGGCGGCGTTCGCGTTGCTCGAACACGACACGGTATGTTTGCACGCAGATGTACTGCATCAACACCGCGCAACCGACCGGTAAAATCAGAGGCAGCCAGATTCGCTGATTGTTGTAGAGCGCAAATGCCAAAACGGTGTAGCCCACAACCAGCGCAATCACCGCCAGCGCCGCCGTCAAAGCACGCGACTGCCACGTCAGCCATGCGGTCAATCCGCCGAGCAGGATGATGAGCAGCAATTCGGCGGCAAGTGGTGCGGTGCGGACGAATCGCCCCGTGATGATCGAGTTCGCCACGTTCCAATGTTTGCTGACCAGCAGTGTGTCCTTTTCCAGCGGCGTGGCACCATGGTCGGTGAGGTCATTGCCAGTGGCTGACGAGCCAATGACGACAAGCTTGTCCTTCCAGACATTCGTCAGACTTTCGCCCAGACCCGTGTTGCGCGCCTGATCCTGAATCAGCAGCCGCTCGAATGCCTCACGGGTCAATTGCCGGTCGGTCGGGGAAATTTCCCAGTTGATCAAAAAATAACCCTTCGAATCCACAGGCAACACGCGTTCCACGCCGTTCGTGCTGCGGAGAGTTATCCGACCCGCACGCAGGTTCACATCCGCATTGTCAAGGTCGAGATTCAGTTCCCGTGCGGCAAGCACGACGCCCATGTGCCAGACTCGCTCTTCCGTGAACGCCTTCGCCTTTCTGTCCATGCCGACGGGAAGTTTCTCGCCGCCAAAATCCGCGAGATCAAAGTTGTTCTCAGCGTCCACAGGGATTTTCACATTGTCGTCCCCTGCTCTCGGAAAAACGATCTGCCCGGGTTCGAATTGCGCCTTGTGAAGATCAATGTAACCCTCGGCCTCGGCCTGGCGGAATGCCGGATGCCACTTTCGATAATTTTGAAACGTCCTTGCCCGACGCAACACACCGCCCGGATCAATATCCGCCGAAATGTCCGCCTTGGCGGAAGCGTTGTTGGCAAAAAGCGAATTTGGCAGAACACCCTTTTCAGCCGCGACCACCGCCCTGCCGGAACGCCTGAGTTGCCACGCAAAGTACTCATCTGATTCCACGAGGGTGAATTCCTCCCCGTTCTGCTCGAAGGTGTCCGTTTTTTTTCCAGGATGCAGCCTGGCAAGAAACTCGCGGAGGTCAGGCCATTGTTTCACTGAAACCGGCACGGCTGCGTGATCGAACCGCCTGTCGGAAAACATCACGTCATAACAGACGGCTCTCGCGCCCTGCGCCGTCAGCTCCCGGAGCACGCGACCCTGCACATGCCTTGGCCAGTAAAGACCATAACGGAATCCCAGCGAACCATTCCCTAGGCTCGTGATCGTGTCGTCGCCGATAAAAACGAAACCGAGATTGGTGGCGACCTGAACTGTGTGGGAGCGCGCGACGCGAACACGTTGGTCGTAGGTCATGTTCTCAAGCCGCTGCACCCAGGAGAGGTCGAGCACGCGCACCAGACAGACGAGCGCGATGACGAGAGTGGCAATGAATGCCGGCGCCAGTTTGAGGGGCTTGAGTTTCAACGCTGCAAACAGAAACAAAAAGCCCGGCGCAACTCAAGAACGCTCTGCTCTGAGAGCGCGGAAGAAGCGCGGGCGATCCCTCGCCCGCAGCGCTCAGACTCACCGAAAGCGGTCTGAATTATCCAACGCCCTCATCACCCTCCACACGCTGCGACCGGTGACAGGTCGCGCTCTCACATCAACGCGCACCTTGTCATTCGTCGCTTCGCGGCTATTCTTCCGTCGGTGATCGAGCAATTCAAAAAACACGCGCTACCTGTTGCGCTCATGCTGGTGTTCGCGCTGTCGCGGATTCCTGGAATGTTGCCGCAGAATTTCAGCGTGGCCTACGCCATTGCATTCTGTGCGGGCGTTTTTTTGAGCGGCGCCATGGCCTGGTGGTTGCCACTCACCACGCTGCTGGTCACGGACATCGCCTTGAATTTTTACTACTGGCTCGGTCTCGGCTACAACGTCTGGGACCTGCCCGTGCTGAAGTTTCAACTCTTCAACTACGCCGCCTATGTGGTGTTGATCTGGCTGGGGCGGCGATTCAAACCGAAGTCTTCGTTCTTTTCGTTGCTGGGCGGCGGCGTGCTCGGCGCGCTGCTTTTTTATCTCATCACCAACACCGCCTCGTGGTTTTTCAATCCTTTTGCCAATCCTGAATACACGAAAACCATTCAAGGCTGGATCATCGCGCTCACCAAAGGCACCGCAGGCTGGCCCGAGACATGGACATTCCTCCGCAACACACTTCTGAGCGGCGGCATTTTCACCGGACTGTTCGTCGCCGCCATGAAACTCACCGCAGAATCTCCGCAGGAAAAGGAAGCGGGCCAGCGCGCGCCGGAACCTGAAACCGAATCCGAACCTGAAGCCAAACCGGAGGAAGCAAAGGCGTGAAAAAGTCCGTGATTTGTGTTCAGTAGTCCGTAGCCACTTCAATCAGGCATCAAACCACGAAGCCACTGACTGCTGACCACCAACTACTGACTCATCTGAAATGAAAATCGGCCTCATCTCGGACACGCATGATTATCTGGACCCGCGAGTCGCCAGGCGGTTTTCCGGAGTGAGCCATATCCTGCATGCCGGCGACATCGGATCACCGGTTATTCTCAGCGAACTGGAACTCATCGCGCCTGTCACCGCCGTCAGCGGCAACACCGACGATCCTTGTTTCCGCTACCGCGAAACACAGTCCATAGAACTCGCCGGACGAAAGTTTTTCCTGCAACACATCGTCAACCCACACTCACAGGATGCTGAATTGCGGGTAGCCATCGAGCGCCAAAGACCTGACGTAGTTCTGTTCGGCCACACGCACCAACAATTCTCCGAGCGCATCCGCGACGTGCTGTTTCTAAATCCGGGTTATTCCGGCAAACCGCGTCAGGGATCCCGCCGCAGTGTTGCCGTTCTTCACTGCGACGAAAAAGAAATCCGGGCGGAATTCCTGTCGCTCTGAATCAGGGCTACAAGAGGTCGCGAAGCCCGATTGGCGTTTGATCCTCGAACCGCACAACCTGACTACTCAATGCCGAGCAATTCCACATCGAACACCCGCTTATGCCTCCCATCGTTTCCAATCACACGCGAAAGGGTCAGAAAAAACAGCAAAAAAACAATAAAGGCTTAACGCGTCATCTCGCCCAAACAGGCGATACCCAACGCTACTGCCTCGTGTTAATGATTTATGCATACGCATTCATTCCCCGGAAAATTTTCATGAGCAACAAACAAAAGTTTATTGACTTTGGGATGAGAAGGAGGCTTAGTAACAGCGATTCCAGAACCTGATAATAAAACGCTCAAACCAGATGTGGTGTGACACGATTGTAAAGCACGCGTAACAATGCTCTGACAATCGTTTCAGCATCGTCGGTAGAGAAAAACCAATGCAGTTCTAAAGTTCCAAACGAATAATGAAAATGATCAATTGTTCCAATGCCACCCCGAATACCTGCCCTGTTCATCCAAAGGAAGCACGAATACGTCGCGTCGCTGTTGGAGCCTTCACATTGATTGAGTTGCTGGTGGTCATTGCCATCATCGCTATTTTGGCGGCGATGCTCCTGCCGGCGTTGAGCAAGGCGAAAGACCGGGCAAAGGCGGCTCAATGCCTCAACAACTTGAAGCAAATCATTCTTGCGGGATCAATGTACGCCGATGATAACAACAATACTTATTTCCATAATGGTGGCGGTTCTTTGCCAAATCATGGCCAATGGACAGCGAACCCGCGGTCTGATGTACTTCTACCGGTGACCAGCGGTGAAGCATACTGGGCGATTGGCTACTATCAGTATTACGGCAAAAACAAGAAAATTTTTAGATGCCCAGCTTCTGTCCATCCTGATGAATGGCATGACACTGGTCTCTATTACCCATCAGATTTTTGGGAGAATTCTACTTATGGGATGTGCCAATGGCTGCTTAAGACCTCCGGGCGAGATCCCAATGAGGCTGCAACTATCAAGAAGGTCACCAACTACAAAAGCCCGAGTAAAATGATTTTTTGCCAGGATGCGGCAGAGCAACTAATGGATGAAGGCAATCCTCCAGATAGTGATAGTATCGGCCTTTTCCCAGGCAAGAATTCAATCCTGACACAATGGATCGGCACAGGCCCTGCAAACGGAGGAGCATACGGAGGGCTTTCTGGTTTGTACGGTGGTTATCCATTCGATTTTGAATGGTACCGCCACAGCAAGGGTTGCCAGACCGCTTGGGTGGATGGGCATGTATCTCGCATTCGGTTTACGGGACTTAAGGTTGGAATTGATTACCGGCACTACACTGGCATTGAGCCGCTAAATCCAGTAAGAGATTAATATAGTCCGCTAAGTATTAAAACCAACGTTATTCCTCATGAACAATACCCATATTCCCAGATTCCTCGGGTTTCTTCTCGTATTAGCATCTTTTTTAACTATCGGCTGTGACAAGACCAGCACGCCACCTCCTTCACTCACTGCTGCTGAAATCCCTGCAGCTTTCGAAAAGGCATTTGCCAAATCGAAGCCAGAGGTAAAGGAAGTCGCAACTCAGGTGGTGACAGCGCTTCAGGCCAAGGATTATCCCAACGCATTCCAAGGCGTTCAAAGCCTCGGTGCACTGCCTTCACTCACCAAGCAGCAGGCCAGTGTGATCTCCAGTGCTCTGGTGACTGTGAACGCACTCATGCAGGAAGCGCAGGCTCAAGGCGACGCCAAGGCCGCCCAAGCAATTCAACATTATAAAGCAAATAAATAGAACCGCCTTTGCGCACATAAACTTATTCTTTCGAGATCAGTCGCAATTCCATTCCCAATTCCGACAACAGTAAGTAGTACAACAACAAACCTCCCAACTAAAATGAACAAAAAACGTATCATGCGCCTTGGCGCAGTAATCGTCGCAAGCCTCATGGGTGTAGCGAACTTATCGGCACAAACCTTCGGTCTGTGGAATTTCGACAGTGGCAACTTGGTGGCCACAGTCGGAACGGACTTGACCGCGAATGATGGCGAGACCACGGCTGGCACATCGTTTGGCACCACCACCGCGTTCGGTATTTCAACCATCAACGGCACGCCCGCCAATGTGATGAAGTTTCCGGGCTCTACAAACGCCACCATGGGATTCACCTTGGCCACTCCGCCTGCCAATGGCAGCGGTGCCAACGTTGAACTTTACACCATCACGTTTGACGTGCTGTACACGGCAACTGACGATGGAAAAGTCCGGCCATTTCTGCAAACTGACGGTGGTTTCATAACTCCCGCCGCAGACTTTGCGATCAACGCAAGTGGTCAGATTGGCTCTCCAGGCGTCGGCTTCGGCGGTTCAATCACCACCAACACTTGGTATCGCGTCGGATTTGTCGTACGCACCAACGAAGTTCGCACCTATATCGACGGCGCTGAAATTGACGTATTGAACGGTGCCCTCAACCGATATCCCCTCTTCCCGAACTCCACCGCAGAGATTCTCGGAAATCGCATCGCCGGGACAGCCGGGGGCGGATACTTTAACAGCATCCAGTTGCGCAACGAAGCTCTCAATGCCCGCCAAATGCGAGCCTTGGGCAAAGCCAGCGCCACAGGTATCCCCCAGGTGGTTCCACCTGTTCCATCGTTTGTGGACCATTGGATTCCCTCCGCTGCATTTGCCAATCGTTCCACCCCGCTTGGTGTGGTAATTGACGACGGCGAAACCACGATCAATCTCAGTTCCATTTCCCTGAAGTATGACGGCGCCACTTTGGCGAATGCCGCAATCAGTCAGGTTGGCGATGTCATCACGGTGCAAACCAATATGGGTACCATTGCGCTGGGTCAGCACACAATGATCCTTACCTACACCGACAGCATTGTGGGCGTGCAGTCGCTCACAAACACGTTCACCTCCGTACTCTTCTACGAAGACTTTGATGGCATGACACTCGGTCAAAATGTTCAAGAGGCCACCCCTGATGTCATTGCGAAAGCCTTTACCAAGACACCGCCAGCGGGTTGGGTGCTTGATGACTCGGGCATGCCTGGTCTTGGCAACCCGGACGCGAACGGTGTAGATGAGTGGGCTGGCTGGAGCTTTGCCTCACGAGCCTTTTGGTTCGCTGCAGACACCCAGAACCGGGAACTTTTCGAAAAAGCCAAGGGCACAGTCATGATTGCTGACCCAGACGAATGGGACGACAATGAAGGTCCAGGACCGATTTTTGACCATGCGGTGGGTTACTTCAACTCGTTTGTGAAAACCCCTGCCATTTCCCTCGTCGGTGTTCCCGCAAACAGCGTATTCATCAAGTTTGACTCCAGTTGGCGCCCGGAAGCTGAAGACGATTGTGGTGGAACAGAATGGCCTGCGTGCCCGGCTACGAACAACCAGACTGCAACCATCAAGGTATCCTATAACGGTGGGGCATTCGTCCAAAAACTGAAATGGGACTCCGTCGGGGCAAGTCCGACTTTCCATCCAGATTCAGAGAATGAAACGGTTACGCTGGTTATTGATAATCCAGTCGGCGCCACGAGCGTCGTCATCGAGTTCGGCCTTAGCAACGCTGGAAATGACTGGTGGTGGGCAGTTGACAACCTTCAGGTCGCGGCCGGCCCGGCTATCACCACACAACCCGTATCAAGCGTTCGCGATGCAGGTGCCAGTGCTTCCATGACCGTGGTCGCGGCAGGAAGTGGAACAGTTAACTACCAATGGCAGTTCAACGGCGGCTCAGGCTCCGTTTATACCAACGTTCCACTCGCCACGAGTGCAACCTACAACTTCACAGCGGAGACAAATACTGCGGGGTCATACCGTGTTGTTGTAACAGACTCCGTCGGCACGACGACCAGCAGCGCGGCCACATTGACTGTGATTGCAACTCCTTCAATAGTGCTGCAACCAGCCGCTCAGACTGTTAACGCGGGCGCGAGCGTAGTCTTCAGCACCTTGGCCAGAGGCCGGGTGCCGATTAGCTATCAGTGGATCAAAGCCGGTGCCCCAATCAGTGGAGCGACCAGCACCGACCACGCCATTCGTAATGTCCAGGCCGCCAATGTTGGACAATACGCGTGTGTGATTTCCAACTCGGTTGGAGTCATCACCAGCCGCGTCGTCACCCTGAAGGTGCCTTCCAGCATCACTGACGACCTGGTTGTTCACCTCAAATTCGATGGCGACTACACCGATTCATCGGGTCGCGGCAACAACGGCACCGCCGTTGGAGCGCCGACGACCGCTCCCGGCAAAATCGGCAGCGCCCTTCTTTACACGGAGCCGCAGGGCCAGCCTGAAACCAACTACGTAACACTGGGAATTCCAGCAGATCTGCACATGACCACGAACGTTCCGTTCTCCATCTCGTTATGGTACAAGTTGGATCCAGGCAATCGCGCTGGTGATCCAGCGATTCTTGGCAACAAGGACTGGGATAGTGGTGGAAACCAGGGCTTCGTGCTCTTCAACAGTGGTTCCGGAATGCGTTGGAATTATCGGGAACTTGACGCGGCACCGGACCTCAACAGTCGTAAAGATTCAGGCGGCACTAGCCCCGGAATCGAGGACGGCAATTGGCACCACTGCGTTGTAACATTCAACCGAGGCGGCAATGCCGGCATCTACGTAGATGGCCAGTTGCGCAACGTAACCTCGTTGCTCAATGCCAACCCCACGCTGGGAGGAGTCTACGCTCCTTCAACCATTGACAATGATCCCTCCACCCCAAGGACTGGGTGGTCAACCGGTGTGTGGAACATCGGAGAGGATGGCAGCGGTGCGTATGGGTTGCACGACAACGTCGGCGTCACCAATGCGATGATTGATGATCTTGGCATCTGGCGGCGCACGCTCACACCAGGTGAGGTCCTGGCAATCTACACCGCTGGCAATGCCGGCAATTCGCTCGACACGGCTGCACCGGTCACCGACCCGACCCCGTTGGATCCATCAATTGCGATCTTGGGAACAACAATCGAAGTGACCAAAGCTAACACCATGTTGTTCTCAGCTCCAGCCCTGACGGGACCGTGGACTGAAGTCACAGGTGCTCGTGGCACAAATGTCTTCAAGGAACCCGCAGGCGGTCAGAAGTTCTACAGAGGTAGCCAGCCGTAATCGGCTAGGTTAACCAGTCAGATCAAAGCGGGCTCTGGTGCGAAAGCGCCAGAGCCCGCTGTTTGTACAAAATTGAGTGAATGTAAGATAATTTAAATCCCCGGAAATCGGATCCGCCCAACCTCGGCAGCAACTTTACTTCCTGGAGGATTTGCTTCGATCGCTCCGATCCATCCCATGCTTGGATTTGTTCCCTGCTTGATCTGGATCAACATTCCCATCGTTGTCGCCGTTCCGCCAAAGAACCACGACAACACCACCAACGCCGACAAGCATGAGCAATGCTCCAACCGGAATCAGGAACACCCCGACTCCGGGATCGCCGCCAAACAACCAGAAGCCACCGAGGAAAAATCCGAGCGGCAGGATCACAAGTCCGCCCAAAAGCGCTTTCGAAGAGAACCGCAGGACTTTTCCATGGCTGGACGGAAGGAAATTCAGTGAAACCGCAAAGGCGATGTTAACCAGGGCGAAAAGTGTGCCGTGAGCATGCGCCAGCGTCCACATCAACCGGCGTGTCGTGTCGTGCGGGCCAAGGTATAAATCTGCTTTGATTCCGTGCAGAGTCTCCAGGATGATTCCGAGAAACAGGTAAGCGAACAGTCCGATCCAACCTGCCAGCAGATGTCGCCTCACAAGGCGTTGTTTGGAGACTGGATCACTATTGTCGTTTTGTTGAGTGGCCATTGGTTATTCCATGATGATGACTGTGCGGTCATCGCGTTCCGAGATCAATTGGTGGACTCTTTCCTCCATCACCCTGCCCTTGGCGTCGAGAAGAACCTCGCCCCCAGTCCTGTTGGTCACCGTGTTGTGAGTTTGCCATTGCACAACCGCCTTGCGAACGCCTTGCTTCAGGTCTGATTCTGATCCCAGAAAATCATACTGGAAATCGCCGAAGCCCGGCAGAGTACGCAAGCTTCGAGCAGCCACATAACGCACGACGCCGTAGGGATCCGTGAGCAAACGCGCCTGGAACGGAGCTAGCCAGTTCGTTCCGGAAGCCCTTTGTGCGGGTTGCCATCCCACATGCCAGGCCGTAATCGCCCGTTGGGCTGCGTGCCCCTTAAGAAGCCACAGCAGGGATGCCGCAGTGCTTTGCTGCTCCTCAGTCAGAGACTGCGATTTTGCCCCGTAATGATCGGAGAGATGCTGCTGGGTCCAGGCCAGGGTCTTGTCCAGATGACAGAGGTTGCAGGCATTGGGAACGCCAAACTTGGCGCTTCCTGCCGTAGTGGGGGAAGTTATTTGATGGGTGCGGATGGCGCGGAACAACGCATAAGTGGTGTGGGGCATGTGGCAATTCAGGCAATCGCTTCCGGCAGAGTCAGCCGCGTGAAACGTGTGTTGCTCCACCCGTGTCGTATACTTTGATTCTCCGTGGCATTGGGTACAGGAAGCACTGCCTGTGATATCCATCTTCAGTTGACCCGCAGGGTTGCTCTGATGCATGGAGTGACACGACAGACAGGAAATCTTGCCCCGGGTGTAACATCCTGAAACCGCCAGCGCCGTGTACTCCCGCCCGCCTGCGAGAATTGTTCCGTCCTCCCACCACCGTTCCGCAAAGAATTGTGGATTGCGCCGTAACTCCTCCCATTGTTGCGGCGGCGAGCCCTCCTTAGGGTAATGGATGAAATACCGCGTTTTGTTGAGATCTTCACCCGCCCGGTAAAGCTCACCTTCGGAAGCAAACTTCATCGCAAATTCGTCGCGCATGACGAATACACCGTGACACTGGCCGCAGACCTGGCTGGAGGCGCGGTGGTCCAGCTTTGCGGGGTTGACAACAGTTGGGTCAGACTGGCCGGTCAGGTGCAGCGAGTAACGACGCAATGGATTGCTATTGCGCTCAACATGATCTTCCCCAGCCCCATGGCAGGATTCACACGCAATCCCCAGTTCAGCAACTCGTGTGTCCAGCATTCCTGTTTTTGGATCGAGTCCAGGATTGCCCCCCGTACTGTGGCAGCGGATGCAATGATGATTCCACTGAGTGATAAATCCAGAACCTTCGTGCGGAGGCCGCATGAAAGCCGCTTCCCTCGGTATCCACCGCTTGTCCTCGATGAGATAGACCAGCGGCAGCGTCTGCATCACACGATCGTAACGCGGGCTGGTCACCCAATACGTCTGGTAATGATGTGAGCCAGTGGCCATGACGACTCTCTGCTCCACACGAGGAATTTGACCCAAGGCAAGTTTCTTGCCTCCTTGCATCACGTACATCATGACGTCTGGATCGGGCATGTCTGCCCAGAACTCATTGTCCTTGCGATAAACGCGGTAGGAAAGGTTATGAGATTGAACGCTGCTGCCATCAAAATCGCCCACGACGTTCTCAGGGGTCGCCGTCTGGGTCATCGTCCGGTGAAATGTGCGATGCCAGCTATCATATTGAGAAGGATGGCAGGCTTGACAGCGATCGGATGAAACGTACTCCTTCTGGTTTCCCAAATGCGGCAGCTTGCGCGCAAGCCGAACCGAGTCGTCCATCGCCTTAAACGAACGCTGGATGGACCACCACTTGACCGCGCCGAAACCCGCCAGTAACGCGAGACAAACAATCGAGATCAAGACACCCCACTTTTTGGATTGGGTCGGCTCGAAGGACATCACAGTTCAGAGTTAATTGGCACAAGTGTTGGCTGTTATCATGGCGTACAATACCCGGTTGGAGTGGGTGTGTCTCCCTCTGACTCAAGCGCAATTATTTATTGCATAAAAGCGTTGACCAGATTTGTCAAGTCGCACGGGCGACGATCAGCCATCAAATCTCGTGAAAATCCTTACAACAAAATGACGAGTTTAGGCTGGATTTTTTTGTGTGTCCCGCCAATCTCGATTGATCTGATCTTGGGGCGGCATCCAGAGTTCGTGAACAATCGGTATGGTCCACTGGCCTGCCAGTGATTGAAGAAATGGATCACACGCTGGAAATCGCAACCGAATCGGATCGGAAACTATTGCCAACCGATTGGCGCGAGTGTTCGCGCCTCCAAAAATGCGACGACAACACTGGAAATCACTCCGATGAAAATGCCTTCACTTCGAATCCAAACTTTGATCACCCTGTTCGCTCTGGTGATATTAACACCAAACGCTTTCGCCCAGGTCAAATACATGGTCGTGGTAGGCGTGGACGGCTTAAGCCCGGATGGCATCCTCCACGGCGACGCCCCAAATCTAAAGCGTCTGCGCGAAAAGGGTTCGTGGACCTACCACGCACGCGGCGTCATGCCCACCTCCAGCAGCCCCAACTGGGCTTCGATGATCATGGGCGCGGGCCCGGAGCAACACGGCGTTACTTCCAACGATTGGGAGACAAACAAATTTGAAATCGCCCCCACGGTGGTTGGCCCTGGCGGAATCTTTCCAACCATTTTCAGCGTGCTCCGCGAGCAAAAGCCCGACAGCACACTCGGCGTGTTTCATGACTGGGACGGCTATGGTCGTTTGCTCGAACGCAAAATGGTGGACGTGGTTGAGGACCTCGATGGCCCGACCAACACCGTCCGCCGCGCGGTTGAATTCATCAAGAGCCGCAAACCCACATTCACCTTCATTCATCTCGACCATGTGGACCACGCGGGCCATCACGACGGCCACGGCACGCCCGCGTATTACGCATCCGTCGGCGTCGCGGACAAACTCATCGGGGAAGTGATCGCCGGGATTCAAGAAGCCAGCATGACTCAAGACACCCTCGTGCTCGTCACGGCTGATCACGGCGGCAAGGACAAAGGCCACGGCGGAGCAACCATGGGCGAAATCGAAATTCCCTGGATCATTGCAGGCCCGGGCGTTCGCGTCGGCCACGAAATCAAAGCATCAGTCAACACTTACGACACCGCAGCGACGATTGCATTCGCGTTCAAACTCAAGCCTCCGCAGGCATGGATCGCACGGCCCGTGCGCGAGGCATTTGAAAAAAGCGACCGCTGAACCTCTCCTGATGACATCAAAAACTGATCTGGATCTGAAGCTCCTCCGGACTGAGGGCGACATCAATATCTCGCCCAACCGTCAAACATGGCAGGTAGGCCACTTGAGCGCCGAAACAAAACGGATGCTCGCTGAAGACGCCGAATGCTTCCTCCATCAATCCATGTCCACACCCTGCCTGAACGCAATGAAAGGGGCCAGCGGTGCTTGGATCGAGGACGTCGAAGGTCGTCGCTATCTCGATTTTCACGGCAACAACGTTCATCAGATCGGTTTCGGTCACCCCCGCGTCACCGGGGCCATCAAATCCTTGCTCGACCAATTTTCGTTTTGCACACGCCGCTACACAAATGAGCATGCCATCAGGTTCGCCAAAAAGCTGACCACTCTTGCGCCTGGTGATTTGAATCGCGTCCTGTTCGCGCCCGGTGGAGCATCCGCAATTGGCATCGCTTTGAAACTGGCGCGCACAGCCACGGGCCGCTTCAAGACGATCTCCCTCTGGGATTCGTTTCATGGCGCGTCGCTGGATGCCATTTCGGTCGGTGGTGAAAGTGTATTTCGGAAAAACGCCGGCCCGCTGCTGCCAGGTTGCGAGCATACGCCGCCCCCTGATCCTTCTCACTGTCCGTTCCGCTGCGGCACTTCGTGCAGTCTGGCCTGCGCGGACTACATCGAATACATGCTGGAGCGTGAAGGCGACGTGGGAGCGGTCATCGCGGAAACCGTTCGGAACGTGCCGGTCATTCCGCCACCGGATTACTGGAAACGCATCCGGGCCGCATGCGACAAGCATGGCGCGCTTCTCATCCTGGACGAAATTCCCATTGGCCTCGGCCGCACGGGAAAATTCTTTGCCTTTGAACATTTTGACGTTATCCCGGACATCGTCGTGCTGGGCAAGGGTCTCGGAGGAGGAATTTTCCCGCTCGCAGCAATGATTGCCCGCGAACACCTCAATGTCGCCGGCGAATGTTCACTCGGCCATTATACGCATGAGAAAAATCCCGTCGCCTGTGCCGCAGGATTGGCGACACTTGAAGTGATCGAGGAAGAGAAGCTGGTCGAGCGCGCAGCCAAACTCGGTGCCAGCACTGTCGAAGACCTGCGCCGCCGTCTCTCGCCCTACCCGTTGGTGCGCGAAGTACGCGGCCTTGGATTCCTGCTCGGCGTGGAGATCGGTGACAACAAAGGAAACGCCGTGGATGCGTCCGAACGAATCATGTATTCAGCGCTGCGGCGTGGCTTGAATTTCAAGGTGTCCAAGGGCAACGTCCTCACGTTCGCTCCGCCTCTCAACATCACCGAGAAAGAATTGGACCAGGCATGGACGATCGTCGAAGCCGCAATTCAAGAAATACAAAACAGCCCTGTTCCATCGGCAAATTCCTGACATGAAGCCAGACTCAAACCTCCCATCAGCACGCGACAAACTCCTCTTCACACCCGGCCCGCTCACCACAAGCCTCAGCGTCAAGCAGGCCATGTTGCACGACGCCGGCTCCTGGCATTTTGAATTCAATGCTCTTGTCGCCAGCGTCCGCAAGCGTCTGCTCAAGCTCGCAGGCCTTTCGCACGAAGCCGGCTGGGAAGTCGTGCCACTTCAAGGCAGCGGAACATTCGGCGTTGAGGCGGTATTCCAAAGCTGCGTTCCTCACAACGGCAAGGTCGTCGTGCTGGCAAACGGCGCTTATGGAGAACGCATCGCACAGATGCTGAAACACGCGCGGATTGATCACACAGTTCTCCGCACGGCGGAGGATACTCCGAGTGATGCTGCGGCGCTCGAAGCCTGCCTCGTTGCTGACAAGGCTGTGACACACGTGGCCTCGGTGCATTGCGAAACGACAACCGGTATTCTGAACCCGATCGAAAAACTCGGCGCGGTTACAAAGCGCCATGGCAGGGTGTTTGTGGTGGATGCCATGAGCAGTTTCGGCGGGATGCCGATAGACTTCGAACAGTGCGGAATTGATTTCCTGATCTCTTCCTCGAACAAATGCGTCGAGGGTGTGCCGGGATTCTCATTTGTGTTCGCCCGACGCGCACTGTTGCTCGCAAGCGAAGGCTGGGCCCGGAGTCTCAGCCTCGATCTCTTGGGCCAGTTGAAGGGCTTCGAGAAGAACGGTCAGTTCCGTTACACTCCGCCGACGCACGTGATTCTAGCCTTCGATCAGGCGCTGCGTGAATTGGAGGAGGAAGGCGGAATTCCAGCACGCAGCGAACGCTACAAGCAAAATCATCAGGCGCTGATGACAGGAATGATCCGGCTCGGCTTCCGATCCTACCTTCCATCCCCCGTCCAGAGCCACATCATCACGAGTTTTCTCTACCCGGATGCAAAGTTTGATTTCACTGATTTCTATCATCGCGTCGCGGACAAGGGCTTCGTTCTTTATCCGGGCAAGATCAGCCAGTGCGACACCTTCCGCATCGGCAACATCGGACGACTCACCGAATCAGAAATGAAACAGGTCGTTTACGCCATCGGCGAGGCTGTGGCGGAAATGGGGATCAAAATGGAATCAGCATCCGCCGCCAAAGCGCAATGAGTGATGACCGAGACAAAGCATTCGCAGACCACAGGCGAAAAAGCCTGCGGTCCGGAATTTCAACACGCAATGAAAGACGGGAGCAACTTTGGAAAGATCCGTGTTTCTGCAATCCCAATGCGATTCATCCCTCCATTTTCCGAACGACATTGGGGCTTAAGCCGGTCCTGTTGCTGGTAATGCTCATGACGTTGGCTTTGTTCTCCCCTGCCCTGGCCGCACAACCATTGACCCGCGCACACGCACACAACGATTACGAACACAAACGCCCGTTGCTCGACGCGCTTGATCAGGCGTTCTGTTCCGTCGAGGCTGACATTTACCTCGTTACGAACCAGCTTCTCGTCGCCCATAACCTCCGCGATGTGAAGCCTGAACGCACTCTCGAGAAGCTTTACCTTGATCCGCTCCGCGAACGCGTCCGCGCAAACCGCGGTCATGTTTACACGGAATTCGCAACGAACACCGCGTTGGGCAGGCCGATGTCAGCGGCAGGAAGCGGAATCGAGTTCACACTCCTCATTGATCTCAAGACCGGCGGGGAGGAAACCTATCGCGCCCTGCGTCCCGTACTCTCCAAGTATGCGGAGATGCTGACGCGCTTTACGCCGACCAGCACCATCCCTGGCGCGGTCACGGTGATCCTCACCGGCAATCGTCCCGTTCAGATGGTGGCGGTCGAACCAGAGCGCCTGTGTGCGCTGGATGGGAGGCTCTCTGATCTCGATGCAAACCAGTCAGTCCACCTTTTCCCCCTCGTCAGCGAGAGCTGGAGTCCGACCTTCAGAAAATTCGAGGCGGACGGGCTTTCCGATGCAGATCGGACGAAACTACGGCAGCTCATCTCAAAAACCCACGGCCAGGGTCGTCGCCTCCGTTTCTGGGGCGTGCCAGATCAACTTGTCGTGTGGCGCGAATTTTATTCCGAAGGAGTGGACATGTTGAACACGGACGATCTTCCCGGACTGGCGGCATTTCTGCAATCGCCGCCAAAACCCCAGTCAAAACAATGAACTCATTCACAATCAACAATCGCACCTATCTTTTGCCGGCTTGTCCCTTGGTCGGCATCTGCGTTGACGGCTCGGCGGATGAATACTTCGACGCCGCCATCGCCCGCAGGCTGATGCCGAATCTCCAGCGCATCAGCGTACGAGGATACCGGGGAATGGCACGGGGACAGATGCCCAGCTTCACCAACGTCAACAACGCATCCATCGTCACCGGCGTTCCACCCAGCGTCCACGGCATCGGCGGCAACTTCTTCTACGACAAGACGAGTGGCGAAGAGGTCATGACCAATTCCTCAAAGTTTCTGCGCGTGCAAACCATGTTTCCGTCTGCTCAAAAAGCAGGACGCAAGGTCGCGGTGATTACCGCCAAGGACAAACTCCGTGACATCTTTGGATCAGGATTGATCGAACTGGGCGGCATCGCATTCTCCTCAGAGAAGGCCAATCAAGTCACCAAGGCGGTTCATGGCATCGAAGATGTCGAAGCGCTGGCCGGCCCGACGCCTCCCATCTACAGCGGTGAGGCTTCACTGTATGTCCTGAAGGCGGGCGTGAAGCTCATTGAACATGGGCGCGCGGATTTTCTTTACCTGAGCACGACGGATTTCATGCAGCACAAATATGCGCCGGAAGCACCCGAGGCACTCGACTTTTACGCAGGCATTGATGAACAGATCGGTCGCCTGCTTCAACTGGGCGCGCGCGTCGGCGTTACCGCAGACCACGGCATGAACGCCAAACAGAAAGCCGATGGATCACCGAACGTGACTTATCTCGAATCCACTTTGGAAACCAAATTCGGGCCTGGCTTCCGCGTCATCCTGCCAATCACAGACCCGTACGTTGTCCATCACGGAGCATTGGGTTCGTTCGCTCAGGTGCATCTTCCACCTGGCCGGGAGGCTTTGCTGTCCGAAGTCATCAATTTCATCCGCGCATTGCCGGGCATCACCGAGGTGCTGGACCAGGCCACCGCCGCGCGGTTGATGCAGTTGCCGCCGGACCGCATGGGCGATCTGGTGGTGTGCTCCGGTCGCGACGCGGTCATTGGCCGCACCCCTGCATGGCACGACCTGAAGGTTCTCGAGGGCGGGCTGCGCTCACACGGCGGACGATACGAGGAAATGGTGCCGTTCATCCTCAGCGAACCGTTGAATTCTGAATATGCGGGCAAGGCGAAAGCCGACCCGCGCAACTTTGATCTCTTTGACTTTATCTGTAACGGAGCACAATCATGAAACTGACCAGCCTCATTGCCGGAAAACCTGTGAGCGGAAACGGCACGCTCAGTGTGCGCAATCCCTACAATGGTGACGAAGTCGGCACGGTGATCACTGCTTCACGAAACGACGTGGATGCCGCCGTAGCTGCGGCCTGTGGCTTCCGCGATACACCCAGCCGTTATCAACGCTCGGAGATTCTGGAAAAAACCCGCGCGGCGCTCGAAACCCGGCGCGAGGAATTCGCACGCACGATTTCCTCCGAGGCCGGCCTGGCACTGCGCGAGGGCAGATACGAAGTGGGGCGCACTCTCGACGTGTTACGGTTCGCAGCCATGGAAGCACTGCGGGACGACGGCCAGATCTTTTCTGCTGACATCTCGCCGCAGGGCAAGGCGCGCAAAATCTTCACCACACGCGAACCGCTGCGTTGCGCCGCCGCAATCACTCCGTTCAACCACCCGCTGAACCAGGTCGCCCACAAGGTCGGCCCTGCCATTGCGGCCGGAACGCCACTGGTGTTGAAACCTTCAGAAAAAACCCCGCTCACAGCGCTCAAACTCGCCGAACTGTTGTACGCCGCAGGTCTGCCTGGCCCGATGTTGAGTGTGTTGTTGGGAAAGACCAGCGAGGTGGCAGAACCGCTTGTTCAACACCCGGACGTGGAAGTGCTCGCCTTCACCGGCAGCGTTGCCATTGGCAAGCGCATCTCCGTCACCGCCGGTTACAAGAAGCTCGTCCTGGAGCTTGGCGGCAATGATCCCTTGATCGTCCTCAACGACGCTGATCTGGACCTGGCTGTGACGCTCGCGGCGGAAGGAAGCTTTCGCAACTCGGGTCAGCGCTGCACGGCAGTGAAGCGCATTCTGGTCGAGGACGGCATCGCGGCGAAGTTCACGGCTCTTCTGGTCGAGAAAACGAAGGAATATGTCTGCGGCGATCCTATGGACGAGGCGACTCGCGTAGGCACGGTGATTGACGAACACGCGGCAATTCAGCTCGAAGAAGTCCTCAAGGAAGCGGTGGCTGCCGGCGCAAAAGTGTTGATTGGCGGCACACGGCGCGGCGCTCAGTTGCAACCGACGGTGATCGCGGAAGTCCCACGGAATTGTCGCATGGTTGTCAGCGAAAGTTTCGGCCCGCTTGCGCCGATCCTCACCGTGCGCAACCTCGACGATGCCCTGACGTTGGCCAACTCCACGGCCTATGGGCTCAGTTCCGGCGTCGTGACTACAAGCCTGCCCAGCGCGCTCAAAGCCATCAAGACCCTGCGCTGTGGAACGGTCAACATTAACGAAGTCCCCGGCTTCCGCGTGGAGAATAGTCCGTTCGGCGGAATCAAAGACAGCGGAATGGGCGTCAAGGAAGGCGTGATCGAAGCGATGAAGGCTTACAGCTTCGTGAAAACCTTCAGCCTGCCGTGGTGATACAAAGACACGAACCAGCGTGCCTTCCTTAGGGCTTCGCTGAACTGCGCTCCTGCATCCAAGTTACGTCCTGATTGACTGGATTGAAAGTCTGCGCGCTATAGCTGCTTCCTTTGATTATGGTCCGTCCATCTTTCCACATTCGAATTTCCGAATGTCCATCTGCAAACGCCAGACCACAGGCACCGCCATGGTAACTTGCAGGACCGTCCAAAAACGTGCTTGAAACCATGGTGATGGCAAAACCTGCGTCGTTGATGCTGCGGTAATCTTCGTCAATCAACACCCAGAGACCAGCGGGGGAGGGCCTGATAATGTCCGACATTTTCCCATACACGAACCATGGTTTATTCGCAACATGGCCGTGGGTGCCGTCCAACCACGGACCATTCACAGGCCTCAAACTGGAAACTTGAGAACCAACGCCTTGGTTCATGGCAAAGCTTCGAACCCGCTGCATGAGCCGGTTAAAAACGAGTGACGGCACATTGTCGCCCGGACATTTATAGATCGCATAGTTTTTGGCGGTATAAGGAGCCAAGAGCGCCTTGTTTGGGTCAATCAGATTTAGTATGTTGGTCAGATCAACATCTCCACTATCCCAAGTCATTTTCCCTCGTACCCAACCTTTCGTAGCGCCGGTGCTGTCTTCATTCGGCGGAAACCATTCGCGATTATCTCCAGTGTACATGTGCAGAGCCACCATCATCTGCTTCCCGTTGTTCATGCACAGAATTCCCTGTGCCTTGAGTTTTGCCCGACCCAACGCTGGCAATAACATCGCGGCCAGGATCGCGATAATGGCAATGACTACCAGGAGTTCGATCAATGTAAATGCAGCGATGAAGCGGCTTGGTAACCGATACCTGTGGTTTGAAGATCGGTTCTTGGTTACAAGGTTGGCGGTGATTTTCATGGCAGAAATCTGCGTCAGGCCACGCTTTCCGTCAAGCCTGATGCAAGACCCGGCAGGACAAACGGTGACGCTCAATAATAATACCTTGTGTCAGAACTGGGTCCGCCAATCGCGCGCACCCGGATCTGAGATTTCGGACGGACGATCACGCTCCCGTCAGCCTGCCCTACCAGCTGGTCCGCCGTGACCGCCCAGCTCCAGAGCGGTTTGGTTTGAGAGCCACCATCGAATTTGCCCAGATGTCCGAGATCCCAAAGTTTGGTGCCCGGCGTATCGCTGACGCGATGGGTGATGAACGCGCGGCGGCTGTCCAGTTCGGAACTTTTCTTCGGCCACTCGGGTTCGTTCTCGGCAGGATTGGCGTTGACCGCGCCTTGGGCGTCAACAAATTTCATGGCTGGCGCGGCGGTGAAATTGGCAAGCCACATGTAGGGCGTGAAGACATTCGCTGCGGTCGTATCCCAACCGCCATAATCCGGGCCAGCGAGACTTGCTTGGTCGGCGTAGTTCAGCCACGTCCTTCCCACGCCATTGGCTGTGATCGGACAGATAAGAATCTTGGTGTTCCTGAGATACGTTCCTCTCATCGCGTTTACGATGCTTCGCTGGCCGGTGGTGGTGGTGCGGTGATAGTCGGGGCTGCCATCGTCATGGAACTGGAACTTTCCGCCAAAATCATCTGCATACATGATCTGACTCAGGTATTGCTGCTTGAGATTGCTGAGGCAGACAGCGCGCTGACCGCTGTATTTGGCCTTGCCCAACGCCGGCAGCAGCATCGCAGCGAGAATGGCAATGATGGCGATCACCACCAATAACTCGATCAGAGTGAATCCGTCGCCGGGCGGGCCGGAGTCCACACGCGAACGGCAAGCCGTAGTTTGGTCTGGCTTCATACGATTTGGGAATTCCGAAGCACGATAACTCAATTTTTATCCGACCCCACCGTTGATAATCGGACCCGTTGCGCCCAGGAGCAATATCCTGGCGAATCTTCCAAGTCATCATGGGGACGATGTGTCAATTCATACTCGGCTTCGCTCCGGAGTCCAGCAGAATTCTCAGGCAATGACCGGCAGATAGGCAGGTTAATTTCTGCGCACGAAATTCTATGCCAAAACGTTCTTGATCACGTGCCCCTCCACATTGGTCAGCCTGCGCTGCACGCCGTTGTGCTCAAAGGTGAGTCGTTCGTGGTCGAGGCCGAGCAGGTGCAGGATGGTTGCGTTGAGGTCGTAGAGGGGATGAATGTCCTGGATCGCTTTCTGGCCGAGATCGTCAGTGACCCCATGGCTGACACCGGGCTTCACGCCGGCACCGGTCAACCAGCAGGTGAAGCCATCGGGATTGTGGTCGCGGCCTTGCACGCCTTTTTGGAAGAAGGGCATGCGGCCAAATTCAGTGCACCAGACGACGAGCGTATCTTCCAGCAAACCGCGCTGGCGCAGATCGCGGATCAGTGCGGCGGCGGGCTGGTCGAGGATGGCGGCGTGTTTGTCGTATTGCTCCTTGAGCTTGTTGTGGCCGTCCCAGTTCAACTCGCCGCCACTGGCATAGGCCCCGTTGAAAAGCTGCACGAAGCGCACGCCCTTCTCGATGAGCCGGCGAGCAAGAATGCAGTTGCGGGCAAAGCCGGCCTTGATGGGATTCAACGTGTCGTCCGCACCGTAGCTTTTCAAAATGTGCGCTGGCTCGGTGGAGAGATCGCTGATCTCAGGCACACTGAGTTGCATGCGCGCGGCGAGTTCGTAGCTGGCAATGCGCGCCGCCAGCCTGCCATCGCCAGGATGTTGCTCGAGATGGCGTGAATTCATGCGCTGCAAGAGTGAGCGGGCCGCAAGGTCGGCATCGGGCGGAACACCGGGCGCGGCCAGATGGCGCACGGGATCCTTGGCGCTGAAGGTTGTGCCCTGGAACGCGGCGGGCAGAAAGCCCGGCCCCCAGTTGTTGGAGCCGTTCTGCGGCACACCGCGCGGATCGAGAATGGAAACAAACGCCGGCAAATCCTGGTTCTCGCTTCCAAGCGCGTAACTCACCCACGAGCCGAGGCTCGGGAATCCATCCAGCACGAAACCGGTCGAAAGGAAATTCTCTGCGGGGCCGTGGGTGTTACTCTTGCTGGTGAGCGAGTGGATGAATGCGATTTCGTCGGTGAGTTCCGCCAGATGCGGTATCAGGTCGGAGACCATCTTCCCGGTCTGTCCGCGCGGCCTGAAATCATACTGAGGCCGCGCGAGATTGCCAGCCGGACCCTGAAATGTCACCGCGGGTCCGCCCCGCAACGGTTTGTTGTCCCACTTGATCAGCTCCGGCTTGTAGTCCCACGTCTCAAGCTGGCTCACCGCTCCGGCGCAAAAGATGACGATGACGTTCTTCGCCCTGGCGGGAAAGTGCGGTTGCCGCGGCGCATACGGACGCGCGGGATCAATAATGGTACCCGGCGCAGCGAGCAATCCATCGAGTCCCAGCAGTTTGGTCAGCGCAATGGATCCAAGCGCCGTGGCCGTGCCGGACAGGAAACTGCGACGATCCAAAAAGTGGCACCCGTGGCTGGATATGTGTTCGGCGTGGTGATTCATCTGTCTGGCCTCCGCTTCCTGGTTCTCGTCGCACCTCTCCGCTCCACAACTTTCCTGGTGTTCGGCGACGCAGTCATAAGGCTCTCAATCCGGGCGCGGTCTTTTTCGAGGAACGTGCGCAGTTGCTCGGCAGAAGGCAGGGCGACAAGGTAACGGGAAACAAAGAGCTTGTTGCTCAGTCCTGCCGTCGCAAACTCGACGCCCACGCGGTCTCGCTCACTGCACAAAATGATGCCAATGGGCGGAAGGTCGCCGTCTTCAACAGCATTCGTCTTCCACCAGTTGAGGTAAAAATTCATCTGCCCCGCGTCGCCATGCTGGAAGGCGCGGATTTTCAAATCAATCAGCACATGGCAGCGCAGTCGCCGGTGGTAGAATACGAGGTCAATGTAGTCGTGTTTGCCGCCGACGGTGATGCGCCGCTGGCGTGCCTCGAAGCAAAAACCTTCGCCGAGTTCGAGGAGGAAGTTCTGGAGATGATCGAGCAACGCGCGTTCAAGTTCGGATTCGCGATACTCCGGACGCTCCGCGAGACCGGTGAACTCCAGTACATACGGATCGCGGATCAGGTCGCTGATGGTCTCCCGAGTTTCCTGAGAGCGGGCACGCTGGATGACGGCGGCCTTGTTTTTCGACAACCCGGTGCGTTCGTAAAGCAGCGAGCCAATCTGCCGCTGAAGCTGGCGCACCGACCAGTTCCCCTTGAGACATTCGTTTTCGTAGAAGGCGCGCTTCCACGGATCATCGAGGCGGGTGAGTTCCTGAAGTTTGCTCCACGAAAACTGAAGCAGGACTTGCGGCGAGAACGGCGTCGGCAATTCGGGGGACACTGTCCCCCGAATTGGGAAGAGGGTTGCGGTCCGTGCAGATTCGACAGACGGCGTCCGTCGAATTGGAGGCAGGGCCAACGCGCTGGCAGATTTGCGGGACGCTGTACCGCGAATCCCGGAGGTGAATTTCGTCATCAGGGTTGACGGAATTGAAGGCAACTTGAGTCGCGCGGCAAATTCGGGGGACAGTGTCCCCCGAATTTGCGGGTAGAGGAAATAAATGGCACGGCAGTCACGCAGTGTCCGTAAATCCAACCCCTTTGCCTTGCGCGCGGCCAGGTCTTCCGCCACCCGCTCCAGCAGGCGGTCGCCATACCTCGCCCGGTCCTTTCCGTGTTGCTCGAACTCGACGAGGTAAGCGCCGACCAGCCAGTTTCGGACGACCAGTGATTGATTCACCGCCGCCGCCGCCCGCCCTTGAAGCTGGGCGGTCGCGCTGTTGATCGCTTTGATGAGGTGTGCGTAATTCATGGCAGGAACAGGAACTCGTTGCTGTTGAAAAGCGCGCGGCCAAGCGTGGGCAGGCCATGCGCACGCACAATCGGTGCTGCGTCCACAAGCTCGGCAGAGCTGGGATTACGATTGAGGGCAAGCTGGTAGGCGCGATGGATCTGTTTAGTCAAATCGTCACCAACATCAGACTTCACCCGGGCGGCGAAGGCATCGGCTTGTTCGAGAGTGAAGCGGCTGTTGAACAGGTTCAGCGCTTGGATCGGTGTGGTTGATTCACGGCGGCGGGCGGTGCTCTGCCCGGCGTCCGGACAATCGAACGCGCCGAACACCGCCTCCCGTTCCCGGCGGACCTTGTGCGCGTAAATCATCCGGCGCAATCCTTCGCCTTTGAAGGACTCAACAGGATTGAAGCCGCTCAACCCGCCGCGGTTGTTGAACAGATCGAAGCCACGGCCGCCCATCTTCAGATTCAACTGACCGCTGACCGCGAGCATGGCGTCGCGGATTGGTTCGGATTCGAGCCGGCGTGAAGGAAAGCGCCACAAGAAACGCACATCAGCGTCCTTGGCAGCGGCGACCGGATTGATCCGGGAGGATTGACGATACGTGGCCGAGAGTACGATGAGACGGTGCATTTGTTTCACAGACCAACCGGAGCGGACGAATTCTGACGCAAGCCAGTCGAGCAACTCAGGATGGGAAGGCTTCGTCCCGTTGCGGCCAAAGTCACTCGGCGTTTCCACAAGGCCGGTGCCGAAATGCCCCTGCCAGATGCGGTTTACCATCACGCGCGCTGTGAGCGGGTTTTCCGGTCTCGCGATCCAACCAGCCAGCGTCAAGCGTCGCTGTTGTTCCTCGGCGTCCTTCGGTAGTTGCAGGTTGCCCAGCACACTCAACACTGCGGGCGCGACTTCTTCCTTCGGCTGTTCAGGATCGCCGCGATAGAGCAGGCTGATTTTGTCGGGCTTTCGGAAGGTGCCCGCAAAAGCCATCTGCCCCGCTGCAGCGGCGGCGATTTTTGACTCCAGCGCTTTCCGTTTGGCGAGCAAGACACCAACATTCTTGACCTCATCCGCGCGGAGACCGGCCGTGGAGAAAACAGCGGGCTTGGCTTTGTTCTCGCCGGGCACGTAAGCCCGCCGATCAGTCGAATCAGCCACGGGCCGCCATTCACCTACGGTGTCAGCAACTTCAATGACATAGTTTGTCGCCAGACGATCACTAAACTTCCCTTCGCGATCCCGCCCCCAGACCAGTCTTTCGATCACGTGCTCCTCCGGAAACTCCAGCATCACCCAGCCTTTGCCTTTCTCATTGGACATCCAACTGCGTGAATTGCCGTAGTGACCGTCATTGATCTGCCGCAACTCATGGCGATCTGCGACCACGGTATCGCCGGATGAGGTGGCTTTGGTACCGGCGCTCGCCAGTGCAACGTTTCGCGCTTGCGTGTCGAAAACTTCCAACTCGTCAATGCACGGCTCCAGACTGTTCGTCTCCTTGATGGTAAATCGGACGCGTCTGGTTTTCACCGGCGCAAAACGATCCGTATTCATGGTGGCATTTAACACCGGACGCGGCGGGAGCACGGAAACCAGCGGCGTCATCGCATCCAATGACGGTCCCGCTTCCAGAGTGTAGGCCGTGGCGAGCCGGTCGGTGAAGTTTCCTTCGCGATCACGGCCCCAGTTGATTTTTCCTATGCGCACCACCTCGGGCAGTTCGAACATTACCCAGCCCCGGCCTGCCTCGTCCGCCATCCAACTGTGGCTGTTGCCATACTTGCCGTCGTTTATGTGTTCCAGCCGGTGAATGTCGGAGGTGCGACTGCCCGAGGCCGTGACCTTCGTGCCGTGGCTGGCCAGCGCGACATTGCGCGGCGTAGCTTCGTCCGAGAAAATCTCCAGTTCATCCACGCACGGCTCGATGAGGCCGAGCGTTGGATGCAAATTCGCATCGTGAATGGTGAACCGGATAAACTTCGCGGCCAGCGGCGGAAAAATTTCTTCATTCAGCCGGGGATTGGTCGTTTTAGGCAAGGTTGAGCCAACCCTCGCCAGTGGTTCAAATTGCGCCAGCTCCCGCTCAACTTCTGCGACACCTTGCTTCAGCGTCTCGGCCTCCTTGCGTCGCGCCAGCGCTTCCGGCGTGCGCAGCTCGCGATCCTCGTATTCGACGCCAGCGAAGAATGCCTGCATCGAGTAGTAATCTCGCGCACTGATCGGATCGAACTTGTGATCGTGGCAACGCGCGCAACCCACGCTCAAACCGAGAAAGGTCTGGCCCGTGTTCACGACGATCTCATCCAGCGAATCCTGCCGCGCAAGACGCTTGGAAACGTCATCCGCGCCAATCTGCCCCGATAGCAGCACCGACGCCGTGACGAGAAATCCCGTAGCCGCGTCCTTGTCCAACGCATCGCCGGCAATCTGTTCGCGGATGAAGCGGTCGTATGGTGTGTCGTGATTGAACGCCTCGATCAAATAGTCCCGGTACGGCCATGCATTCGGCCGCTCGGTATTCACCTCGAAGCCGTGCGTGTCCGCATAGCGCACCACATCCAGCCAGTGTTGCGCCCAGCGCTCGCCGTAACGCGGCGATGCGAGCAACTCATCCACGACACGCTCGAACGCATCCAGTCGCCGATCCTTGACGAAGGCAGCCACCTGCTCCGGCGTCGGCGGCAGACCTGTGAGATCAAAAGACACCCTCCGCAGCCATGTCACGCGATCCGCCTCGGGCGCAGGCTTCCATCCTTCCCGCTCCAGCCGCGCGAGAACGAAACGATCAACATCGTTGCGCGGCCAACGCCGGCTCTTCACCTTCGGGGGCGAAGGGAGCGTCACGGGCTTGAATGACCAGTGATCACGTTTGTCCGCCAACTGAACTACATCCACACCCTCCGGCCACAGCGCGCCTTCATCAATCCAGCGGGACAGCGTTGCAATCTCCGACTCCGACAAGCCCTCACCCTTTGGGGGCATTCGCTGATCGTTATCCTTGCTCGTGATGAACCGGATGAGCGGACTTTCCCTGGCCTTCCCCGCGATGATGTTCGGCGCATGCTCGTCGCCGCCTTTGAGCGCCGCAGCCTTAAGATCGAGCCTCAGCCCCGACTTCTGCTTCTTCTCCCCGTGGCACTCGTAGCAGTGCTGCTTGAAAATGGGCCGCACTTCGCGCACGAAATCCACCGGTGCGGAAAAGCCGTTGAGGCTCACGAGCAACAGGATCGTGATGCAGTATCTCGTTGGTGATTTCGGCGGGAATTGCATGCGTCAATCCATCACCACCTGGACAACAGGTTGACGTCGGGGTTGCCGGAGAAATATGACGCTGATGCCGCCGGACAAGCCACGTTGACCACCCACATCAACTGTGAAAATGTTCCGGCTTGAGTCAAACCTTCTGACATACGATTCGTGATTCAAGGGGACGATTGCCAATTTCATACCCTGCTTTGGCCGTGGAGTCCACACGGATTCCCCGAACTTGTCCGGATCACCCACTTTCAATTCGACGCCATAAGTCACAGATAACTTTGAGCTGTCTCAGACTTGCCGATTCAACGCTTCCTCGCAACACTCCCACATGATTTCTCAACTGTTGCACAAGCCTTCACTCCGCCTGCGGATACTGCCCGCGCTTTTCGCAAGCCTGAGCCTCGCGGCACAGTCGCCGGGCCAGACCATTGTTACATTGACCGGCGACTGGCAGGTTCAAGTCAGCGCGCAAGACCAGAAGGGTAAACCAATCACGGCCACACTGAAAATAGCACCGGTAGCTTTGACCACTGTGACAGCGGAGAAGTTCGCCGGCTTGCCGATGTTCAATCCAAAGGCGGGAGGGTGGGTCAAAGGCGCAGCGCTGGCAGGAGTGAAGGCGCAGGAATGCACCACACCGAATCTGCTCGAACCAGAAAGCCTGAAATTGCGAACCGGTTCTGAGCCGGACGCGCCGCTTTTAACACGCGGGACGGACTACGAAGCGGATCTCTCGTGGGCCACAATCGGTCGGCTGACGAACGGCGTGTTGCAGGAAGGCCAGCCGGTGTTCGCCACGTATCACCATGGATTGTTGCGCATGGATTCCATCGTGCTCACGCGTGCCGGACAGATCGTGCTCCGGGCAGGCGAGGCAAAACCAGCCGCTCCAGTCCCGCCAACATTGGCTGAAGGTGAGAGGCGATTGGCAAACGTGTATCTCCCCGGGCGCATTCCAAAACTCACGCCGGAACATCTCTTCCCGATTCTCGAAAGCAGGTTTTCTGAGCCGCCGCCCGAAAAGCCGTCGCCCGCCGAAACATTTGCCCCGCGCACCATGGCGAAACTGCGCAACGGCCAGCCGCTGCGAATCCTGGCGTGGGGCGACAGCGTGACTGTCGGAACCTTCGTGCCCGACTGGGAGCACCAGCGCTGGCAGGAGCAGTTCGTCACGCGACTACGCGCACGCTTTCCCAAGGCGCACATCGAACTCATCACCGAGGCGTGGGGCGGACGCAACACCGGCAGTTATCTCGCCGAGCCGCCCGGCAGCGAACACAACTATGCCGAGAAGGTGCTCGCACAAAAGCCCGACCTCATCGTGTCGGAATTCGTCAACGACGGTGGTCTCAACGAAGCACAAGTCGAGGAGCACTACGGAAAACTCCTGACCGATTTCAAAGCAATTGGAGCGGAATGGATCATTCTCACGCCACATTATATCCGGCCGGATTGGATGGGACTTACGAAGGAACGGGAGATTGATGAAGACCCGCGCGCCTAT
Source organism: Verrucomicrobiota bacterium (assembly GCA_013140495.1). Taxonomy (GTDB): domain Bacteria; phylum Verrucomicrobiota; class Verrucomicrobiia; order Limisphaerales; family JADLHS01; genus JADLHS01. The sequence continues at coordinate 82,799 of JABFSR010000061.1, forward strand.
GTAAAAGGGCTGCGTCAGTTCACGGCAAAACATGGACTGGCATTGGCAGACGCTTCGTTACGCTACGGACGGCTGTGGCGGCAGGGAATTCCGCACTCGACGCTGATGTTAAATTCGATCAATCACCCCGACGCACGAGGCATGAGTTTGTTCGCCGACAGTCTGATGGTGTTGTTTCCCCAGCCAACCAATCCATGAATCTCAGCCGACTCAGAGGTAAAAGGAACTTTGAACATGAACGATTCAATTCTAAAACCGGCGAGACGCGTGCGGAAATTGATTCTGATTGGCTGCGTCGTTGGCGCAACATCTCTGCCCCTGATGACATTGGCCGATGAAGCGAGCGTCACCAAGCAGACGTTCACTTACAAATCTTTTGACAAAACCACCAACCAACTCCAGGCCGACGTGTATCGTCCCGACGACGGCAAACTCAGGCCGGTGGTCATCTTCATCCACGGCGGCGCGCTGATGATGGGTGGTCGCGGCCAGTCCACCAAACCAGGTTCGCTGTTCGACGCGTTGCTCAAATCCGGGTACGCCGTCGTTTCCATTGACTATCGCCTCGCGCCACAGGTGAAATTGCCAGCCATCCTCGAGGATTTGCAGGACGCCTGCAAATGGGTGCGAGAGAAAGGGCCGGAACTGTTTCACATCAATCCGGATGAACTTTTCGTGATGGGACAATCTGCGGGCGGCTATCTGACCCAAGTTGCCGGCTATCGTGTCCAACCTCGACCCAAGGCGCTCGTATCGTTCTGGGGCTATGGGGACATAGCCGGCGAATGGTACAGCCGACCGGATGAATTTTATCGGAAACAACCACTGGTCACCAAAGAAGTGGCGGACAAGGAAGGCGGTGGAAAACTATATCTCTATTGCCGTCAGAATGGACTTTGGCCAAAAGTCGTCACCGGCTTCGATCCGGATAAAGAGCCGGGAGCGTTTGACCCTTTTTGTCCGGCACGCAATGTCACAAAAGATTACCCGCCCACACTGCTGATCCACGGCACCAAGGACACTGACGTGCCGTATCACCTTTCAGTTGCGATGGACAAGGAACTCACCGCCAAAGGTGTGAAACATGAGTTCATCACCATCCCCGAAGGCGGGCACGGCTTTGGCCGAAATGATACCGCAGCAGCTACCAATACTTACGAGCAGGTCGTTCAGTTCTTAAAGCGATATTAGACGCGACCGCTCAAACCATTTCGTGCCGCAATAAAAAGACTCCAATCTGCATGTGGGTCGAGCAACATCCGTTCTGTCTGCGGGGTGGCTACGGTTGTGCGATGCAGTAAAGAAATCGTTCGCCGCGCAAATACAGTTCTCGATCCACGAGCGCCGGGGACGCGCTGAAGGAATCCTCCAACCGATTGACTGCCATCGGCGCATTTTCGCTGTCATGACGCACGACCACCGTGACACCGTCGCGACCAGTGACGTAAATGCGACCAGCCGCCCCGACAGGCGACGAAAAGATGAAATCCCCGATGCCTTCAAGCCGGATCGGTTCGCCACGAGGTTTCCCTGTCACGGGTTCAAGACGGGAGAGAATGTTCTGATTGTGCCGCAGGAAATAAAGCGTGTCATCGTAGAGCAGCGGTGAAGAAACGTACGGCGTCATACGGTTGAGTTTCCACGCAACTTTGTCGGTGCCGGTAATGTCGCCTTTGGCTCCCGCAAGTCGGATGGCAACCATCGCCTGCTGATAATAACTGTTCCCCGCCACTACCACGCCGTCGGTGTACACAGGCGATGACACAACATTGTCCGTCAAGCCTGCACATTCCCAAAGTTGCGCGCCGGTGGCCAGATCATAGCCCCGAACCCGCTTCGTGGCGCTGACAATGACCTGCGGCTTCCCCTCGTGTTCGACCACGAGCGGCGTGGACCAGGACGTCTTCTCGTCACGTGCAGTTTTCCAGAGTTGTTTGCCGGTACGTTTGTCGAAGGCGTAAAGAAAGGAGTCGCCCTCCTGATCCCAGCACACAATGAGTGTGTCCCCGTGAAGCACCGGCGAACTGCCCTCGCCATGAGCGTGAAGCGTATGCATCCTGCCGAGGTCCTTCGACCAAATCACTTCGCCTTTCAAATTCAGGCAATAGAGCCCACGCGAACCGAAAAACACATAAAGGCGCTCGCCGTCGGTGACTGGTGAATTTGAAGCCAGGCTGCCAGTTTCATGACCGCCCTCATGTGGCCACTCTTCGCGCAGCACCGTCTTCCACAAAATGCTTCCATCCCTACGACTGATGGCGAGAGCAATAAACTGGTGGCGATGCGTGACCGGCACGCTGTCATGCACACCGGGCGCATCATCGTGAACGGGCTTCTGCGCCACCCCTACGGGCACGGCAGCGAGGAGATACACAGAATCGCCGAAAACGATCGGTGAAGAATGTCCTTTGCCCGGCAACGGAATTTTCCAGCGTACATTGTTGGTCTCACTCCAGTGAATCGGCGGGTTCGCCTGCGGCGCCACACCATTGGCCAACGGCCCGCGCCACTGCGGCCAGTTACGCAAGGCCTCCGCGCTGGGTCGAACTCCCACATCGCCGGCCCGCGCGACAAACGCAAGCAGACAGCCGATAATCGGTAGAAAACACAGCGGGGACATAATGCCGGGGTCTTTTGTATCCTTTGGACTGCGGCGTGTCAAAGCACAGGTGACTCATCGCTCCAAGGCAATCAGAGGACGTCTCCCGGCTCGACAGAAATCATTTCCACGCCTTCACGTCGTAGCACCAGCGACATTCTGTGACGATCAACGTCGAGCAGCACTTCTGTCTTGCAGCGAGATTGACACGACTTACAGTGCGCCAGATGAAAGTTTCCAGATTTGTGAAAAAATCGGCACGCTTGGTTTTGTCGTTCATTGTTTTCTGCATTTCACTTTTCGGCGCGGTGAAAGTCACCGCCCTTCCGCAAACTGATTGGAACGTGGCGATGCTGGATGAAATCATCGCCGCGGTTCCGCCCGGTCAAAACCTGGCCCAGGTCGGCGACATGCAAATCCTCGTCGAGAAACTGCGCACGTGGCGAAATCAAGTCGCCGGCGGGACGGTGATCAATTTCGCCTTCGACGGCATTGCCCCAGCGTGGACGGGCGGAAATCTTTATTACACGTTCGACGCCTCGGTTTCGCCCGCCAAAAAAAAAGCCTTTCTCGATGGCGCCGCCGAATGGGCGATGTTCGCCAACCTGCGCTTCATTCCGCGCACCGCCCAGGCGAATTATTTCACCGTCAAAGAAAACCCCTCGCTCGGCGGCGGCCAGTCCGCGCTCGGCATGGTGGGCGGCCAGCAGTTTTTGGAGATCGGTCCGGGTTCCTGGAATCGCGCCACCATCTGCCACGAACTCGGCCACACGCTCGGTCTCGTCCACGAGCATCAGCGCTCGGATCGCGACGCGTTCGTCACCATCCTGACGAACAACATTGCGGCAGGATACGCGAGCAGTTTTGTGAAGCTCGGCAACACGCTCAACACCGGAGCCTACGATTTCTTTTCGGTGATGCACTACCGGCGCGATGCATTCTCGGTGAGTCCCGACGTCCTCGATACCATCCAGCCCCTGCCTGCCTACGCCCAGTATCTCGACGTGATCGGCAAGCAGTATGATCAAATTCTCAGTCCGGGCGACCGCGCGGGCATGGCCGCGAAATACGGCGCCGGGCCTGTGCTCACCAGCGTGGTGACCACCACGCTCGACAGCGGGCCGGGCAGTTTGCGCGCGGCGCTGTATTACGCCCTCGACCATCCGGGCACCACGATCACGTTCAACATTCCGACCAGCGATCCGGGTTTCGCAGGCGGAGTTTTCACCATCCAGCCGACCGACAGTTTTCCGGGACTTATGCGCGCGACGATTCTCGATGGCAGCAGCCAGCCGACGAATTCAAATCCGAACGGCCCGGAGATTGTGCTCAATGGAGCGCTTTGTGATCCCGCCAGTGTTTATTCCGACGGCCTCCGGCTGCTCGGTAGCAACTGCGTGGTGCAGTCATTCATCATCAACGGCTTTTCCGGTTCGGGCATTGTCATTGATGGCACAAATGCAACCGGCAACTCCGTGCGAGGCTGTTATCTCGGTCTTAATTCCGCCGGCACTGCTTCGGCCACGAACCGATATTATCCGCTCATCATTTCTGGCGGAGCCAGCGGCAACACAGTCGGCGGGACGAATGCCGCCGCGCGAAACATACTTTCCGGCAGCGCGTATGAAGGGTTGATCATTCGCGACTCCGGCACGCGCAACAATACCGTCCAGGGAAATTACATCGGTGTCAACGCCACCGGGAGCGCGGCCTTGTCCAACGCTACAGCGGGCGTGAGCATTTACGGTGGCGCTCAGGGCAACGTCATCGGCGGCACCAACACAGACGCGGCCAACGTCATCTCGGGAAATACTTTTCAAGGTCTCGGTATCTCGGGAGCGAACACCAGGGGCAATGTGGTCGCGGGAAATCTCATCGGCCTGAATCCCGCAGGTAACACCGCGATGCCCAATGGCTGGTCGGGCGTGTCCATCTTCGGCGGCGCCCAATCCAATCTCATCGGTGGCACCAGCGCCGCCGCGCGCAACCTGATTTCGGGAAACTCCCTGCAAGGCGTGACGGTGTCCGACCTTGGCACGACGGGAAACGTGATTGCAGGAAATTACATCGGACTCAATG